>JBGTAZ010000299.1:0-8145 GCA_041749615.1 Leptolyngbyaceae cyanobacterium | reverse complement strand
TGATTGGTGTCTTGAGGCAGAACTAGTGCGCTACTGTAACTAACAGCGATTTTAGAATTGCAGTTATTTTTGGATGCTCGTTATGTCTCAGACCAGTAGCTCTCACGGATGGTTTACTCAGTTGCAAAAGCATTATCCTACCAGCGCTTTAGTGACTGAACTGGTGCAAATTCATCAAGAGCGATTCATTGTGAAGGCGATCGTGCAGGTGAGTGGGGCGGCGATCGCAACCAGCATGGCAGAGTCAGCCAACCTAGAAACAGCAGAAGATCAAGCGAGACTGAGAGTTTTAGACTTGTTGGGCATTTCGGTGATTGCCAAAACGTCTAACACGGCTTCGCCAATCGTACCTGAGCCGTTGACTGCACCCATCGATCTCTTGCCAGAAATTCCATCGCCAGAAATTTCGTCACCAGAAATTTCGTCACCAGAAATTCCATCACTAGAAATTTCGTCCGCCGCGATCGATCTGCCAATCGATTATGGCTTTCCGATCGCAGCATTATCTAGCCTAGATGTGGAGGCAATTGGAGTGCCTGCCCCCTTGCCCTTGCCTGTGGTATCATCACCTGCCCCATTAGCAGATTCTATGCCGTTCTCAACAGCGCTATTTTCAACAGAAATGATCCCTGCTGAAGAAGACAGCCCGGATGAGGCTGTGAACGATTCGGTGAATGATCCGGTGAATGATCCGGTGGAGGAATATTTACCCAGCATGGAAGACTATAGAGCCGGGTATGAAGACAGTGACTCTGAAGATGCCTTCTCTCACAATCCATCCATTGAAGCGGAGACAATTGCCCCAATTGCCCCCATCACTCCAGGCGAATGGGGAGGGGGCGATCAACGCGAAGACGATCTCCCGGCTCCGCTCGACTCTGGCAAACCCAAAAAAGCGATCGCGGCAGAAAACCCAGGCGCTCACACCCTGTCGAATGCAACGGAGCCAGACGACCTCTCGACCCTGATTGCCCATACTGATATAGAAATGGATCGCATTGGTTGGACGAAACAAGAAGGTCGCGACTATTTGAAGCGTACCTATAAAAAATCAACTCGCCAGCGTTTGGACGTTGACGAGTTGATGGACTTTTTAAATTATTTGAGAGCGTTACCCTCAGTAAATGGCATTTGAGCGAATGGCATTTAAACCCGTTTGAGGGCGATCGCTTAGTTGTTTGCGATCGGGTGAACAGCCGAAGGGCGACGGTCAATCACCTGATCGATCAAGCCATAGTCTTTTGCCTCATCCGCAGACATAAAGAAATCGCGTTCAGTATCATCCTGAATTCGCTCTAAAGATTGCCCCGTATGGTCTGCCAGCAATTCATTCAAGCGCTGCTTATGATACAAAATTTCCTTCGCTTGAATTTCAATATCGGTCGCTTGCCCCTGAGCGCCACCTAAGGGCTGGTGAATCATAATCCGAGAATTGGGCAGACTCATACGTTTGCCCTTTTCCCCAGCGCTCAGCAAAAATGCGCCCATGCTAGCGGCAAGACCCATACAAACCGTGGAAACGGCGGGGCGAATTTGCTTAATAGTGTCATAAATGCCCATGCCAGCCGTGACAGAACCACCCGGAGAGTTGATGTAGAGATAAATATCTTTTTCTGAATCCTCCGCTTCCAAAAACAGCAGTTGGGCAACAATCAGGTTTGCCAAGTCGGAATCAACCTGCTGCCCCAAAAACACAATCCGCTCCCGCAGAAGGCGAGAGTAGATGTCAAAAGCGCGTTCACCGCGACCAGACTGTTCAATAACGGTAGGAATCATAGAGCCTGCGTGTAGTGAGTTTCTCCCATTCTACAGATTTGCTGAAAGATAAGAGGAGAGTTCGGAGTTTTGAGTTCGGAGTTCGGAGTTTCGAGTTCGGAGTTCTCCTTTGTTGCCTGTTGCCTGTTCCCTCTGCCCTCTCCTAACACGATGCGGCATAGTGAACGAGTTGCCCTAGACGATGGCGGAGGGTTTCTAAGCCGAGCCGATCGCTAGCCGAAATAAATAGGGCTTGCGGATGTTCTTCTTTTGCCAGCATTAAGGTGTCGCCATCGATCTGATCGATTTTGTTGAATGCCAGCAGACTGGGACCAGGGGCGATCGCCATGTCAGACAAAATGGTCATGACTGAGCGAATCTGGCTTTGCCATGCGGGATGGGATAAATCCACCAGATGGATCAGGGCGGTAGCTTCTGTGACTTCTTCGAGGGTGGCGCGAAAGGCATCGACTAAGGACGGCGGCAACTCGTGAATAAAGCCCACAGTGTCGGTGAGTAAGACGGAAAGGGGCTGTTGGGTGATGGCATGGGGCACCACCATCCGGCGCGTGGTCGGATCAAGGGTGGCAAAGAGTTGGTCAGCCGTGTAGACCTCCGCATTGGTCAACACATTCAGCAAAGTTGATTTTCCGGCGTTGGTGTAGCCTACTACGGCGATCGAGGGCACCTCTTCGTGTTGGCGGCGTTGGCGCATTCGGGAACGGTGGGCTTGCAGTTGGGTGACTTCTCGCTGTAGGCGAGTGATCCGCTGTTGAATCGATCGCCGTTCCGTTTCTAGCTTGGTTTCACCGGGTCCGCGGGTGCCGATCCCGCCGCCTAAGCGTGACATTGCTTGTCCGCGTCCGGTTAATCGGGGAAGGCGATATTCTAATTGCGCCAGTTCAACTTGCAGTTTCCCGGCTCCCGATTGGGCACGTTGGGCGAAAATGTCTAAAATCACTTCGGTGCGATCGATGACTCGCAGCCCAATTTGAGTCTCTAGGTTTCGCACTTGAGCCGGTGACAAATCGCGATCGAAGACGACGAGATTTGCGCCCACGCTTTGCACCGATCGCGCAATTTCCTGAACTTTTCCTTCTCCTACCACGGTGCGAGGGTGCGGACGGGGGCGTTTTTGAGTCAGAGTCTCTAATACTTCTCCACCCGCTGTTTCAATCAGTCGCCCTAACTCTAGTAAGCCATCTTGAAATTGCTGAGAGTGGGTCTTTTCGGTATGCAGCCCCACAATTAAGACGCGATCGTGATCTGAGTCAACCTGACGGGCAACAAATTCCCGCCGAAATTCTTCCTCCAGCCCTTCTACTAAACCCGCAAAGTCTTGATCAGCAAGGGTGTCTAGGCTCAAGGCGGGAGTCACCGTCCAGTTGGCTTCTGGGTGAGGCACCAAATGGGCAAGATAGGTTGCCTCAATGTAGCCGGTTGCGCCACCCCCGCGACGCTCAAATCCACTTCCAGTCAAGCTCAAAACCACCAGCGCATCTAACCGCTGCATCGCCATCACCGTCAACGTCGTTTCGCCAGGAGGCTCATTTTTTAACTGGGTGGCAATGCAGCGAATGCCACTTAGCCGCTCTGCGCCGTAGCGGGGTAGTTCTAACGGTGGAATCCGGGTTTGGCGAGGACTGCCAACGCCCACTCGAATCACTTGTCCCCGTCGATTGAGGTAAATGCAAACAGGCTGACCTAATTCAGTACTGACGGCAGCAAGACGCTGAGCAAATTCGGCAGTGGTGATGCGATCGCTGGGTAATCGTTGCTGGTAAAGCTGCTGTAACTGTTTAAGTTGACTGGTCTTGATGCCTTGGAGATTGCCGTGAATTAAGTCGATAAAGTGCCTAGCCAAACTCGTCTGGATCTTATTCTATCGATAGGAGGCGAGCTAAGGCGATCGTTACGGGATGTATTGATAGGTATTGCTGTGATGATTCATCCAAAATTCAAATGATCATCGCTGAAAGGCATCGACCTTCTAAGCTTTAAGGAACCAAGAGCGCGGTGCAGAAGCGATCTGAGAGCGATTTGACAGGGATAAACCGTTAGGTATTCTGAGGATTATTTTCAAACGTAGTAAGCAATTGTGCTTATCGACCCGTCATTAATTTATGAATATGGTTAGAATCGTCTTATAAAAAGTACATTCTCAGAAGTTGCAGCACCGAAGGTCAATCTCTCAGCCAAAAAAAGGGATATCTCTTTACTTTTGCAAAATAAATAAAGGCAGACTGTCTTTATAGATACTTTGTTTGGAGGTGCGCTCAGTTATTCTGAGTTCGGGTATTCTAAGTTCGGGTAAGTTCATCCACCTAATCCATGAACCGCCTTGATGACAGCGCTAAATGGCAATCTGAGAACTTTGTTAGTATGCATTATCGTTTATAGTAAGTGTTCAATTCTTAAAAAAGTCCGGAATTTTCAGAAACTGACTGTGGTGATTGGAGGGTAGCCGTGTTTACAAGACTTGCAGAGCAACATCGTCAGTTCGTCCAAGATTTGGTCATGAATCTTCAGGCTCTTGCGATCGTGCTAGAGAGAAGGGGCTATCTCGCGTCTTGCTATACCTGTGGCGGGCAGATGAATAGCGCTTCCTTTATGGTGAGTTTGGCGGACAGCCATTTGATTCGCTTTTTGGTTTCAGATTACGGAATTACCTGGACTGAAATGCGCGACGATCACGAATTAATGAAATTGGAAGGTGCGGAAGCGATTAGCCAGCTCCAAGAATTAGCTAATTTGGTCAAGTATCAGATTAAGCCTTCTCAGTCTCGCTCAGCACTGATGACTGAAACGGTAGGCTAAATGATTTAGCTGAGTCCTTTAATGGATCTTCATTTTTGCTAAAGCGGCAGATTCCTAAGTCTTGGAATCTGCCGCTTTAGCAGTTTTTTAAAGCAAGAACCGCGCTTTGGTTGCAAATCGAGGCTTCTTTCAAAATGACTATCTTCCATCCGATCGCGCCCAAGCCACGGTAAACTTTTCAATCGATGATGAAATTTTGCAGGTTGTTAAACGCCTGCCCTCACCCTAGCTCTTTCCCCATGGGAGAAGGAACTAGGACTATCCGACAGCCCTTTCACGCCGAGGTTTTTGTGTTTCTCCAATTTCTTGGACTTATTTTAGTCACGAGCATTCTACTCATTGGGCTGTATTTTCTGGCATTAGAAATTCAGTATCGCGATCGCCCTGGCAATAAACTGGTAGCGACCGTTGGGCAATGGCAGATTCAGGAGAAAGACCCGAACCACTATCGGCTCGTCGGCGAGATGGCATTAATTAACCGGACTGCCAAGCTCGAAATCATGGTGCCGCAGATAGGGGCAGAGGTGAAATTACTATCGGGCGGAAGTTTGAGGGGCGTAACCACTCAAACACATGTTGTTTCGCATCATCCTGATGAAACGGCTCGCCCCGATGATTACTGGTTTGCTTACATCGTCAAGGTTGGTAAGCGAACGACGATAGAAGTGCAAATTGATATTTATGGGGCTGACCTAAGCCAACTGAAAACGGCGTGGGTGCAGGTGCATTACTTGACCTATGGTCCGCAAGGGCGAATTCCTAAAACGCGCCATGTGGTGGTGCCGTTTCAGTTTCCCGACCCGGAAGAGTCTAAAAATTGGCGATCGACCCCAACGGCTGAAGTGTTGCCCATTCGGACTCACCTCCTCACAGAACTGGATAATCCCGTGGAGGTGGTGCGGCGGTATGTGAGTCCCCATGCTAAAGCAGGCGATGTGGTGACGATTGGGGAAAGCCCAATCGCGATTATGCAAGGGCGCTTTCGCGATCCCCA
Organism: Leptolyngbyaceae cyanobacterium; assembly: GCA_041749615.1. Classification (GTDB taxonomy): domain Bacteria; phylum Cyanobacteriota; class Cyanobacteriia; order Leptolyngbyales; family Leptolyngbyaceae; genus ULC077BIN1. The sequence continues at coordinate 2,579 of JBGTAZ010000299.1, read as the reverse complement.
AGATATTAAGCCGGGATGGGCTGCCACACGGCTATGTTATTTATTTCTACCCACTTCCAGCCTAGCGACCGCCTGCGGATTGCAAGCCTTGATTGATCAGTCGGGTGCGGTGCGGGTGTTGGCAGCGTTTTTGGTGGGCGCGATCGCCAAAGTTTTTGGCAAGCCGGGAGTGTTTTATCAACTGGCAGGGGAACAGGCTCGCCTGATTGACGACGTAACAGGCACTTTGCCCCCCTATGACCAATTTATTGTGTTGGGACCAGAACATCCCCAACAAGTCGTGGATCTGATTCAGCAGGAAACGGGGTTATCGGCGGCGATCGTCGATGTCAACGATTTAGGAGCGGTTAAGGTGCTAGCAGCCTCATCGGGCGTGGCAATTCCCATGCTTCAGCAAGCCTTAAAGAAAAATCCGGCAGGAAACGCCGATGAGCAAACCCCTGTTGTGCTGATTCGTCCCCTTTAATCGGGCTGGATCTACCGCCACCCATTTACATAACATCTGTAATTAACATCTGGCACACTGGCTAATTCGCTAAAATGATTAGAATGCTACTGTGATCCTCAGTTCCTTTTTGGCTGATTCAGCATTTTAACCAATGACTCAATCATTTCCTCAACCCACCGAAGTCTTAATTCGCCCCGTTCAGTATGGCGATATAGAAACCGCTGATCGGCTGTGTGATGAAGTTGAAGGAGAAGAACTACAGTTTTCTATTAACCCAGATAAGCCGCTGAAGCCGCTACGTTGGTATGCCCCTTGGCGGTTTCTAAGTTTTTTGGTCAATCGATCGCAATTGTTTGGTGCCTATGTGTTTGGGCAAGACAATAAGCTAAGAGGGGTGATCAAAATCTCGCCGTTTAATCGAACTCGGACGACTTGGCGGGTGGATCGGGTTGCAGTGGTCGATGAACTCGTGAGCTTGGATGATCCCGCGATCGCGGTTGATGCGATCGCGGTTGATGCGATCCCCGTGCCGCTCAATGATATCGGTTCCCATCTACTGCGCCACTGCTTTGAAACCGTTTGGGAAGCTCGGACATGGCTGCTAGAAGCGAACGTGAATGACAAAGAACTGCTGGCGCTATATCGATACAATGGCTTTCAACCCCTCGCCAACATTACCTATTGGGACATTGATTCAGCCCTACTCCAAAGCCTTGCTGAGCGAGAGCCAGACCTGCCCAATCTTTTGCCTGTCAGCAATGCAGATGCTCAGCTACTCTACCAACTCGACACTATGTTCATGCCGCCGTTGGTGCGGCAGGTCTTTGATCGCCACCTGTCTGATTTCAAAACCAGCTTGATTGATTCGGTGCTGAATGGCGTTAAAAACTGGATAAATCAATTAGAAGTGGTGAGTGGTTATATTTTTGAATCGCAACGAAAAGCCGCAATCGGCTATTTTCAGATTCAGCTATGTCGAGATGGGTCTCGCCCTCATCAAGCGCAATTGACCGTCAATCCGTCCTACACCTGGCTCTATCCAGAGCTAATGTCTCAAATGGCGCGGATTACTCAAGAGTTGCCCGCTCAATCGCTTCAGCTTGCTTCCTATGATTATCAACCTGAGCGAGAAGAGTATTTGAAGCAACTAGGAGCCGATCGCATTGCTCATACGCTAATGATGTCGCGATCGGTTTGGCATAAAGTTCGAGAATCAAGGCTGAGTGGCTTTGAAAATCTCCAGCTTCCAGAAGTGCTTCAAGGGCTTCAACCCTCCCGTAAACAGCCGATTCCTAGCCGCATTAGCCTGCAATCGATGAGCCAAAACCTGCAACCCCCCGAAGCAACTCCAAAAGTTCGCTCTAAAAGTGCTGCCAAACCGGGTCAACCTAGAAATGTCATCCTGAATTTGTCGGCTAAAACAGATTTTTCAGATACTCCCCCCCAAGATCCATGTTGTTAAGGGGTGAGGGTTGATGCAAATCTCAGCATTAGGTCTGGATGTGGGCAAGAAACGGATTGGGGTTGCGGGCTGCGATGGCACCGGGCTAATTGCCTTTGGCATTGAGACGATTGAGCATCGTTCCTTTAAAGCCACCCTGGAACAGTTGCAATATTTAGTCACCGATCGCCAAGTGAATGTTTTGGTTGTGGGACTACCTTACTCACTAGATGGCAGCTTGGGATCTCAGGCTCGTCAGGTGCAGCGGTTCACCACGGCGATCGCCTCTGAGCTAAACCTACCCGTGGAATATGTCGATGAACGACTGACTTCGTTTGAGGCAAAAGAAATGCTGAAGGCGGAAGGAATTCCATCGACCCGGCAAAAAGGTTTGATCGATCGCAAAGCAGCGGCAATTATTCTGCAACAATGGCTAGATGAACGGCGATCGCCCAAGCATTCTGCCCCTGATTGTAACGAGAATTGAGAATTCTTTTGAAAAATTCAACCAAAATAGACAAAAGTGAAACAGACTTTGGCAGAATGCTTTTGGGCGCTATGCATGAGGAGGAGTTTTTCAATGGATGAAAATGAGATCGAAATGGATGCAGAAACAGTAATTTTGACCGATGATGCTGGGCGAAAAATTGCCTGCACAGTTGAACGTTTCATTGAAGTAGAAGAGCAGGA
>JBGTAZ010000298.1:0-7929 GCA_041749615.1 Leptolyngbyaceae cyanobacterium | reverse complement strand
GTACTTCGCACTCCGCACTCCGCACTCCGCACTTAAAACTTCGTACTCCGCACTCCGCACTCAAAACTCTCCCTAGGGTCTTGGAAAATCCGAAGCTGGACGGAACGACTCCACCGGAGTGCCTTGTAATGCCCTCGACATAAAGTTGCGCCAAATGGGCGCGACAAAAGTACCACCCGTCGCCCCATGCCCAATTGAGGTATAGTCGTCATTCCCAACCCAAACCGCCGTTGACAACTGAGGAACATAGCCCACAAACCAAATATCTCGCTCAGACGTAGTGGTTCCAGTCTTGCCTCCCGCCGGACGACCAATATTCGCCGCCGTTGCCGTACCGCTGTTAATCACGCCCTGCATCACACTATTCAACGAAGCAACCGCCCACGGATCTAAGACAAGCTGCGGCTTGGGCGTATTGTCTAGCAATACATTTCCAGAGCTATCAGTCACTTGCACAATAAAGGTTGGCTCTGAGTACCAGCCGCCGCTAGCAAAAGTTGCAAACGCTCCAGCCATCTCCAAAGGAGTCAAATCCACGGAACCAAGCGGCAGAGATACTACAGGCTCGATTGGGCTGCGAATGCCCAGAGTCCGACAAATATCAATCACCTTGTTCAGCCCCACTTCCTGACCCAGTTTCACCGCTGGAACGTTGCGCGAAACCGCTAGCGCCTGACGGATGGAAATCGGTCCCGAAAAAGAGCCATCATAGTTTTGCGGATAGTACATCTCATACCCGTCAGGATAGCCCACCGGATTATCATCAACAGTGGAATCGGGCGTATATTTCCCAGAGGCAAAAGCAGCATAGTAGACAAAGGGTTTGAATGCCGAGCCGGGTTGGCGCACGGCTTGAATTGCCCGATTATATTGACTCTTGCGATAATCCACGCCGCCCACCATCGCTTTGACAAAGTGAGTGCGCGGGTCTACTGCCACCAACGCCATTTGGTCGGCGTACACCCCTTGGGCAAGCAACGACTCGTGTCCTTCCTTGACAACCTGTTCCGCCATTCGCTGAAAGTCTGTGTCAATGGTAGTTTGAACGCGCATCCCGCCTTTTAACACTGCATCCCGCCCAAACCGTTTGGTCAGTTCTTGCACGGCGGCTTCGGTAATGTAAGGCGATTGGCTGGTTTGAAATGAGGTGATTTTGCCCAGCTTGAGCGGCTGTTTTTTGGCGATTTGGGCTTCTTCGGGCGTAATCCATTTCAAATCCACCATGCGGGTGAGCACTTCTTGCTGCCGCTGTTTTGCACCTTTGGGGTTGGCGAAGGGGCTGAGGGTTTCCGGGGATTGAATTAGCCCCGCCATCATAGCGGATTCTGCTAGGGTTAGATTGGCGACGGATTTGCCAAAGTAGCTTTGGGCGGCTGTTTGTGCGCCATAGGTGTTGTGTCCCCAATACACCTGATTGAGATACATTTCCAAAATCTGGTCTTTGGTGAAAATTTGCTCAACTCGCAACGACAGAACTGATTCAGCTAGTTTGCGGCTGAAAGCCCGTTTGGGCGTGAGGAACAAATTTTTGACGAGCTGCATGGTCAGAGTGGAGCCGCCTTCAACGGTTCTGCCTTCGATCCAATTGGCTCGCGTTGCACGGGCAAGCGCCCCGGCGTTAACGCCATGATGCTGGTAGAAATAACTGTCTTCGATCGCCATTACTGCCCGTTTGAGGTGGGGAGACATCTTATCTAACTGCGCCACTTCTCGGTTTGCTTCACCGTGCAAACTCGCCAGCAGTTTCCCTTTGACATCATAGATGTGGGTTGTTTCTGTCGGTGCATAGGTTCGCAGTACCCGGACATCGGGCAAATTGCGGAAGCTAATTGCCAAGCCCACGAGTCCACCTGCCACTATAGAACTGGTCAGCATGGTCACCCCTAGCAATGTGCCGCCAGTGAACTTACTAACAGCCCGAATAAACTGGAATGCTGGTTCTGGATGGGTATTGGGCTTTTGCTGGAAGGTGTTGGACGACACGGCGGCAATTTCCTGAATGAGCAGTGAAGGCTGATATTCTATACGGTCTAGCTGATTTAACCTGAAATCTTTAGATTAGCGTTTACTTTTGGCATTCGTTTACTTTTGGGATTCGTTTATTTTTGGCATTTATATCCTTTTCCTCGGACTACCACAACAGAGATAGAATTATCAGCTAGAGAGTTATCAGCTAGAGAAAGCGATCGCCTGAATTATAGCGAGGTTTTTTTGCCGAAGGCAGATATTAGTTCGCAACTGTACCAGACTTTAGTATTGACCCAAAAAATAATTTCATGAATGATTTATTGTCGGGCGCTAATCAAGATTTTCCCTGGTTGCAGCGTGGCACCAGCGAAATTTTTCCCGATCAGCCATCCTCCAGTGCTGTGGATGACAATTTACGACAGCGCTTAGCCCAGAGTGATGCACCGCTGCGAATCAAGTTTGGCATCGACCCGACTGGAACCGATGTGCATTTGGGACACAGCATCGTTTTTCGGAAACTGCGCGCCTTTCAGGATGCGGGACATACTGCCGTGCTGATTATTGGCGACTTTACGGCGCGGATTGGCGACCCTACGGGAAAGTCGGAAGTGCGCCGCCAGTTGACTGAGGCAGATGTGGCGGCGAATGCCAAAACCTATTTGGATCAAGTTCGTCCTATTTTGGATTTTGATACGCCGGGGCGGTTGGAAATTCGCTACAACTCGGAATGGTTAGCGACGCTGGATTTGACTAAGATTTTGTCACTGCTGACTACGATGACCGTGGGGCAAATGTTGGCAAAAGAAGGCTTTGCCGATCGCTATGACAAGGGCAACCCGATCTTTTTGCATGAGTTTCTCTATCCCTTAATGCAGGGCTATGACTCGGTTGCCATTAAAGCCGATGTGGAGTTAGGCGGCACGGATCAAAAGTTTAATATTGCCGTGGGGCGCGATTTGCAGCGACATTTTGGCATCCGTCCGCAGTTTGGCTTATTGCTGCCGATTTTGGTGGGCACCGACGGCACCCAAAAAATGTCGAAATCCTTGGACAACTATGTGGCGCTGCTGGAAGATCCGCTAACGATGTATTCCAAATTGGAAAAAACTCCCGATGCCGTGCTGAAGCAATATTTTGAGCTTTTAACTAACCTGCCGCTGGATCAACTGCCCGAAAATCCGCGTGAGTGTCAAAAGCTGCTGGCGCTGGATGTGGTGACTCAATATCACGGTCGGGAGGCGGCGTTGCAGGCGCAAGAGGCGGCGATCGCCCTAGTTCAGGGTGGCGGCAAAACTCAGCAGGCTGTGGTGCCGGAGTTTTCTCTGGCTGGAGTTGAGTTTCCTGCCAAAATTTTCTACATCGTTAGTGCAAGTGGTTTATGCAAAACCAGTTCTGATGCCCGTCGCCAAATTCAAGGAGGCGCAGTGAAGTTAGATGGCGATCGCATTGACCAAGTGGATCTAACGTTTGAGACAGCGGCAGCTTTAGTTGGGCGAACGTTGAGCGTAGGCACCAAACGATTTGTGCGCTTGGTGGCTTAGTTGATTTGGGTTTGGGTTTGGGTGAATGAGACGACCTGTTGCGGATTGCGATACCCTATGAATGTTTTTAGTTTCACCCGTAGGCTAGCGGCGATCGCGATCGCTCTCATCCTGGCAAGCTGTAGTGCCAGCAAGTCTTCCCAATGTGGCAAGCTATCTGATTCTGTGAACAAAATGCGCCCCTTGGCTGGCAAATTTCAGCAAGAAGGCAAAACCTACGAAGCTGCTGTGAAAGCCGCTGCCACCAAAAGCGATTTCAATGCGTTCAAAGCAGCTTCCGCCACTTCTGCCACTGCCTTCAATGGTTTAGTGACTGATTTAGATCGCTTAATCAAAGAGATTGAGGCGATCGACCTCAAAGATGAAACCTTGATCGCCCTGAAAACGCGCTATCTGCAAAACACGATCGCCCTGAACAGCGCCTTTAAAGACAACAGCAGCGCCTTGACAATTTTTAGCACCATCGAAAGTTCGCCTCAAGGGTTAAAAGATCAACAAAAAGCGGCGGCTGATTTGACTCGATCCGCCGCCACCATTCAAAATCTAGTGGTAGAAGAAGGTCGGCTAGTGGCAGACTTTAACAACTACTGCATAGAGCAAAAGTAGGAAAATGTCCCTCACCCTAGCCCTCTCCCAGTGGGAGAGGGAACCGGAAACTTCCGAAAGCCCTTCTCCCTAGGGAGAAGGGTTGGGATGAGGGCAAACTAGTTGCCATTCATCATTAGGAAAAGCTGTGATTGAGACTGTTGCAGATCGAATTATTGTGCCGCTGGATGTGCCCACAAAAGTGCAGGCGATCGCGTTGCTCGACCAGTTGCCCCAAGTCACCTTTTGGAAAGTGGGGCTAGAGTTATTCGTCAGTGCGGGACCGGAGATCCTCACCGAACTCAAAAATCGCCAAAAAAAGATTTTTCTCGATCTAAAATTTCACGATATCCCCAATACCGTGGCGGGAGCCTGTCGGGCAGCCGCTCACCATGGCGTGGATTTGCTGACGATTCATGCTACCTGCGGCAAAGAAGCACTGCAAGCTGCCCAGGCTGCTCTCGTTGAGGGCGCGGCTGCATCTGGAAATACGGTGCCAAATCTGTTGGCAATTACGGTGTTGACCAGTTTGAATACTCGTGCCTTAGCCTTTGACCTTAAAATCCCTTTAGAGTTGCCCGAATATGCCCTGCACATGGCGCTTCTCGCCCAAGAAAGTGGACTCGCGGGAGCCGTTTGCTCTCCCCAAGAAGTAGAACAACTCCGCCAAACCTGCCGCGATCGCTTTCTGTTAATCTGTCCCGGCATTCGCCCGATTGGATCAGACCCCGGTGATCAACGCCGCACCCTCACCCCACGGGCGGCGATCGCGGCTGGAGCCAACTATCTGGTAATTGGTCGCCCGATCACAGCGGCGGCTGACCCCGCGCTGGCATTTCATCAGATTTGTGAAGAGTTGGGCAAACGAGCCTGAAAACTCAGCAGAAAAGGCGAATAGGGCGATCGCTTTGTTGCCCTGTTTGGCGATCCACAAAGCCTGAACCGAGAGAAGTATCGGGCGAAGGTGACTGTATTTTCACGATGTTTGCGGAAGATGTGGATTTGCTGCGGGGCGAGGTGTTTACTAAGGCGCTGAAAGACCGCTGGCAAAGACCGAAATTCTTCACTTCGCTATTGCTGCGTACCCTACGGGAAGCAACCTACAGAATGACATCAGTGGGATGCTCCCTAACAGCTTTGCCTTTCAAGACATTCTCTAAAGGAAAAATCTCAAATAAATCTACCTGTATAAATACTGAAGTGTAATTTTTTTTGAATTAAATAAATTCAAGTAAGTTGCGGAAATTACTTGTAATAAATGGTTTTGTTGGCTTTCGATTTAAGAAAAGCTCTTTGTTTGTTCGATTTTTTACAATTGAAGCTATTTTTGATCGAATTGATAAAGAATACAGAGTTGCTATTTTCTATACAAAAAAAGGTATCCATACTTGGGAAGTAACCTCATCTAAAACTTTCAAGAAAGTACCTAGCTATGAACTTCAAACAGATCGTCACTGCTGCAAGCGTTTTTGTAACTGGTTTAGTATTATCTAGCTCTCCTGCTCAAGCGGCATTTACCTTTTCCAGCAATGTCTCAGGTACTTATGATTCGGCTGGAAAGCTCGATTCAACTCGTGATATTTTTCTAGATTCGGTCACCTTAGACAACGGCAAGACTGTTGACCAATTTGCTTTGGTTAAATCCGCAACCATCCTGCGTAACGATGTGTGGAATGGTGGAAATAGTGGTGCTGCAAGTTCCGATCGCGGCGATAAAGCATCGGGTTCATCAAAAGAATTGGCAACGAATGCGAGTGTGGCTACTAGCTTGGGTAACCGCAACCTAAACAACATTATTGATACCGAGGATAGAGGCTCATTCAAAATGAACCTAAACTTTGACCAAGCAGTTTCCAGCTTATTTTTGTGGGAGCGGGGCATGAATAGCGACCTCTCTATTCAAGGTTTGGATAGCAATGGTTCAGTGATTGGAAATATCCTTCGCCTCGATCGCCGAATGCAGCAAGCCGCGAACTACAGCATCAACACCAGCGAGATTGGTTCCGCTCAAAAAGTGGGTTCTTGGGGTGTCAACTTAAGCGATTTAGGTTTGACAGGTTCATTTTTTGGGGTTCAAGTTAGTGCCGATGCTTCTCACAATGGAGCAGACTTCAAATTGATGGGTGGCTCTGCTGAAGCGGCTCCCGAACCCTTCACCATTGGCGGTACGCTAGTTGGTTTGGCTTTGGGCTACCGCCTGAAGAAAAAACAGCAATCTAAAGTAGCTGCATAGTTTTATAGTCAAGACTAAGCCCATAGCCAAAGTCTGAATTAATTGGTTGTTGGAGGAGATGCCTGAATAAGGTGTCTCCTTTTTTAATGTTTTCTGCCAATTGACAGACTCACTTCACTCTAGATCTCGATAGTCTAGGCAGGGGTTTTGTGAATCTAATGGGTCAGATGTTGCCCTAAAAACAAAAACGAACCAGTTAGCCTCCTCAAACTTAGACTTACAGCCATTTTCAGATGAATGTGCCACGCTTGCAAACTCTATAAGCCCCCTAAATCCCCCAATTCTGGGGGACTTTGGCTCTAGTCCCCCCCAGAATTGGGGGGCTAGGGGGGCGAAAACTGCTGTAATTTCCTATTCTTCAGTCTTGTAACTTCTATGCAAATTCAAACTCCTGATTGGGTTAAACATGCTGTTTTCTATCAAATATTTCCCGATCGCTTTGTGCGATCGGCTCCTCGAAAGCGTTGGCTGCAAGAGTCATCTTGGGAACCTTGGCATGTGCCACCAACGCTGCAAGGGTATAAGGGCGGAGACTTGTGGGGCGTGATCGAAAAACTGGATTATTTGCAAACCTTAGGAATTACGGCGATTTACTTCACTCCGATTTTCCAATCGGCTTGTAACCATCGGTATCATACTCACGACTATTACCAAGTAGACCCGATTTTAGGTGGCAACGTTGCCTTTGAAGAATTGCTGAATGAAGCGCATCGCCGCAACATTAAGGTGGTGCTAGATGGGGTGTTTAATCATTGCAGTCGCGGTTTCTTTTTCTTTAACGACATTTTGGAAAATGGACCCCATTCGCCCTGGGTCGATTGGTTCAAAATCGAAGGCTGGCCATTGGCTCCCTATGATGGCGATCGCCCTGCAAACTATGAGGGCTGGTGGGATAATCGGGCGCTGCCTGTGTTTAATCACGATAACCCCAATGTGCGGGAGTACCTGATGGAAATTGCCGAATATTGGCTGAAATTGGGCATCGATGGCTGGCGGTTGGATGTGCCCAATGAAATTACCACGGTGGGGTTTTGGCAAGAGTTTCGCGATCGCGTCAAAGCCATTACTCCCGCAGCCTACATTGTGGGAGAAATTTGGGGCGATTCCCGTGAATGGCTAGACGGCACTCAGTTTGATGGCGTGATGAATTATTTATTTACTGCCCCCACGATTGCGTTTGCGGCAGGCGATCGCGTCATCCGTGAATATGTGGAAGGACGCTCCTACACGCCCTATCCCGCCTTAGATGCTAAAGGCTATGCCGCCAAAATTCAAAAGCTGCTCGCTCTGTATCCTTGGGAGATTCAACAGACTCAACTGAATTTGCTTGCCAGTCACGATACTGCCCGTTTGCTCAGCATTGCTGGCGAGGATCGAGAGAGCGTTAAACTGGGGACTCTTTTACTGCTGACCTTTCCCGGTGCGCCCAGCATTTACTATGGCGATGAAGTCGGTTTAGTGGGTGGGATTGACCCCGATTCGCGGCGCGGCTTTCCGGCTGAAGTCGATTGGGATCATGACTTTTTAGACTACCATCGTCAGTTGATTGCGCTGCGTCATGCTCACCCGGCGCTGCGAGTGGGCAACTACGAAACCCTCTAT
>JBGTAZ010000297.1:0-3774 GCA_041749615.1 Leptolyngbyaceae cyanobacterium | reverse complement strand
AGCCAGCGATATGGAGTGGTGTATGGCAAGCTATCTAGGCGATCGTCAATGACTGAAGCCTTACTATACCTGACCTCCAAGCTTCCCAGCTTTTACAAGCGGCATTACACCTTTCAAATTACCACTGCCGATCGCACCCTCAAATGTCTCCAGTTTTCGGTTCCGGGTAAAAACGATGTCATTCCTGTTCATCGGGGGGATGTGGTATCCGTGCTGTATACCATGCAGGGATATCTGATGAAGCGGTTGGTGGCGATCGCCAATCACACCACAGGCAAAAGCTATGTTTTGCCCAATCCTGTTCCTAGCACCAGCCAGCATGTCATCACCCTGATTACCCTGGTCACCGGGTTAGTGTTGCTGTCTTTTCTCACGGGTGGCAGCGTATTTTTCACCTCTATTTTCAGCGCGATCGGAGTGTTGACCTATCTCAAACTCACCCACAACGCCCAGCTTAGTAGCCCCGCGTTGAATGCCACCCACGCCGAAGGAATGCGCCTAATCGCCGATCAGCGGTTGCTAGCGCAGCAACGCAAACTAGAGCAGCGAGTCACTGAACTGACTCATGAATGTCAATCCAGTCAACTATTAATTGAACAGATCAACGCCCTCAAGCAAAAGATGACCCAGGTTGATCAAGCCATCTACTCAGCCCGAATTTATCGCGCCACGACCGCTGTTGATATCCTGAACAAGCAGATTGCTAACAATCAGCGGTTGATGCGGGAATATCAACATATGCTGAAAATGATTGAAATCGAAATTGACACCTCTTGGATTGCCGATCAGCTACCCGATGCCGAAAACTTCACCCGACGCATTTTGGAACGCTTGGACGAATTGAAAGATATTGAAGAACAAAACCAATCCTTAAAACTGCAACTCGCAGCCTATGAAGAAGTGAACCTGCTAGGGATTGAAAAATATGACTGATGGCGAAGGACAAAGGGTAGTGTTTTCAAACTCAAAACTCAAAACTTAAAACTCAAAACTTAAAATTTGACATTCGACATTCGACGTTCGTCATTCTTTTACGGTTTCCTGCCGTTGCGGCAACGTGATAGTGACGGTGGTTCCTTGGTTGAGAATGCTGGTGATGTGAATCTGACCTTGATGGTTTTGGACGATCGCTTGAGCGATCGCCAACCCTAACCCCGATCCTTTCGCCGAGACTTGGCTACGGGCAGGATCAACGCGATAGAACCGATCAAATAACTGCGGTAGCGATTCGGGCGGAATGCCGATGCCGGTATCCGTAATCGCCACTTGCAAGCCAGCGTGATTCAGCCGCCCAATTCGCTGGAGTTCTAGATTGACGTTGCCGCCGGAGGGCGTATATTTCACGGCATTGCCAATCAGGTTGGTAAACAGCCGAAAAAGCTGATCGCGATCGCCTTGCAACACACTCCAGCGTTGTTGAGGCAGTTTGGTCGCGATCGCGGTTGCCTGACCAGCCGGCTCGGCTGAAATTGAGGCGACTACAGAGGGCGTTATTCCTGACTCTTTGACGGGTTCAACTCGCTGCAAAGCGATCGCAATCTCTTTTTCCCTTGCCAGAAGTTGCTGCTCTTCAATGACTTCCTCCAACAACAATTCGAGGTCAACCGTTAGCCATTGTGCCTGAGCGTTACCGCTGTCTTGGCGTGCTAGAAATAGCAAATCATCGACTAACCGTCCCAATCGCCGAGTTAATCGTTCCACAACCCGCAAATAATGTTGCTGAGTCAGCAGGTCAGGATCGGGATCTGCCAGCGCCACTTGAACATTAGTTTGAATTACCGCGATCGGGCTACGCAATTCATGGGATGCATCGGCTGTAAATTGCTTGAGCCGTTGATAAGACTCGCGAATTGGCTGCATGGCTAGCTCTGATAAAAACCAGCCGATCGCGCCCACGGCACCCACCATTAGCCCTGTTCCTAAGGCAAGATCAATAAAAAACTCGCGGCTAGGCTTGGTGACCTCAAACCAAGGATGGCTAACCCGAAGATAGCCCAGCACTTGCTGCCCTAACTCCACTTGTTGAGTCACTTGCCGCAAAACGAGTGGCTCCGGACGGGGAGGCACGGTTGAAATGGGCTGAACGGCGATCGCGGCTGGCATTTTTTGAGGAATAATCTTGGGAATAATTTTGACCGTTTCGCCATTAGGAGTAAAGCGCAACGGCACTTGTAGTGGCGCAGAAAGCGTTGACCAAAGCAACATTCCGGTCGGGCTAAACCACTCAATATCAATGCGATCGGCTTCTGCGGTGGCAGCATTATTGCGAAAACTCGCTTCAATGTTGACCCGCAGTAACCCACCTTCTACATGAATGTTGATCGGTTCAATCACCAGCGATCGCCGAACCACTTCCACCACATGGTTCAGCGTGTCATCAACGCGCTCAATCAGTGTGCTGCGAACATAGAAAAATACACCACTGGCAAACAAAAGCAACAGGACAGCCGTTACAGCCGTGTACCATAGCGCCAAGCGACGACGAGTAGCTTGAAACATACTCAAAACTCACAAAATCAAAAACCACCGAGCTATCCTTGCTATTGTGGCAGTTTGGCTACCCACCTCACGCGCCGTCAAAAAATTGTGTGCAGTTCCCAAAATTGTGTGTACCATCGCTGTTAAAAGGAGCAGTCAAATTTCTCAGTCAAATTTTTAGTTGAACAATGCTTCAAATTTAAGGAACGCCTCTATAATTTCTCTTTGAAAGATTCAATCAGACCTCAGCGAGTCCTAGAAATAAGTCATCTTTTTAATTAAAGTGCTCATTTCTATCAAAGTTGAGTACCATACATTAGTTCTTGAAATCCCTTCGGTTGCATTTGCAAAGTGTGGATTATCTTCGTCAAAAATCTTTAGTTGAGCAGGCAGCATTGTCGTGAAAGCCTTAAGTAATCTACTCTCTAAAAAGTCTAAGGGGATCGGTATCGAGCTTGCCCCAGACCGCATTAACGTAGCTCAGCTACGGAAGCAGGGGCAATCACTTAAGCTCGCCACTTTGGCTTCGACTCCGGTGCCCGAAGGGATGTTTCAAGAAGGGCAAATTATAGACCCGCCAGGGATGGCAGAGCTACTGCAAGCCCTGTTTGCAGAACATAAAATTAAAACAAAGCAGGTGAACACAGCCGTCATGGGTGGACGAGATACCGTCACTCGAATTATTCCGGTGCCTGCTGAACTGGATGACGATGAACTGCGGGAAATGGTTTTAAATCAAGAGGCAGGTCTATATTTGCCTTTTCCACGCGAAGAAGCAGATGTTGACTATCAAAAACTAGGTCTATTTCAAGATGATGATGGGATTGAAAAGTTTCAAGTTTTACTGGTAGCAACTCGCAAAGAAATTACGGATGCTTATATTCGCACTTTTGAAGCAGCCGGATTAAAACTCAATGTTTTAGAAGTGGCAAGCTTTGCATTAATTCGCACGATTCGAGAGCAATTACGGCAATTTTCCTCTCAAGAAGCGGTGGCGATCGTAGACATTGAGTTTGAGAGTACAGAAATTTCGATCGCTCAAGACGGGGTTCCCAAATTCTCTCGAACCGTTCCCATTGGCACCTACCAAATTCAAAGCGCTCTTTCTCGTGCCATGAATCTGCCCCCCTCCCGCACAACAGATTTATTGCAAGGGATGACAATCCCCATCGTGCCATCCGATACCATCGGCAGTACCGGAAAAATGGCGGGGACTAATCCAGGCTCGGCTGCCATGCTGCGCATCATTGGGGAGTTGGCAGATGAGTTACGGCGCTCAATTGATTTTTACTTGAA
>JBGTAZ010000296.1:0-4813 GCA_041749615.1 Leptolyngbyaceae cyanobacterium | reverse complement strand
AGCGGCACATGATAGTGAGCCTCAATATCTGCAATGCCAAATTGAATCGGCACTCGATTTAAGAAGGGTGGCGTGGTTGTTTCAACGGGTTGAGTTTCAAAGTAATTACCCACTATGAAAACGAGTTCATAGATTCCTATTTTGAGTTCGCTATCGGCTAATAAAGGAGAATCTGTGCGTCCGTCGGTGTTGGTGGCGATCGCTTTTAACAGCACTCTTCCATCAGATTCAGAATCGATTGACCAAAGCTCGATCGCCAGGTTTGCAGCAGGTTTTCCTTGGGCAGTATCTAAAACGTGAGTGGTGAGTTTTCCAGCCATGTTATTTCATCGGTCCCCGTAGGATAATTTTAGCGATCGCGTCGGTTACGTCTGATGGTTTTTCGTGTTGTAGTTGGTCATACCATTGTTGAGTTGCCGTGGGGTCTTTGCCGTGAATTTGTTCCGCTCGACTGCGTGCCTTCGTGACGATCGCGCCAGTGCGTTCCTTGCGTTCTTTTTCGTAGCGTTTCAGGGCATCTGCAACGCTAATATTAGTCGTCGCCAGATAATGTGCCAGCACAAAGCCATCTTCCAATGCTTGACAGCCGCCTTGCCCTAGATCGGGACAGGTGGCATGGGCAGAATCGCCCAATAGCGCCACGCGATCGCGCACCAGACCCTCTAATGGACCGACATCATGAATCAACACGCGGTTAGTCTTGGCGGGGTCAAGCCGTTGAATCAGTGCTTGCACGGGGTCTGCCCATCCCGCAAAAAATTGAGTCAAATCAGCGCGAATGTCACCTACCTCCAATGCATCCTCTTTGGGCATGGGCATATCAAAGAAAAAGTAAAAGCGATCGCCTGCCACGGGCATTAGCGACGCGCGTTTAAACTCACCCACATAAATCGCCCACATATTTTTGGGTGCCAAATCGTCACTCATGGGCACCAAGCCATTCCAGTTGACATAGCCGCCATAGTTTGGATCGACGGCTTCACCCAACACATACTTTCGGGCAATGGAACGCACTCCATCGGCGGCAATTAACACATCACCCGTTGCGGTATGACCATTTTCAAACAGGGCAGTAACGCTATGCTCATCTTGCTCTAGCCCAATAAAAGTGTGCCCTAGTTTGATTTCACCGGGATAGGCATTCATCAACATCGCTTGCAAATCTGCACGGGCAACGGGGTAAGGACGCTGACCCACTTCTGCGACCAACGGCGCTAGGTCAATATCGCTAATCAAGTCTCCCGTATGGCGGCGGTATTGCATCACATCCATCTGTCCGCCAATTTCCGCGATCTCTTTGCCCAATCCCAAGCGATTTAACACTTTCACCCCATTTGACCAGAGGGAAATTCCCGCTCCAACGGGGCGCAATTCGCTGACCCGATCGTAAATCTCTACTTCATAGCCTGCTTGCTTCAGGGCGATCGCCGATCCTAAGCCGCCCATACCTGCCCCAATCACAATCGCCTTCAGATTGTTCATGCCATCTCTCCAAGCCCCATGCCAAATGTTCTCATCACCTTATCAGGATTCAATCCTACGCCACTGACTGAAACGATACCGAATTGATCTCCACGCCCAAAAGCTCTCAATTTTGGCGGGTTATTTGGCGGGTTAGTAGTCTTTGATTCCATCAGTCGGCGATCGGTGAAGTAGGATCACAAATTAAAACCCATTCAAAACTCAAAACTTAGAACTCCGCACTCCGCACTCCGCACTCCATAAATTATGTCTACCCTGCTGGTCAAAAATATTCATACTCTGGTGACTCTAGATGCCGAGCGACGCGAGATTCGCAATGGTGCGTTGTTGGTGCAAGATAACGCGATCGCGCACGTTGGCACCACGCCAGAGCTTCCTCAAACCGCAGACGAGGTATTGGATTTGCAAGGAAGACATATTGTCTTGCCAGGATTAATCAACACCCATCATCACTTTTACCAAGTGCTGACCCGTGTGATTCCGGCAGCCCAAGACTGTACGCTGTTTCACTGGCTGCAAAATCTCTATCCGATTTGGGCAAACCTAACCCCCGATGCGATTTATGTCAGCGCTCAAATGGCAGCGGCAGAACTGATGTTGTCGGGTTGCACCACCGCAAGCGATCATCTCTACATCTATCCCAATGGCTGCACCCTGGATGATGAGATTCGGGCGATTCAGGCGATCGGGCTACGGTTTCATCCCACTCGTGGCAGCATGAGCGTCGGCGAAAGCAAAGGCGGACTGCCTCCCGATTCTGTGGTGGAACAGGAAGTGGATATTCTCAAAGATTCGCAGCGGTTAATCGAGCAATATCACGATAATTCCCGCTATTCCATGCTACGAATGGCGTTGGCTCCCTGCTCTCCCTTTTCCGTTACGCCAGATTTGATGCGCGAGTCGGCGACATTGGCACGTTCTTACCCCGGTGTGCGGCTGCATACTCACCTGGCAGAAAATCAGTCTGATATTGACTACAGCTTGGCAACCTTTGGCATGATTCCCGGTGACTATGCCGAATCGGTTGGCTGGTTGGGGGATGACGTGTGGCACGCTCATTGCGTTAAGTTAGACGATCGCTCCATTCACAGGTTTGGGCAGACGGGCACCGGGGTAAGCCATTGTCCCTGTAGCAACACGCGCCTTGCTAGCGGCATTGCCCCGATTCGCCAAATGCTGGATGCGGGAGTGCCAGTGAGTTTGGGGGTGGATGGTTCTGCCTCCAATGATGGCGGAAATATGCTGCAAGAAGCTCGGATGGCGTTTTTGCTGGCGCGGGTGCGAGAGTCGAATGCGGCGGCAATGACGGCACGGGAGATTTTAGAGGTGGCAACTTTGGGCGGTGCGAAGGTGTTGGGGCGCGATGATGTGGGCGCTTTAGCAGTTGGCATGGCAGCAGATTTTATTGCGATTAATCTCGATCGCCCCCAGTTTGCCGGAGCCTTACACGACCCCGTGGCGGCATTGATTTTTTGTCAGGCAAATGCAGTTGATTACAGCTTTATCAATGGCAAAAAAGTCGTCGATCAAGGGCGCTTAACGACTGTGGAACTGGAAACCCTGGTGGAGAAAACCAACGCGATCGCGGCTCAACTCAGGCAATAGTCCACGTTATTTTACGTTTGCAACGAATCATCATTCGTTGTTTGGCATGGTTTGGCATAGTCTATTTTTTTAAGAAACCCGACAATCGGTCTTTAAGCTGCTCTAAAAAGTTTCCCTTGCCCGGTTGAGGAAGTTCGGCTAGTTGAATCGGTTCATCCGGAAACTGTTTTAACTGATAGCCATATTCCAGGAATTGTTGATGCTTTTTAAGCACGGGAAACAGCCGAAACGCACCTTGCAACAGTTCTGCTTCCTGCTGGGCGATCGCATGATTAATTTTGTTAAGCCGACTCACAGCAAGCGATCCCACAGGATACCAGGTTTTTTTATCTTTAATCCGAATAAAAATATTGAATTCTGGCAACCCCTCCGACTTCATCTTGTCGTATTGCTGAGAAGCCTTCCCCCGCACATTTGCACTTTTTGAAGGCTGCTTGGGTTGTTTGGGCTGACCAAATCCACTACTCATAACGACTTCCTGAATGATTATTAAAATGGTTAATAAAAGTTTACACCCTTGGCGACCTCTGCGATTGCACCAAACCCGCAGCCTCAGTTGATTTTTCGATCTGTGATTTTTTGATCGGTTATGGCTATCCCCCCGATAGGTGCCGCCTGCCCTAGATTAAATTGCCTATCGGGATAGATAAGCGTAGTATTTGAAAAAGATAATGTTGCGACAAGTATTGATATGAGTCCGCTTCTCAACCTCTTTTCCTTGCTGACCTGGGCAAAAAAATCCTTGCGACAAGTGTTTCAGCGATTATGTTTAGCAGCCTTATTCGTTCTGTTAAGCACTCAACTGATTGCATTGCCCGCGATCGCGACCAGTTTGTATGAAATTCCTGACTTGCCAGAAAATACTTGGGTGCTTGACCAAGCTGAAATCCTTAGTCGGACTACTGAGGGCAAACTTAGCACGGCATTCTCAGATCTGGCAGCTCAGTCTGGCTTAGAAACCCGCATTGTCACCATTCACCGATTGGACTACGAAGAGACAATCCAGGGATTTACCGACAAGCTGTTTAAGCGTTGGTTTCCAGCCGCCGCCGACCAGGCAAACCAAACGCTGCTGGTGATCGATAACGTGACGAACAATGTAGGAATTCGCACGGGAGACCAGGTGAAGTCAGTTATGGCAGACGCGATCGCCACCAGTGTGGCACAGGAAAGCGTGCTGATTCCCTTGAAGGAAGGCAACAAATATAATCAGGCTTTTCTCGGTGTAGGCGATCGCTTAGTTGCCGTGCTTTCGGGGCAAGCTGATCCCGGTCCGCCTGAAGTAAAAGACACGGTGATGGTGGAAGGGACTTTTGCCACGCCCGAAAAAACCAAAGAAAGCAACGCGACGGTCTGGGTGGTTGGCTTCTTGGTGGCTGCAACTATTATTCCCATGGCAACCTACTACTTTTATCAATACATGGGTTCTCGTTAAGCCGAAACTAACCGCCGAATGCAGGAGTCAAGTATGAGCCATTCTAGTCTGCTTTCCATGACTCAATCCTCTCAACCGTTTGATTACACCGCTTGATTACAATGAATGCGGTGCCAGCGATTCCGGCACTGTTTGCGAATCACCTAGGTGCATTTGCCCAACCTTCTAAACTTGAAGCATTTGATTTTGATATGGATCTGTAAACGCTCTTCCTGTCAAGAAGTTCTCATGCTGTTTTCATGCCAATTCCACAGGTCGTCCTGGATACGGACGTCATTATTGCTGGTTTAC
>JBGTAZ010000295.1:0-3839 GCA_041749615.1 Leptolyngbyaceae cyanobacterium | reverse complement strand
CAGCAAAGCCCTCGGCAGTCTTGGCGGCTATGTCGCAGGTTCCGCGTCCCTCATCGACTTTTTGCGAAACCGCGCCGCTAGCTGGATTTATACAACCGGGCTATCCCCTGCTGACACGGCGGCTGCCCTTGCAGCAATTCGTGTGATTGCCCAAGACCGCGATTCTCCTACCCTGGGGCAAGCAAGAGCTACAGACACGCTTTGCGATCGCTTCACGAATCGCCGCGAAACGCTTTGGCGCAACGTCAACTGGCTCAAGCAAAACCTCACCCAATGCGTGGATAGTCATGACAGTGATAGTCATAACAGTCGCACACCGTACACCCTACTCCCCTCCCACTCCCCCATCCTGTGCCTGCAAGTCGATCGCCCGACTACGGCGCTTCAAATCAGTAGAGATCTTCTACACCAAGGTTTGTTTGTGCCGGCAATTCGCCCTCCCACGGTGCCCACCAGCCGCCTACGCATTACCCTCATGGCAACTCACCAACCCGCCCAACTTGAACAATTAGCTGAATCCCTGCACAGTATTTTCTCCTAGCCAGGGTGCAGCTTGCAAACTGACACCAATTTGAAATTGAAACGCGACAGATGATCGGCTGGAAGCGGCGATGTTTTTTGTCTTGCAACTCAAAACTCAAAATTCAAAATTCAAAACGGTATGACACACAGGTTTCTAAGTCCATCGTGTTATACTCACAGCACGAGGGCATGTAGCTCAGTGGATAGAGCATCAGGTTCCGGTCCTGAGGGTCGGGGGTTCGAGTCCCTCCATGCTCGTTGAGGTTTAAGCGGAGTGAAGATCAACTTTTTGATCTTCACTCCAATTTTTTGAGCAGCCGCTAATTTCTGCCAGTCTGCCCTAGCCTGGTAGATACTCCTAATGAGGGCTGTTGAGACACGAGCATTGCTTTGAGTGAGGGAGCATTCACAATGTAGGCATTGAAGGTTGCGGATGCCGTGCTTTTGACAAACGCAAAAGGATTCTGTTTGGCAATCCCTAAAAACACATCAATGTGGTTTCCCTGAATTGCACTGCCCACGTCACCCGCATAAAAGTAACCGTCATGCACTGCCTGTTCGCCGGAGGGCAAAGTGACCGTCACGCCTCGCGCTTGTGGAATGTAAACCACAGAGCCAATGGGAATGAGGCTGCGATCAACGGCGATCGTGCGATAAGGCACCAGTTGATAGCCGTTTACCCCTTCCCCGTATGGGGTATTAGAAGGTTTGAATCGCACTCGGTTCGTCGCGCTAATATTCTTTAAAGTTGGGTAGTAGGCAGAGCAATTCACTTGGTCTGCCTCGCCACGCCCGGCAAAGTTGTAAACGCCCAAAATACTCTGACTATTTGCAATCTGCACACTTCCTTCTAATGCCGCCGCGCACCAGTCTCGTTCTGTCAATGAAACCCCCAGACTATTTCCCGTCGGATCGAGCAATGGGTAGCCACCACTCTGATTTTCCGCCTGGTGAGTGGTGTAATAGGTTGCCCAAATAGACAGGTTTTGTAAGGCAGACGCTGCGTTAAGTTCTGGAAGATTGAATGCGCCTTGATGGGTGCCCGTTGTTGGAAGGGGCGTATTAATCGAAGCACTCGCGATCAAAGGATTGGGCAGGATGGGACGGGTTGCAGTAGCGCTGGTGGAAATAATCTGTGTGGGCAGATTTTGCAAATTTAGCTGTTGTTGCAAGGATTCGGCAGTAGCGCGATCGCGAAACACCCCCACCTGCATCACCGTCTGCCCATTAAAAGAAGTCCGAAAAGCACTGGGTATTCGTTGCTTCACCTGCTCTTGCTGTTCTGGCGTAGCGGCATCCACAACCACCCGATAGCTCAAGTTCCCAGAATTTGAGCTATTCACTGGAACCAATGATTGAGGCGGCAATCCGGTAGGGGGGGCAAGAGGGGTTGGGTTAAAAGGAGCGGTGGCGGGATTTCCGGGGGCAACGGTTGGCACTACAAAATTTTGCGTTGGCGATGGAGCCACTGCGCCAGCAGGACTTGAACTCGGTTGAAATGCTGGATTTGCAGGCGTAGCAACAGGAAGGGACGGTTGAGGATTGGAAGGCGCAGGCACTATCCTTGGGGGCGGCACTGAGATTGGATAGCTCGTCGGCTGGGGGGGAGTGGACGGCAACTCTACGCTAGGCTGGGCTGGACTCAATGCCGGAGAGGGCATGGGGGCAGGAAGACTTGGAGCAGCAAGACTGGGTTGAAGCGGCGCTACTGGTTGAAGCGGCGCTACTGGCTGAAGCGGCACTGCTTTTTTAGCAACTTCAGCCAAGGATTGGTCATGAATTAAGTAGAGGTGTCCGACATTTTTACCCTGAAACGATCGCCGTGCTAGCCGCCAACCCGGATCGAGGTTAATTTTGGCAAATCCTTCAGTTAACCCATTCGTTCTGCCAATCTCAAAAAATCCAATCTCTTTGTCCACTAACGAAAACGCAATTAAAACCAGATCATTGCTTTTCCGAACAATTCGCAAATTATAGCGACCCGCCAAATCTTGCCCTGCCACTCTCACAGAGTAGCTGTTGCTATCGGTGCCCCGCCCACAAATTCCAGTAAAGTCAAACTCTACCAGGAGCGGTTCGACCAACGTGGGGCTACTGCCAGATTCTTGCCAACACAGGCGGCGATCGTTCAATTGCTCTAGTATCAGCAGCCGATGATTGCCTCCTTGGGTTCCCAGCGGCGCGGCAATTACAATCAGTCGAGTCTGGTCACTAATTTCTGTGTGGTCAAATTGTGCTGCCACCACAGAACTTGGATGTCCGGTGCTTACAACCCCAATTGCTGCCGCAAGCAGCGCTCCCTGCCAGCCAAATATCCGTTTCATCATTTTTCAGCGCCCAATTTTCCTTGCAATAATAGTCTGAACCTGTCAATTTCATTCGCGTGGTTCTGCTGACGTTCAGGAAAAAGAAAAGTTGCCCCAATATTTTAGGCGGCTAGGAAGCTCCTAATGGCTAAAGTTGGGATTCAGCGCTAAGGCGATCGCGGCTAATGCGCCTAACACGACAACTTCGCCCTGCTGTACCGCCTCAATCACCTGAGCAGGAGGCATCAACACCGTTTCCATTTCTTCCAAATCGCCTGAATTGGGCTGAGCAATTTGGCGAGCATTCTTAGCCGCAAAAATATAGCCCTGGCTGCATCGATAATTTGCGCTGGTTACAAATGGGCAAAGCAACTGCCAATCTTCCGCCTCATATCCAGTTTCTTCCAATAATTCTCGTTGAGCCGCTGCCAATGGCGTTTCGCCGGTTGCCAAGCCGCCACCGGGCAACGTTAGGCTAACCCGCCCAGCACCATGCTTATATTGCCTCAGTAAAATTACTTCACCATCTGGAACCTGAACAAACACAATCACATAATCCTGTAGTTGAATGTGATAGTAGTCAGAAACAATTTGACCATCTGGCAGTTGAACTTCTTCTACCGACAGCGTCAGCCAAGGTGGAGCCGAAAATACTGTTTTTGTGTGGAGCGTTTTCCAGGGTTCAAGCGATCGCGACATCGTCTTCATCGTCCTCGAATTCATCTTCTTCTAAGTCGTCTTTATCGTCCTCAAAATCATCATCCTCGCCGTCCTCGTCATCGTCCTCAAAATCGTCTTCATCTGAGTTGCTGGGAACGCGATTAGTTCCACTAGGGAGGGTCGTTAGAGTCGCTTCGTTCCCTGCAAGATCGTCGGGTGGGCGCTCTTGGCTGAGTTGATTGAGCAAGGTGAGGACGCGATCGCCCCGTTCTAGCCCAACGTCCTCTAAGAAGATGACTTCTGGAGTCCGACGGAGGCGAATCCGTCGCCCTAATTCGCCACGGACGAAAC
>JBGTAZ010000294.1:0-7136 GCA_041749615.1 Leptolyngbyaceae cyanobacterium | reverse complement strand
TCAAGAGCCGTTTCCAGAAATTCCCAAGCTTGCTGATATTCCGATGCATCTTCATTGTCATCCAACCACGAGTCTAAAAGGGCGATCGCTGCTTGGTTTTTCAGTGCTTGTTCAGGATCAACAACCGATGGGTTAGTTGATGGAATTTTCTGTCGAAACTGGCGCAAAGTATCCAATAAATCTGCCCAATACTCTTTAGGCGTTGCCTCAATTTCGTGAAGCAGCAATTCGAGAGAGGCTGAAGGTGAGATAGAACGGTCTGTCATATCTTTGAAATCACCGTCGGAAACCATGCGCAATTTTAACGCAGTCGCTATTGGATCACAGAAAATGGCATAGTAGCTGGCGATCGCACTCTTTTATTTCATCTTCTCTAATTTGGGGCTATGGTGAGGCGACTCGTGCGCTTCGCGATCGACAGTCGGCGCGGGCTATTTACCAAAGACACCGCCATGGTGCTAGACCATCTCACTATCGGTACACCGCTTTACGTCACCCCAGCAGCCAGCCTTTACAGGCTTAAAGTTGCCGACGCAGCTAAACAATCAGCCAAACCACAACAGGTAATGCAATAGAAATTTTCTGATATTGTCTCAGTGCATAAGTTGCTAACGACACAATTGAGCGGCACATAGATAAGGACTGCAAAAAAGCCGCTTAAGAATTTCCTACTCATCGGCGAAGAATATTTTTGGGGGTGAACTCAAGGGTCGCGATCGCTGCTACAAAGAATCTCAACTCAAGCGGGTTTAGATGATAAGGAATTCTTTATTGACCTGGTTGCATAAACTCTACACGTAGGGTCAAATAGCCCGTAGATGTTTAAAAAGTACAAAGTTCGAGTAATAATTGAATCCAATATTGAGCCTTCACTCATTCAATTCACTTTTGAAGAAGAGTCTAATGTTCAATAGCTTCCTATCGTCATATTGCCCCCTGAAATGAGCGCTTTACTTCAGAGTTGTGTTCTTTAAGAACACCAGATAAACTGCGTTGAGATTGGAACGAGCAACAATTAAAAACCTAAAACCATGAAAAATCTTTCTTCGGCTTTAATGGGTGCAATGGTCGTTGTATCCGTTTTTTGTGGGGTAAACAAAGGGCACGCTAACGAGACACGGGTTCAAGATTTACACTATCGCTCAGAAGCAAAATTGCTGTACCCGCTCAATCAAACCACTGCACAGCCCATTCTGGCTCAAGCAGGCACCGACTCAACGCCCCCTTCAACCTCCTCTTCTCAGGCGGCTGATTTTACCTCGAAAGCAGGTTTTTATGGCGCAGTTAGCACCGATGCCCGGTTTGCCACCAAACTTACCCTTGAGCCAATTAACGCGAGTGTTTCTCTCAGTCCAGGCTTTGGAATTAATGCGGCTGTAGGCTATCGATTTAAAAATAACTTGCGGCTAGAAGGTGAGTTCTCCTATGGTTCTAATAACGTTAAAGAAGCACGATTACCTAGCATCCCAGGTGCCACAACAACACTATCAACCACTATTCCCCTAACCACAGCCACCGCTTTCACTACACCCGTGCCAATTCCAATTCCAGGAGTAGGAATCATCCCCGCTGGTTCAACGATTCCCGCTGGTGTTGTGCTAAACCCAGGTCCCCCGTTTACCAACGCTAGCCCGATCACGGTAAATGGCATTACTATTCCTGCGGGAACAAACCTTTCCACCGTTCCTGGATTGACAACAACGGGTGGCACAACCGGAACCACGACCGTGACGGCTCCTGATATTCCTGCGGCGACTGTAAAAGTTGGAGGCAAAATCACGACTGTGTCTGGATTGGTTAATCTTTACTATGATTTTCCAACTCGTTCTAGATTTGAACCTTATGTCGGTGGTGGTCTTGGGGTTTCTCGCGCCTCTGCGGATGGTCTCTCGGCAGGATACCCCGGTACCACAATTCGTTACGACATTTCAGGCGGCACGACTGCCTTTGTGTACCAATTCATGGGAGGAGTTGCCTATAAACTGAATGCCAATGCCGCTGCGACATTTGGCTATCGCTATTTTAATGTTGCAAAACAATCATTTGATGTGAACCCGGTGGGGAAAGTGGATGTGGGTGGCTTTGGCGTTCATAATATCGAATTGGGGTTTCGCTATACCTTCTAGAGCGGGATATGTTATTTCCCCGTACTGCTGATAGACGGACTGCCCAACGGGCGGTTGGAGGAATGTCCTCTAACCGCACCAGCTATGCTGCCAACCCAACAGGTCACATCATTCTGTACGAACTTATCTGTACCCTGAGGTGGTGTTGAGTCACCCTTATGATCAAGCATCTGTGATGCGGCTGATATTACTTTCATCACTCGCCCTTTTAACTACTCCGCCCTAAGTAGCGCAAAATTCCACGGGCGATCGCGTCTGCCATTCGACTGCGAAAACCAGCATCCCGCAATCGTGCTGCATCTTGCGCCCCGGTGACAAAGCCTGTTTCTACCAAAATTGAGGGCATAGAAGTCCGGCGGAGGACATAAAAACGAGACGATCGCACGCGGCGATCGGGAACGCCTGTTTCTTCCAAGATGGTGCGGTGGACTACATCTGCCAGGGCTTTTCCAGAATTGTGGTAGTAGGTTTCCAATCCATTAATGTCTGGACGAGCCATGCTAATCGCGTTAGCGTGAATACTGACAAAAATTGCAGCATTTGCTTTATTTGCCATTTGCACACGCGGTTCTAGCCCCAAATCATATTCGGCGTTGCGCGTTTGAATCACCGTCACACCCTGACGCTCCAAAAACGCGGTCACTTGGCTACTAATATCTAACACAATATCTGTTTCTTTCAGACCGCCAATACCCACTGCACCCGGATCGGGACCTCCATGTCCTGGATCAATCACCACGACCACCCGACCATTAGCAGGTTGAAAAACAGGGCGCGGGGTTGCCGGGGGGGGCGGGCTGACTGGCATCGGCGGTCGAGTCGTGCGATTAGGTAGAGAAAACCCAGCATTCGGCGAGGGTTCAGACGTGTCGATGGTGGACGATGGGTTTGCTGGGTTGGCTGGAGTGATCACATAGCCAGGATTGGGCGATGGAACTGCCGCATTGGAGTTGAATAGTGAACTGCCAGCCGCGACTCCGGGCGCTTGGGGCACCGCGATCGCCTGACTCGGTAAATTATTGATGTCTGCCAGCAATGGCAACACCGTCGGCTGAGGCAATTCTACCGTCCACTGACGCGCGTTACTATAGCGAAACTTTACCTGGGCGGGGTCAAGCGTATAGCCCCGTGCCAATTCCAACACAATCCGGGTCGTGTCTTGGTCAAACTGGGCAATCCGCAAGGAGGTGATTGTGCCCCGGTAGGCTTCAGTTTGCTTGGGGCGACCCAGCCGCGTTCCCGGCAGATCAATCACCAAGCGGGCGGGATTTTGGAGCAACAGGGCGCGGGGTTGAACGCCTTGATCGGCTCTTAGCTCTAGCCGATTTTGTGCCTGATTAAACCGCCAAAACTGAAGCGTGGCAGCTTCAGCGGCGGCAGATAGCCATAGAAAAAAGCCAACAATACCGGGGAGTACCCAACGCGATTTCACTCTAACGATAACCTCGTCTAACTACCTTTTGAAGCTGACAAATTGAAGGGTGAATGGGACGCAATTGATTGAGTTGACAGCTTACCATGTTCCTACACTCTCTTAGAAAAGGGAAGAAGGGGAGGAAGTACGGAGTATGGAGTGCGGGGTATTGAGACAACAACTGCTATTCTTCCCAAACTTTCGCCATTCGTCATTCGCCATTCGCCATTCGTCATTCGTAATTTGTTTTATGCCAGAAGGACCAGAGATTAAGCAAGCGGCGGATAAGATCGCGATCGCGATTGTCCAGCAGCCGTTAACAGGGATTTTCTTTGCATTTGAACCTCTCAAACCCTATGAAGAACTATTGGTCGGTCATCGGGTGACTTCAGTCAAGCCTCGTGGCAAAGCCTTATTGACGCGATTTCAAAATAAAATCAGCATCTACAGTCACAACCAGCTTTACGGCAAATGGGTGATTCGGGCGGCACACTCCTACCCCACAACTAACCGTCAGATACGGTTAGCACTGCACACCCCGAAAAAATCGGCATTGCTTTACAGTGCCTCGGATATTGAGGTGCTGACCGATGAACAGGTTGCCACCCATCCTTTTTTGAGCCGATTAGGACTCGACGTATTGGATGAAGCGACGACGGTAGAACAGGTGCAGAAACGCCTGTTAGATAAACGCTTTGCTCGGCGGGGTTTGGCTGGGCTGTTATTGGATCAGCAGTTTCTTTGCGGCTTGGGTAATTATCTGCGGAGTGAGGTGCTGTTTGTGGCGGGAGTGCATCCCTCTCTGCGTCCGGTGGATTGTACGTTTGAGCAACTTGCGAAGCTGGCGATGGGGGCGATCGCGGTCAGCCGTCAGTCTTACCAAACCCACGGGATTACCAATGATTTAGATATTGTCGCCACGCTGAAGCAACAAGGATATCCACGCCGTGCTTACCGTCACTTTGTCTTCAATCGTGAAGGGCAACCCTGCTTTGTGTGTGGTACAGAAATTCTCAAAGCCACTTTGGCAGGTCGTCGCCTTTACTCCTGCCCTACATGCCAAGCGCTATGATGGGCAATGGTTTGGGTGCGTTTCGCATAGCTCAACTCACCCGACGCGATCGCAAAACTTATTCTTTCCCCTTTGCCAGCGTTTCGATCGCATCGCCTAGGGCAGTGGTCAAACTTTTGCGGGTTTGAATATGATTTTTCTGTTCGGTTTGGAGAGATTGAGTCAGGCGATCGCACTCTACGAGGGCTTGCATCAGGCGCGATCGTAATTCTGCTTCTGTTTTCAATTCATTCACCGCCGCTTGAATTTCGGGAGTTCTGCCGGTGCCGCTTTCATCGGGTTGCATTCGTCCTTTAAGCTGCTGAATTTCTTGCTGGAATATTTCCATGGTTTTCTGGGTTAGCTTTGCTTCCACCCGTCGCTGTTGGGCTTCTGTTTCATAGCGCTGTTGCCAATTGATCGCGCTGGCATAAGCCTCTTCTCGCTCTTGGCGCATCTCCACCAACTGTTGCTTTAGCGCTTTAATTTCGTCTAGCCATTGCGTTACATTTTCGGTCATCGGCTTCGCACCATTCCATTTAGCTCCATTACATGTTTAAGAGCGTAGTCAAAAATTTGGGAGCAGGCAAAATAATTAGCAATAGCAACCCTAGAGAAATAATGCCCCAAAAATCGCGGCGATTATCCAATTCAGTCACATCGTTGAGGGCTGGTTCATCGATCGCAGGCATGAGGAATAAAATGATTGCCCAGAGCAATAGATACCGCTGCCAGTAAGACAAAACCAGGAGAAACAATCGGGCAATCTGACCGACGATTGCGCCCATTCGTTGCCCCAACATGGCATGAACAATGTGTCCGCCGTCGAGTTGTCCCACAGGCATCAGGTTAAATGCGGTCACAATTAATCCTAAACTGCTGGCAACGGCAACCGGATGCATTTTCAGGGCAATGTTCGCCGTCAAAGCGCCACCCAAAATGATCTTGCTCAACAGGGTTAGCAACAGCGAAAATCTTGGATCAAATGCCTGAAAATTGAGGAGTTCGGGCGTTGAGGGCAAGGTGACTAAAGTGGAGTGTGCCAATCCCCAAATCAGCAAAGGTAGGGCGATCGCAAAGCCGACTAAAGGACCTGAAATGCCCACATCAAACAACGCTCGGCGGTTTGGGATGGGAGATCGAATTTGAATAAATGCGCCAAATGTGCCAAACGGAAACCAGGGCAGCGGCAGTACGGGAATAAAGTAGGGTAGCGTCGTGCGAATCTGATGGCGACGAGCGGCGAGATAATGGGCGAGTTCGTGGATTCCCAAGATGGTCAGCAGGGCGATCGCATAGGGAATTCCTTGGGCGATCGCCGTCAGGAATCCTTGCCCAGAATTGCCCAATGCACCCGACTTTCCGCCAATTTGCGACCACGCGAGACAAGTCGTAAAAAAAGTTGCAGCTAGCAAGCTCAATGCAATGACTGGACGATTAATCGCGCTTTGTCCACTTTGAGTACTTTTCGCATGGGGATTGGTCACCAACGCAAAAAAAGGCTTTCCGTTGACCCCTTCTTGAAAGACGACTAAAAAGCGATCGCCAAACTTCTCCTCCACATTGCCCCGAATCGTCTGATATGCCACTTCCGGCTGGCTTTTAAGATGCCCCCGACAAATCACCGCTTGAGGGCGATACTCTAAATTTTGTAGGTAATAAATTGACCAGGGGAAACAGGCTTGTAAATGGCGCTCTTCTGTTGGGTTAATCGGGCGAAGACTGGTATGGTCATTCGGCAAATCGCCCTCTTCCGGCAGCGGCGCGCCCAACTCGCGGTTTTCAGAAGAACTGGCTTCTGACGTTGGAATCCGTCCCCATTGAATCAACCAGAAATACAGCGTCAGGCAAACGACTAAAGGAATCAGGATTAAATAGAAGGGTGGCGTTTTTTTATCGTTCGCTAGCGTCCAGCCAATCCAAATGGAAGCAGGCATCATGGCAACTAGCCACAATAACCAGGTTGGGGTTCGAGACACTCTAGAAACCCCTCGCACGATAAAGTAAGTCGTTAGCCCTAGGAGAAAGAGCAAAAATAGAGGATTCATGGGTCTAAATCTAAATCGGGCTGAGAACCATATACTCCCAGTTGAGGCAAAAAATAAAATAGGCTGATCTGGGCGATCGCGGTCTTGAGGTCAGAATTTAACCAGTTTAGAGTCCTATCGCTCAAAGGTAAAAAAATTCTTTACCCCTCGCAGACATTGAATTATAACAACTTCCTTAGAATGAGCCGATACTCAACCCATCCGATTTAAGTAGACCGACCTGATTAAATGTAAGATGCTGCAAACTGCCCTCACCCTAAAGCCCTCTCCCCAAAGAGAGGGACTTTGAATCTTGCGCCCTTCTCCTGGGGGAGAAGAGTTTGGGGTGAGGGGCTTTTATATTGCACTTTGTCAAACCCGAAACCGTGTCTTTAACTTCCCAACCTTCACCACAACCACCTCAACGCCAGCAACTAGATAAGCTGCCCAAACTCATTCTTGATGAAAAGAACTTCGATGACCAAAACAGTGCCGACTCGTCCCGTATTTTTTCCTTC
>JBGTAZ010000293.1:0-8772 GCA_041749615.1 Leptolyngbyaceae cyanobacterium | reverse complement strand
AACTTTAGTAGCTGCCGCTTGACGTACCCCTATTTCCGCTTCCACCCCTAGCTCTAAAGCAACCATGGTTGCAGTTTCTACATCCAGAGTTTGGGTCACGGTTGCCATGATGCCTTTCATAAATAAGGCTCTAATGATGTCGGTTTCAGGGGTTTCCATTTTGGCGGCAAGTTCCTGAACCGTTAAGCTACCCAGCAGTGTGATGTTGGTTGGCTTTTCGACCTTAACCTCTTCGCTGCGATCGCGGCGATCGCGAGATCCAGACCCACCTTTTTTAGGCTTTTGAGTGATTGCGATCGGAGGTCTGGTTGGAGCCTGACGCATGCCCTTCGGTTTAGCAGGGCGCACCAAGGACAAACTCACTTGGTTGCCATCCCCATCCTCGCCATCCTCGCCATCTAGAAGGGTATCGAGATCTTCCTCTTCTGCATCTAGATCAGGTTGAACTCTACGCTTGGCTTTAGTGCCAACTTTAGGAGACTTTAGCTGTGATTCTTCATCTTCACCATCTTGCCAATCTTTCCCTTTTTTGACTGTTCGTGGCAATGCTGGCTTAGGCTGCAACAGTGGATCAACACCGACCGCCACATCACCCATTGCAGGCGTTCTAGTAGGACGATTAACCCGCAGTTCAGGACGGACTAAATCATCCATCGCTCCGGGCATTCTGCCTTCTGTGGATGTTGTATCTGCATCAGGACGAACGGGTTTGGGTCGCCGCAACTCAACAATCGTTTGCTGCTGAGGACGGGGAACCGGTTTTCCCTCTGTGGATCTGCCGACAGGCTGCCGAGCAGGCATCAGGGGTTTAGCACCGGGCGCTGAGGGTGTCGCAGGTTTTGTAGGGGGCTTGACTGACCGCGCTCCAGTGCCGGGTTGCCGAGATGCTCCATCCGCCGCCTCTACCGCTGAGGCAGGCTCTTCGGGGCGAACTCTCTTCAGAATTGGGCGACTAGATGTATTTGGAACCAAGCTGTTCCTAGAAGTGGTAGGCGCAACAGGTTCAGGACGCGGCGGCGGCGCGGCTAAGGTCTTAGCCTCCTCTTCCGGCACTGCTGGAGGAGTTGCAGAAGATAGATTAGTCGGTTGAGAGGCTGGAAATTCTTCAACTTCGGCACTAAAGGACTCCGGGGTCTCTACATTTTTTGCCGATGGCTGGGGTAGCGTCTCATTTGAGTCGATCGCGCGCGCTGGACGACCTAACTCGACTGGCTTGGGCGATGATGGAGGAGGTGCTATTGACCCCGTTTCTATCGATGGAGGGTGATAGGTGGGAGGAATAGGAGGTTCAGCATTCGGCGATCGCGTGACAGATTTGATTGCCACAATCTGCTGCTTCTTTTGAACTGGCACAGATACTCGTTGTTTCGGTTCTGCTGCCGATGAGTTAGTTGCTGGTCGTGTCACTGGCTTAACAGAAGATGAATGAGTAGCAGTATATTTTTCAGCCGCCGCCCGAATCCTCTCAGTTTCAGAGTCGGTAATCGTGCTGCTATGGCTCTTCACCGAAATGCTTAGTTGCTCACAAATCGCCAATATGTCTTTGTTATCCAAATTTAATTCCCGTGAAATCTCGTAAATTCTGACTTTTCCGCTATTCATCCAATTTCCTCTTCGTGCCTATCCAGTTCTCACATAGTTGTCACCGTCCCAACTAAAACGACATTCAATCCAAACCCTAACCCTCTTTAATTCTAAATCTTCTACTGTCTCTAGTTCAACCAGCAAGGAAAACAAGATGGCTCAAGAAAACCCTCTGTCTTGCAATTCTAAAGTTGTTTTCAACTTTGTCATCATCCTTACTCTAATTTTGCACAAATCTTGAGAAGTGGAGATGACTTCAGATTGCACAAAATTTCGCCCTACCCTAAAGTTTCAGGCGATCGCCCCTCTTCCACCTCATAATTCACCGAATTTTCAACCGATACCTTTAGATTCAAAGTAGAGAAAAATTGTTAGCTTTGTCACACTAGCTTACATCAGTCGCCTCTGTTCCATCTAAAACTAGAAACCAGATAGCCCTATGACAAGGAATATTCTAACTCAGTCAGGCTGAGCGCAACCTGATTGCCATGAACCTCAAGACTTTCTTAAAAGCGCTTAGTATAGAACCGCTTAGAGAACCGATCGCCTCCTTACGTCTTTAATGCCTGCTCTACAAAACGTTGCTCCAAGTCTTCATACAAAGAATCAGATACTACAGCTTTCAGCGCCCTTCCCAAGCGATTTTTTTTGCGTGCTGCTTTAAGGCACTCTAATTGCGGACACAAATAAGCAGAGCGCCCCATTCCTTCATCTAAATGCACTGCTTGCGAAGGATAGACTCTGACAACTCGCCAAAAATCCATTTTAGGAGCAACTTTTCGGCAAGCAACACATCGGCGGTAGTTGGGCTTCATCTTCTCAGAATCCTCTACTGCGGCTTCATATTAGACTGATTGACCTTTAGACTGATTGATCCAAAGCCTCCGCTGCCGCCGGGTTCTCTGCTTCTACCTCCGAGCGATCATTATTCTGCTCTATAGGTTCCCTAAGGTGTACAACAGGAGCCTCATTCACTTCTTCCTCGTATACTTCCTCATTTTCATAGTCTTGATCCTCATAGTCTTGATCATATTGAACAGGGTCGCGACTATTTAATATCTCTCCTATTTTCCGATCCTCTGTTTCGTAATCGTATTTGGCAGAATCCTTAATATCAATCTTCCATCCTGTTAGTCGAGCCGCCAATCGGACGTTTTGCCCTTCTTTACCGATCGCCAAACTAAGCTGATCCTCTGCCACTAACACGTGGGTTTGCCGCCCCTCTGGGTCCATGAGCCGCACCTCATCCACTCTTGCCGGACTCAGCGCATTAGCAATATAAGTAGACGGATCGGGCGACCAGCGAATTACATCAATTTTTTCACCCCGTAGTTCATTCACGACTACTTGAATACGAGATCCTCTGGCACCAATGCAAGCACCCACGGGATCAACATCTCGCTCTAAGGTGTCAACCGCAATTTTAGTCCGAGGACCCACCGAGCGTGAAGGAGGATTTGCCTCTCGTGCCACCGCGACAATGCGAACAATTTCGTCCTCAATTTCCGGGACTTCATTCGCAAATAAATATACGACCAGTCCAGCATCTGACCTCGAAACCATCAGTTGCGGTCCCCGATGAGACCCTTCGGATACTCGCTTCAGATAGACCTTAAACGTTGCATTTGCCCGATAATTATCATTCGGCAACTGTTCCCGTTTTGGCAATTCCGCTTCAACTTCAACCTGTCCAAAACCGCTCAATACTGCCATAATCACCGACTGCCGTTCAAATCGCAGGACTCGCGCCTGCAACACGGTGTCTTCCAAGTCTTGAAACTCCTCTTGCACCAACTTCCGCTGCTGATCCCGCAATTTTTGCGCCAGAACTTGCTTCGTTTGAATTGCAGCCATCCGTCCAAAGTCGCCCTGTTCTGGGGTCACATCCAACACGACCGTATCTCCAGGTTGAGCTTCAGCCGCCACTTCCAGCACTTCTTGCAGCGCAATTTGGTGATCTGGGTTTTCCACTTCTTCTACAATGGTTTTTGCCGCCAAAACCCGAAACCCTTCTTCTTCAATGTCTAGTTCCACCTCGAAATTGACAAAATAGTCTTCATCAAAATTATTGCCATCTAGTCGCTGAGTTCGACGATAGCGCTCATACCCTTTAACTAATGCTTCGCGCAGAGCAGCTTGAACGGCAACTTTTGGCAAATTCCGTTCTCGGCTGATGCCTTCAATCATTTCTCGCAGTCCGGGTAGGGCGACCATTGACATAGCAAAATCTCCGTGGTGGTGGCAATGAAGTGAGGAAAAAATGAAAAAAAGCTTAAGCAGGCTCAACAAGCTGGACTTTGGTAATCAGATGACATGGAATGGCGATCGCCCGTCCTTTTTGGCTCAGGTGAACAGCTTTTTGATCTCGCTGAATCAACCTTCCCGTCCATTCTTTATGCCCAGCGTAAAGCTCAGAAGCGCTCACCGTTACGGTAAAGCCTTTAAACGAGATAAATTCTCGATCTGTACTGAGTAAACGAGAAATACCAGGACTTGATACCTCCAAGGCATAGGCATCAGGGACAATTTCAGATTCATCTAATACTGCCTCCAATGCTCGGCTCATGCGCTCACAGTCATCTAACCCCGTATCATCTTTTAAATTGCGAATATCAACTCGTAAAACTGGAGGACTTTGATTCGTCCGAAAAATAGCCCCAACGATTTCTAAATCGAGAGATGCAGCTACTGGATTCGCAAGTTCTAGAATCTGTGGGATGAGTGGATGAGTCATTGACACCGAATAAAAACAAAAAAAGTGGGCTAACCCCACCTCCAAGATGCATTACTTCCTAAAAGCTAGAAGCTCTGCGAAACTCGCAGTTGCACCCCTTAGTGTAGCCTAATGTTCTCCAGGTGTGCATGATTGATTGAAAAAACTCTGCGTTTTAGGCTTGATCTTTATAAAAAACAAGTAGTACTATAGTAAGCTGTGTTGATTTTTTCCTAAAGTAGACCCCATGCCTAAGCTAAAGACCCGCAAAGCTGCTGCGAAGCGCCTGAGAGCCACTGGATCTGGCAAAATTGTGTATCGCCCACCTTCCAGGAAGCATTTGTTAGAACACAAGAGTGCTTCACGCCGCCGCCGCCTTGCGGGTTTGGCAGTGGTGAATGATCGGGATGCGGGCAACGTGCATTTGATGCTGCCCTATCTGTAAAGCATGTAAAGCAAAGAAATCAAATAGATAAGAAGACGGTTTAAAGGACATATCACTATGGCACGGGTAAAGCGCGGTAATGTAGCACGAAAGCGCCGCAAAAAGATTTTGAAGATGGCAAAGGGATTCCGGGGTTCCCATTCCAAGCTATTTCGGATTGCGAATCAACAGGTGATGAAGGCGCTGCGAAACGCCTATCGCGATCGCCGTAAGCGCAAGCGCGATTTTCGTCGTTTGTGGATCACCCGGATTAACGCAGCGGCTCGTCTTCATGGCATGAGCTATAGCCAGCTTATTGGCAACTTGAAAAAGGCAGATGTGCAGATCAACCGCAAGATGTTGTCACAAATGGCAATTCTTGATCCGGCTGGTTTTACCAAGGTCATGGAAATTGCTAATCAATTTGCCGAGAAGAAGGCTGCTTAACGGATTATGTTCTGTGGGAACATTAATCCAGCTTCCCATTTTGATGGGTATGGTTCTAAGCCTTAATGCGGTTAGTTTTCTCGCCTTTTCGCCCCTGCTCACGATCGCTGCCGACTTGCCAGCAATCAAAAAGCGGGGGCGTTTAGTAGTGGCAGTCAAAGAAACCGTGCGCCCCTTAGGGTTTCGCAGCGCCAACGGGCAACTTCAAGGATTTGAGATCGACTTAGCTCAGCGCTTAGCCCAAGAATTGCTGGGGCGATCGAATGCTGTAGAACTAAAGCCTGTGACCAATCAGGAACGGTTTTCAGTGGTAATGAATGGGACGGCTGATATTGCGATCGCCCATGCCACCTTAACCCCATCCCGTCTACGGATTCTTAGCTTTAGCTTGCCCTACTATACCGATGGCACCGCACTCATTACAAAGTCTCCCACAATTCAGAAACCCGCTGATTTGACTGGAAAAACAGTTGCGGTGATCACGGGCTCTAGTGCGATCGAAACACTTCGGAGTCAATTGTTTGGGGTGAATTTGGTGGGGGTCGAGTCTTATGATGCGGCCAAAGCGATGTTAGATCGGGATGATGCGATTGCCTTTGTAGCCGATGCCAGCATCCTCAGCGGCTGGTCGCAGGAGTTTCCTGAATACCGAGTCATTCTGCCAGCCCTTTCCTCAGAGTTGCTTGCCATTGTTTTGCCCAAGGGGCAGCAATACAACGAGCTAAAATCACAAATTGATCAAATCCTAACGCGCCTGAGAAATAGCGGCTGGCTTGAAGAACGGGTGAAATATTGGGGTTTGCCAATCCGATAACAATTTTTCCTCACCCTGCTCTAGTTTTAAGATACTTTTGAATAGGGGATAGGATTATCCGAATTCCTGCTTGGTGAACTTAAGAATCTACTATGAATACTGATCTTCCTATTCTTTATATCGGGTTGTTGTTAGTGATTTTGGTGGCAGCAGGGGGGGCAGTCCTTCGCCAAATTTTGCAGACTCGTAAAGTTGAAAATTCCCTGGAGCGGTTGCAAAGCAAACTGACGAAAGAGAAAGGGACAGCCCAAGAATATTTTGAACTAGGCAGTATTTATTTGACGAAGCGAATTTATGCTCAAGCAATCGTCCAATTCAAAAAAGCCTTAAAGGACGACCATATTTCTATTGAAGAGAATGCCCTGATTTATAACGCGCTTGGGTTTGCCCACTTTTCGCAAGAGCAATATGACTTGGCAATTCGGCAGTATAAAGAATCGCTCAAAGCCAATCCTGATTATGTCACGGCGCTCAACAACATGGGTCACGCTTATGAGCGTAAACAGTTGATGGCGCAAGCGCTTGAAGCCTATGAACAGGTTCTCATTTTGGAACCGGAGAACACCACCGCAAAACGGCGAGCAGAGTCACTTCGCAAGCGATTTGTTCCCTCAGTTTAAGATTTGCGTAGAGTGCTCTGTTATTTCAAACGTGCGATGAGTCAGCAGTCTAACAATCCACATGAGCCGCTGTCTTCACTCTCTGCCTCGGAGCCAAGGTTTTATTATTTCGCCTATGGGTCTTGCATGTGCCCGGTGGATTTGCAGCGATCGCTGGGTGAATCTGTTTACTCCTATGTGATCGGATCTGCAACCCTCAAAGACCATCGCCTCGGTTTTAATCGGCGATCGCCCAAACGAAACTGCGGCACCCTGGATGTAGTTCAAGCACCTGGGTCAATCGTAGAAGGGGTGTTGTATTACCTACCGGAGCGGTTAAGCGATTTTTTGGATGAGCGGGAGGAAGTCCCCCGGTGTGGCTATCGTCGTGAAATGGTGACAGTCGATTGCGCCCAGCAGGTTTATGCAAATGTGCGGACTTACGTGGTGGTGGATAAGCTGGCAGAAGAGTTGGCTCCCAACGATTGGTATTTTAGTGTGGTCATGCGGGGTGCCGTCACCTGCGGCTTGCCAGAACAATATTGCTGGAACTTATTTCATCACATGCACACCCTACAGAAACAAAGTTTCCCGCGATCGCAACCGGGTTTGCATCGGTCTACCCATGCAGGCTCAGCGGGGTTTACCCTTAAAGGCGCAGTTTGAATGCATCCCGAAAAAATAGGATGCAAGAACTTTATTGTTGCCAGAATCCTTACAGCGCAAAAGCTGCAACCGAATCAACCCAGACGGTGAATGACCGTTTGTACTTTAAGATACGAACTCATTATTCATCTACTCCTAAATATATATTTAGAGCTATATCCAGATATACCTCTAGATATAGATTGCCTGCCGATTCCTGGGGATGTAGCAACTAAGCATGACTAACTCAAGCAGCGAACTGAAGCCCACATTGGGCTTAGTGGGAATTACGATTAATGCGATGGCACTGATTGCGCCGGGTGCCTTTTTGTGGACGACCTATCAACTCCAAGCCCCGCCCAGTTCTGCAAAAAAATATGTGGGCTGCGATCGCCCTGGCAACCTGTATTGCACTGCTGACGGCGAGTTGTTACGCAACGCTCTCTAAGGCTTATCCAGAAGCCGGTGCAGGCAGTTCCTACTACTATGCGGAAGCGGCAATTGTCGCGAAGCAGGAACATAAACATTTTCGCTTAGCCCGGTTAGCCAAGTTTGTCACAGGCTGGGCAGCGCATCTCTATTACTGGGTTTACCCCGGCATTATGATTAGCTTTATGGGCACGCTCATTGTTTACATTGGGCAACTGTTTAATCCTACTTTTGCCTCAGATTGGTTCAGTAAAGCCCTGATTTGTTTCATCTTCGCGGGAGTGGTGGGCGGGATTGCCCTCATGGGGGTGAGTGGTTCCACCTTGATCAATATCATCATCAATATTGTTCAGATTGTGTCTTTAACGCTGCTAGGGCTGTTGATGATTCTGTATCGATTCGGGCATCCCAATGTCAACTATGAACATGCAAATGCAGTCAGTGTGGTTATGCCCCATGATTTGATGGGTCTGGTTTACCAAGCCACGATCGCAATTCTGCTGCTAGTCGGGTTTGAATCGGCAACGGCAATGGCAGGAGAGGCGGTGAATCCTCAAAGAGATATTCCCAGAGGCGTAATCCTATCGTTATTTATTCAAGCCTGCATTTGCTACTTTTTCGAGTATTTTGCGGTTAATTTTTTTATTGGCGACCAATACACGGCAACCGTTGACGGTCAAACAGTGACTGGCTTTGCAGCCGCACTCTCATCCGGCGCACCCATTGGCGACATAGCAAAAATTTTGGGCGATACGCTGTTGTTTGGCAATGGCTTTCTCTTACAACTAATTATTGCCAGTACGGTTGTGATGGCACTGATTGGCACAGCGTTATCGTCCCTTTCAACCGGAGTTCGCATTAGTTATGCCATGGGAAAAGATCGCGAGTTACCCACGGTCTTTGGCTTTTTGCATGGTCGTTACAATACGCCGCATTTTGGAATTTATTTCTTAGCGGGGCTGTCGGCTCTGATTGGGGCATATGCAGTGCAGAGCGTGGATAACGTGACGATCGTCACCTTGGTTTCCAACATCGGAACGTTCATGCTCTATGGATTGACTTGCGGAGTCACCTTGATTGCCACCCTAGAACATTTGCTTGACGAAGAACACAACCC
>JBGTAZ010000292.1:0-11591 GCA_041749615.1 Leptolyngbyaceae cyanobacterium | reverse complement strand
TTCATTGGAACAAACCATCCGGGAGGAAAGCACCTCCACGTCTTTGCCTGTCATCACCATTGGAAATCTGGATCGACTCATTGAGCGAGAGTATCGGGAGCAATGTAGCGCACGTCTAGCGGATATTGTTCTATCAATTGAAAATTACCTGGGAGTTAGTCGCCTATTCATCCCCTGAGATGTTGGTTCCTGCTTATGATTTTGGCGGTCTTGATCGCATCTGCAAGAAACGCGGCAAAACAACCCCCAATCCCCTCGTGCGATCGCCCCTCGCCGCATCGTCTGCCCCAAAAACAAATCCGCAATCCTTAATCGTCGGGGAACTGCCAGCAAGAGATGTGTTCTACGCGATCGCTGCCACATTCCGAGCACTTAACTGGCGTGGAGGCAATCCATTCCGCATCGCACTGGCGGCAATGACACCAAATATTGTGGCGATCGGCTTCTGAGATCGCCCGTTGCCACTGCTGCAACTCATCTGGGGTGAACTGGGACTCTGGGTTGGTCATATAGTTTCTGCTAGGGACGGGATTCGCGTCCCTAGCGATTTATCTACACGTTATCTACACGCGATCGCGAACTTTATTCGCTGCCAACGCTTCTACTAAACTGCGAACCACTGCAATCATTTCCACTTCGCTACTGAGTTTGTTGATCGCAGAGCCGATGCCCACGCCCGAAGCACCTGCCGCGATCGCCAGCGGCACCGTCACACTCGACAAGCCAGAGGCACACAGCACGGGCACATTCACAGCACGAGCAATTTCGTAAGCCGCCGCCAAGGTTGGAGCCGCTTTTTCAATTAAGCCCAAGCTTCCCGCATGAACTGGAGCGCTACTGGTGCCGCCTTCGGTTTGAATCAGGTCGGCACCTGCTTTCACCAATTCTTCAGCCAGTTGAACCTGCTGATCTAGTGGCAAAATGTGGGGAACCGTCACCGATAAAGCCACGGAGGGCAACAGGCGGCGAGTTTCGCGGGTGATTGCCAAAACTTCGGCAGCTTCAAACCGAATGCCTTGGGCATAGAAACTGTCGAAGTTACCGATTTCAACCAGGTCGGCTCCGGCTGCGATCGCGGCAACCAGTTTGGCAGGCTCCACCGCAGAAACACACACGGGCAGGCTCGTTAGGCGCTTGACCATGCGAATCAGGTCTGCGTCAGCGGCAATATCTACAAAAGTGGCTCCGCCTTGCTCAGCAGCATTGACCACCGCAGCGACGCGATCGCGATCAAAATTATTCAATCCGCTAATCACTTTCAAAGCGCATCTTTGCTCTAAAGCAGCATTCAGCGTTGCAAGAATTGTCATAGTTCGTCTTTGTTAATTACAGTACGACCATTTTGCCACTGTAGATGGATGAGAAGTCAACGAAAATCAACAACACACCCGATATTCAATTTTTGAATCTGCGATCCTTCAGCGCATTGGTAAAAGGCAAAAGGCAAAAGGCAAAAGGCAAAAGGCAAAATTAAGCTTTTGCGGCTTTCAATGGGCTAAAGCGTTAATCTATCGAAAGCAGGACAGCATTAAGTTTTTGATTGGGGCAACCATTTTCTTTTATCAATAGACTATTTTTATCTCCATAATGGGCACCCTATATAACTGGTAACTGAAGATTACCCCATTCTTTTAGAGAAGCATGACATCCAATTATTACGAGTGATGATCCAGTGTGGATGCTGACAGTCCGTCTTTTCACCACAACAATTTATGGGCGACCCACTTTATCCGCTAGAAACCGTGTCCTTAGTTCAGGGCACTTTCGACTCCTTCCCAATCGTGGCTGGCTCTAGCCTTGCCATCCTGGCTGCTGTGGCGATCTTCCAGTTTTTACTCGTGCGCCAAACGCATCAACGGGCATGGCAAAAAAGTGAAGCCCAATTTCGCCGATTGGTTCAGAACATGCAGGTGGGAGTGTTGCTATTGAATGCAGATGCGGAGATTGTGGTGTGCAATCAAACAGCGATGGATTTACTAGGAATCAGTACTGAAGCAAAGCGATTTGAAATGCCCACTGATCCGGGCTGGAGATTTTTAGATGAAGATGAGCAACCCTTATTGGTAACGGAGTTTCCGATTCAACAGGCGATCGCCCAGCGCCAACCCATCCGCGATCGCGTGCTAGGAGTCATCTGTCCTCAGAGTTCCTACTGCCGTTGGCTTTTGGTTAGCGTCAACCCGGATCTTACACCCGATGGCGAAATTGAGCGTATCGTCTGCACCCTCAGCGACATCACTCACCAAAAACAAACAGAGGATGCCCTCCAGCGCAGCAACTCGCGCTATCAAAATCTGGCGGAAAACGTGCCCGGCATGATCTACCAAATTAGACTCAAGCCGACTCAGGAGATGTCCTTTTTATATGTCAGTCCGGGCTGCCGAGATCTGTTTGGCAAGGAGCCAGAAGCGTTAATCCAAAATGTGGGTGCAGGCTGGAATTTAACTCACCCTGAAGACCTTACGCCTTTAAACCGTTCCATCATGGAATCTGCTCGGACTTTGCAGCCATGGGACTTTATTTGGCGGATTATGGTAGATGGCCAAACAAAGTGGCTACGAGGGAATTCTCGCCCTGAGTTGCAACCCGATAACAGCATCATTTGGGATGGGTTGGTCACCGATATTACTAAGAGCAAAGAAACAGAAGATCGGCTGCGAAAAAGTGCAGAACGCGAACGGACGATCGCCCGTGTGATTCAGCGAATGCGCCAAACGCTCAAGCTAGAGCGAATTTTTGGTGCCACGACTGAGGAGTTGCGGCAAGCCTTGCAGTGCGATCGCGTGGTGATTTTCCGCACTATGCCGCCCAAACAGGAATACATTGTTGCAGAATCGGTTGCAGACGGATGGATTCCACTCGTGTCAAATCCCCTCGCAATTGCCAACGAAGAGTCTGTTGCCTATTTGCGAGCTGCAAACGATAGCACAGACACTCTAGGAGTGAGCTATTACTGTATTGCCGATATTTATCAAGCCGGACTGCGATCGCAAGATATTGAACGGCTAGAAGAATTTCAAGCAAAAGCCTATCTCAGCGTCCCGATTTTCTCTGGCAATCAGCTATGGGGATCATTGATTGCCTACCAAAACTCTGCGCCGCGCAAATGGGATTCTACTGAAACTAAAATTGTCTTGCAAATTGGCTCTCAATTAGGCGTTGCCGTTCAGCAGGCAGAACTGCTTGCCCAAACTCAGCGACAGGCGACCGAACTCCAAGCTGCCAAAGAAACGGCTGATGCCGCAAACCGGGCAAAAAGTGAATTTTTAGCCAACATGAGCCATGAACTCCGCACTCCGCTCAACGCCATTCTAGGGTTTACCCAATTGATGGATCGAGACCCGACACTGTTAGATGAACATCATCAATACATCGACATCATTAGCCGCAGTGGCGAACATTTACTGGCGCTGATCAATAACGTTTTGGAAATGTCCAAAATTGAAGCAGGGCGGATCACGCTCAACGAAGCCAACTTTGATCTCTACCGTCTCCTCGATAATTTAGCGGCGCTGTTTCAACTAAAATCTCAAGCCAACGGGCTGGAACTGGTGTGCGATCGCGATAGCGCCGTACCTCGCTATATTCGCACTGATGAAAACAAGCTAAATCAGGTGTTAATCAATCTGGTTAGTAATGCCATTAAATTTACTCCCACGGGCTGTGTTTGGGTGTGCGTTCGCTTAGGGCGTGGAAAATGGAGCCTGGAAAATGGAGCCTGGAAAATGGAGAGTAGCAATCCTCTTTGCGCCCGTTCGGCTGACGATCAGGCGACCCTACTTCCGACATCCCATTCCTTGATCTTTACAGTGCGTGATACAGGTCTTGGGATGACATCGGCAGAAATTGGTCATTTATTTCAACCCTTTGGGCAAACTGAAACAGGAACCAAACTTTCAGAGGGCACCGGGTTGGGATTAGCCATTAGCCAAAAATTTGTGCAGTTGATGGGTGGCTCGATTACGGCAACGAGTCAACCCGGTCAAGGCTCTGAGTTTACGTTTGAGATTCCCGCGATCGCAATTACCGCAGACCAAGTAAAAGAAAAGGACACTCAGTATAAACAAGTTGTGGCATTAGCCCCCGGTCAGCCAGAGTATCGTGTATTGATTGTGGATGATGACCCAACCAATCGTTTGATTATGGTGCGGCTTCTGAAAGGCACTGGGTTTGATATACGAGAAGCAAAAAATGGACAAGATGCGATCGCGCTCTGGCGAGATTGGCAACCCCAAATTATTTGGATGGACATGCAAATGCCTGTGATGGACGGATTTGAAGCAACCCAGCAAATAAAATCAGACCCAACCGGGCAATCAACCATCATTATTGCCGTCACCGCCAGCGTATTTGAAGAACAACGCCTAAAAATTCTCGAAAGCGGCTGCGATGATTTCGTCCGCAAGCCCTTTCAGCGCGAAGAAGTCCTTGCCAAAATGGAAGATCATTTAGGGGTGAAATACCTGCGTGAATCCAACCAAACGAAACCTGAAAAACCCCATCTTCCGCCCCTTTCAGCCAATTTCACCTTAAATTCACAGTCCTTAGCCACCATGTCCAATGAATGGCTCCAAAAGCTTTACGCTTCAGCCGCTCAAGGGAGCGATACCCTAGTGCTGCAATTGATTGAGGAGATCCCCTCAGATCAAACTGAATTCATTCATGCCCTCACCCACCTAGTCAATAACTTCCGATTTGATCAGATTATGACTCTTAGCCAACTCGCGCAGGATTTGGGGACTTAACTAGCAAAAATTACATGAATTATAATCACTTCGATACCCAGCCCCTTGATATTCTCGTTGTGGATGATACCGCCGAGAATGTGCGCTTGCTCTCAACCATGCTGACCCGCGAAGGATATCATGTTCGCAAAGC
The DNA here is from genome assembly GCA_041749615.1 of Leptolyngbyaceae cyanobacterium. GTDB lineage: Bacteria > Cyanobacteriota > Cyanobacteriia > Leptolyngbyales > Leptolyngbyaceae > ULC077BIN1. The sequence continues at coordinate 6,713 of JBGTAZ010000292.1, read as the reverse complement.
CATCAATGGTCAGTTAGCGCTGACTGCGGTTCAAGCACGCATACCCGATTTAATTTTGCTCGACATCATGATGCCGGATATGGATGGCTATGCGGTATGCGCCCACCTAAAAGAAATGTCTCATACCGCAGCGATTCCAGTGATTTTTTTGAGTGCTTTGGATGATGCTTTTGATAAGGTCAAGGCGTTCAAAGTGGGTGGAGCAGACTATATGACGAAGCCCTTTCACTTTGAGGAAGTGTTGGCGCGGGTGCAGCATCAATTAGCGCTCCGAACCGCCGAACAAAAAATTCATCGGCTAAATGCTCACTTAGAAGAACGAGTGATTGAGCGAACACAGCAGCTTGAAATTGCCAATGCTCAGTTGCTAAAAATGGCACTGTGCGATTCCCTCACCCAACTGGCAAATCGGGCTGCCTTTATCGATCGCCTCGACGAAGCACTGAACCAGTTGAGAAACCAGCCCGATTTACAGTTTGCCGTTTTGTTTTTAGATTGCGATCGCTTCAAAATTGTCAACGATTCTTTAGGGCATTTTGTCGGCGATCAGTTACTCGTGGCGATCGCCCAACGGCTTCAACAGCATCTCCGGCAAATGGACACCTTAGCCCGACTGGGCGGCGATGAGTTTGCAATTCTGCTAACCCAAAGGATCGATCCAGACAGCACCCTTCAATTTGCCGATCAAATCTTGGCTGCATTCGCCGAACCCTTCACCCTGCAAGATCATCAAGTCTTCATCAATGCCAGCATTGGGATTGCCCTCGGCAAAGCCGACTACGAAAAACCCGAACACTTGCTGCGCGATGCCGACACCGCCATGTATCATGCCAAAGCCGCTGGCAAAGCTCAATATCGTCTGTTTGAAGACACCATGCATCGTGCCGCACTGCACCTGCTGCAAATTGAAACCGACCTGCGTCGGGCAATTAAACAACAAGAATTTTCTCTCAATTACCAGCCCATTGTGGCACTCGATTCTGGCAAAATTGCAGGGCTAGAAGCGCTCATCCGTTGGAACCATCCCGATCGCGGTTTCATTTCTCCCTCTACTTTCATTCCCGTTGCCGAAGAAACCGGGTTGATTAGCGAAATTGGGACGTGGGTACTCAGAGAAGCCTGCCATCAGATCCGCAGTTGGCAGAAACAAGGCGTGATTGATTTAAGCTTTAGTGTCAGCGTAAACCTCTCTGCCCGCCAATTTGCCCAACTTAATTTGATGCAGCAGATTACCCAGATTCTGGCAGAAACCGACCTGTCTCCCCGGTGCCTCAAACTGGAAGTGACCGAAAGCGCCATTATGGATAATCCCAGATCAGCCGCCGATATTCTAGCTAAGCTGCGACAACAGCAAATTCAACTCAGCATGGATGACTTTGGCACGGGCTATTCTTCGCTGAGCTATCTGCAATCCTTTCCCATGGACTACCTCAAAATCGATCGCTCCTTTGTCATGTCATTAGATGGCACTGAGGAAAAGTTGGGGTTGGTTCCAATTATTGTGAAGATTGCCCAAACGATGAATATGCAAGTCGTGGCAGAAGGCATTGAAACGCCAGAACAACTCGCTCAACTGCGATCGCTCAACTGCGATTTTGGGCAAGGCTTCTTCTTCTCCAAACCCCTCACCGCCGAGAAAGTGATTGAATTAATTACAGCGGGATGTCGATGGTAAGAAAAAGGCGATAGGTGAGCAGCAGCAGAAACAACTCAAAACTTAAAATATTTCCTACGGAAACGCTACGCGAACAAAACTCAAAACTTCTCATATTCCTATTGCCCCTCGCCCCTCCCCCCTCGCCTGATACTCTAAAGATAGCGATAGGAATGGAATTTTTAAGAGTATGAATTATCTTGTGGCTGTGCTGAGCGATCGCATTCAAGCGGAAGCTGCTTACTCTGCCTTAGAAGCAAAAGGGCTGCCGATGACGGGCATTACGATTTTAGGACGAGGCTATAAAAGTGCCGATGAATATGGCTTGATCGATCCCAGGGAGCAAGCCTCTCGTTCTGCAAAACTAATGTCCTTTTGGTTGGTGCCCTTTGGGTTTGCCGCCGGATTCACCTTCAGCCTGATTACGAATCTAGGTACTTTTGCTTGGGCAGGAGAATTTGGCGATCATGTCATTGGGGGCTTGCTGGGTGCGGCATCTGGGGCAATGGGTAGTTTTTTTGTGGGCGGGGGCGCGGGGCTTGCTTTTGGCAGCGGTGATGCATTGCCCTATCGAAACCGATTAAGTGCTGGAAAATATCTGATTGTGGTGAAAGGGTCAGAAGTCTTAACACGCCAATCGACGGCAATCTTGCGGCAGTTTGAGCTAGAAAATATTCAGGGCTATGAGGAAATGTGATATACATCACTCCAAAATAGCCAAAACATCACGTTTAGGTTGCAATACAACGGGCACACTAGGGACAACGCATCTGTTCCTAAAATCGGTCTTGTTGATATGCCTAATACCCTTTCAAACCGATCCTCTGTCATCATTCACGCGATCGCGATTACATCAGCTTTAGCGATCGTCTCTGGGGCAATTCCATCCAATCTTGCTTCCTTGAATCATCTACCACCCTTGCAGATCAATCTACAAAGCCTTCAGCGCTAACTATCAAAAATAATCTCTTTCAGGCATTTTTCTCTCCTGCCATCGCCAAACACCCCTAAACTGGGAAGCAGACGAGTCACTAAATAAACCAATGGTGCGGTTAAAGCTTTGGCAGTGGGCAGTTTTAGGACTTCCGATCGCGGGAATCGTTGGCTTTGTGCTGATCGCCTCAGGCATTCAGATTCATACCTGGGGGCTGAGTTGGGTCTGGGCAATTTTCACCGTGCTGCTCGTAGGCTGGCGGTTTTTGCTCGTAAAATGGATTCGCCCTGCCGTAGACCCGCTAGAAGTTGTCATGGCAGAGGTGAGGGAAGAACTGGAAGGTTCATCTGGGAGCCCGTCTCTCTTGCCTGGAGCCAACTTGCCTGGAGCCAAGGGTCAGCAAACCGAAGCCGCATTGCAACAGATTTTAGAGGCTGTGCAAGCCGACGCGCCCGTATGGGAAGATTGGGCAACGTTTTGGCAGCGCTGTCAGGAATTGGTGACCGCGATCGCCCAGGTTTATCACCCAGAAGTCAAACGACCTTTGCTCAATATCTATATTCCTCAAGCCTATACGTTGATTCGCGGCACCGTGGACGACATGGATCAATGGATGGACAAGCTTTCTCCCGCCTTGAACCAGGTGACCGTTGGGCAAGCTGTAGAAGGCTACGAGATTTATCGCAAGCTAGAACCCTCGGCACGAAAACTACTGCGCGTTTGGAACTGGGCACAATGGTTTTTGAACCCAGCGGTCGCCATTGCCCGACAAGCCACCCAACGCCCTGGCAATCAGGCAAGCCAGCAGCTATTGGTCAATTTAAGCCAGCTTTTGAAACAAGCCGCCCTAAGAAATTTGAGCAATCAGGCGATCGCGCTCTATAGCGGCAAACTACCAGAGTTAGAATCCGTTGCCCCGACGCTGACCCTTCCCGCCGCCAAAACTCAAACCTTGCAAGAGATCCTGTCTCAAACGGAACCCCTAGAACAGGTGGAGCAGAAGCCAGTCAATATTTTGCTGGTAGGGCGAACTGGCGCGGGTAAAAGTAGCTTAATCAATACGCTATTTGTGGAAGATAAAGCCGCTGTAGACCTCTTGCCCAGCACCGATGTCATTCAAGACTACCACTGGCAATCCACAACGGGCGACGCATTGACCCTGTGGGATACTCCCGGTTATGAGCAGGCAAATCGCGCCGACTTTCGAGATTTAGTCCTCGATCGCGCCACCCAAGCCGATGTGCTGCTTCTAGTCACGCCTGCCCTCGATCCAGCCTTGCAAATGGATGTGGATTTTCTCACGGATGTGAAAGCCGCCATTCCCGATCTGCCGGCGATCGCCGCCGTCACCCAAGTGGATAAACTGCGCCCGATTCGGGAGTGGAACCCGCCCTATGATTGGCAATTGGGCAAATTACCGAAAGAAACCGCAATCCGCGAGGCAACTCAATACCGCGCTGCCCAACTAGACCAATTTTGTGACTGGGTGCTGCCCGTGGTGACTGGAAATGGTCAAATCGGACGACCTGCCTGGGGCATGGAGGCGCTGTCCTTGGGATTAGTAGACGCGATCGCCCCTGCCAAGCAACTTCGTCTTGCCCGCTTTCTCTGCAACTTAGAAGCCCGTACCATCGCCGCCGCCAAAATTATCGATCGCTATACCTTCCAAATGGCGACCACTCAAGGCTTGACCAGCTTACTCAAAAGCCCTGTCCTCACCTTTATCGCCACCCTCACCACAGGCACCCCCACCCTCGCCTACTTGCTAGCCGAACAAATTCCGATCGAACAGTTGCCCATCGTCATTGGCAAACTTCAAATGGCATACGATCTATTTTCTCTGCTCAGCGCCGATAACCCCAACGCCCGTAACTTCGACCTGCTAGCCCTTTGGTCGATTTTGCTAGACAGTAACATTGCCTCACCAGAACTCAACGCTTGGGCATTTGGTCACGCAATTACTGAATATTGGACGCAATCACTCACCCCAGAACAGCTACAGCAGCGGTTTCAGCATTATCTACAGGAAGGGGGAAAGCTTTGAGTTTTGAGTTTTGAGTTTTGAGTTGCCCTTTTCCTTCTGTTCCCTATTCCCTCACTCAAATCGGCAATTCCAAAATAAAAGAAGTCTGCTGGTTCGCACTAGAGACGGTCAGCCTAGCCCGCAGATGCTCTGACATTTTTTTGGCTAACGCTAAGCCAAGCCCCGTGCCGCCGTGCTTCCAAGGGTCGTTGTTGGGGATGCGGTAAAACTTATCAAAGACGCGATCTCGCTCCTGTTCAGAAATTTCGATCCCGGTGTTAGTGACACAAATTTGTAGACTCATAGAATCAGGATCAGAGCGATCGTCTTCAGAATGTTGGATAAGCTGAAATGAGGTTTGATTGACTTGATCTTGATTGACTTGATCAGAAATCACTTGGGCTGAAAGGGTGATGGTTTCTCCGGTTGGGGTATATTTACAGGCGTTGTTTAGTAGTTCAGTCAAAATCCGTTCTAGACAGTGCAAGTCGGTCGCCAGAACCGGAAGATGGCTAGGAATGTCTATTTGCAGATGTTGGTGTTGCGAGTGGATTCGGGCAAGGAAGGGTTCTGTGATATGACCAATCCAAGGGGCTAAATCAATTTCGGTGATCGCCAGGGGTTCAACTTCAGCATCTAGGCGGGTCAAGTCTAATAAATCATTGATCAAATGAATTTCGCGGTGGCATTCGTCTTGCAAGATATGAAAGTAGCTAGCCGCCTTACTAGAGGCATCTTCAAGAATACCGGTCGATTTTAGAATCACTTCTAACATCTGAGTTGCCAGTTTGATGTTAGAAATCGGCGATCGCAACTCATGGGAAACCGTGCTGAGAAAATCATCTTTCAATAAGTGCAGCCGCTCTAACTCTTCTACCTGTTGCTGCACCGCTTGATAGAGTCGGGCTTGGCGTAGGGCGATCGCGCATTGATTCGCAACCTGCTGCACCAACCGGATTTCTAAAACACTAAACCATTCTTCGGGCAGCTTAAATAGCCAAAGCGTGCCAAATACTCCCCGGTCATCCATCAAAGGACAGCTTAAAATCGCAAATCGTCCCCCAAGATTACGGGTCACCGGCTGAGTAAATGGCAGCACACAGAATTGGCTGGAATCTCCTTGCAGGATTTGTTGATAAATCCCAGGCAAGAGATCTAGGCTGACCACTTCACCTTGAGCCGATGCGATTTCCTCCCGACAGTATTCGTAGAGGATGGTTTCTGTATTTGCCTCACGGTTGAAGATACCTACATCACAGCAGATAATCCGTAGTCCTCTTGCCACTTCTTGCACCGTCGCTTGCAACACTTGCTCTTCATCAAAACTATCGCGCACGCGATCGGTAATTCCTTTCAGCAATGCCTCATACTCCAGCATGGTTTGAAGTTGGAGGGTGCGTTCTTTGACGCGGCTTTCTAAAACGGTGTTGTACTCTTGAAGCTGTTTTTGAAGATTGCGAATGGTGAGTTGATTTTCTACCCGCACTAAAACTTCTTCTACCTGAAAGGGCTTCGTGATGTAATCTACTCCGCCTACTTCAAACGCTTTTACCTTATCAAACACATCACTTAGAGCGCTTAAAAAAATAATCGGAATATTACAGGTTTGGGTAGAAGCCTTCAAGTGCTGGCAGACTTCATACCCATCCATCCCGTCCATACAAATGTCTAGCAAAATCAAATCGGGGGGTGCCGAATTCGCTGCTGCCAGAGCCAAGCGTCCATTTCGTACTTTTCTAACCTCATATCCACGGGCGCTCAGCATTGCAGACAAGACCCTTAGGTTATCGGGTATATCATCGACGACTAGAATGTCTGTTTTTGGCTCAAGCTCTTTCATGGTTTAGAGGTTAACGAACTAGGCGCAGTTATTTCTGATGATAGTCTCCAATCGACATTCATTTACTACTGACAATGGCATAACAATTGACGGGTCGCCTGACAGGTCGCCTCCTGACAGCTCGCTGGCTATAAGTCAATACTCGTAGGGCATAAACCAAGCTCCCTACGAGCATTGAATGAGGTGCTACGCCAAGGTTGTCTGTCCGTTGAAGTAATCTTGGAGTTGGCGATCGTGATCGTGAGAAAGCGTGCCAATCGGG
>JBGTAZ010000291.1:0-8663 GCA_041749615.1 Leptolyngbyaceae cyanobacterium | reverse complement strand
GTGGGTAACATATAGAGTAGCTTCCCCGACAATGTTGGATAATACAACTGGAAAATGTTCTTCGTGCCAGTCAACTTTTCGATCCTCAATATTGGTATTCGCACTATTACAAGCATCTTCGTCAGCGTCAAACCCATAAATTGTTAAATTCGGACCAAATATTCCCCAGTCTTGACTACCGTAATCATTGGTATTAGAAAGTTTACGAGAGCCAACATTACAGATTGTCATACTAACCTGGTCTAAATGACCGTTTAGCTTAAGGTTAGGCAAAAAAAACGACATAGACGACTGCTCTTAAATAAATGGGACAAATAACACTGAGAGTTTAAATAGATTATTTTAAGGGCTGAAGTAACTGCTTCTAATTTCTGTTTAGATTAAGTTGTTCTAGTTTATCCTACAAGCTATTAGGAATAGCCAAACGTAGATATAGCCAAGCATATTAAAAGACTAAATTAAGGGATACTTTTCTAGCTATGCTAAACATACACATTGGCGGTAAAGAGTCTCATCCAGACTGGAAAATCTTGGATATCGACCCACGCCCAGAGGTTGATTATGTTGGGGATGCGAAGGACTTGAGTCAATTTGCCGACAATTCAATCGATCAGATTTATGCAAGCCATGTTTTAGAACACTTCTACTACGCTTTAGATAATGAACTGCTCCAAGTGCTGAAGGAATGGCATCGTGTTTTAAAGCCAGCCGGAAGTTTATTGATCAGTGTGCCAGACCTGAAAACGCTATGTTGGCTCTATTTGCATCCTAACTTAGAGCCGCTTGAGCGCCATCATTTGATGCGAATCATATTTGGTGGACAGGTGAATCAATACGATGTGCATAAAGTGGGTTTTGATTGGGAGACGCTGGGTCTCTATTTAGAAGAAGCTGGTTTTCAAACCTATGAGCGGGTTTTTGAGTTCAATTTATTCAACGACTGTAGCAGTATGCGGATCGTAGATACTTTGATTAGCCTGAATGTGATTGCAACGAAATCGACAGTAGAGCAGGCGTAGATAATAGTGGCAGATGATACAATGCCATAGCTTTTCATCCAAGGCTTTTCATCCAAGGCTTTTCATCCAATAAGTATCGGCTAGGTCGTTTGCTTGGGTCATTACAGCAAATTTACTACTCAAAAGCCGAAATTATGGATGCAACTGGGTAATTTGCCCGTTCATGGTTGATCGTTTTACTGTGGCTATTTCGACCGAATTATTATGGGCGCTGATTGGCTTACTTCTGACGATCGCGGGTACTTTTCTACCCGCGTCAGTGGCAGTTCCTAGTCGCGATTGGGGGCACCAAGCGATTCAGATGTTCGCCTTGGGCATTACTTACCAGTTTGGGGCAGGGCTGCTGGTGGGCTGTGTTGCGGGCAAAAATCCGGCAACCCTGTCGCAAGTTGCCTATGTGCTGTTGGGGCTAACGCCGTGGTTTCCCGTTTTTTCAAAGGGCGGCGGCTTGGGATATTTGGCGGAACCCAGTTTCGGCTACATTTTGGGGTTTATTCCTGGTGCCTGGATCTGTGGCTATTTGGCGTTCAAAGTGGTTCCTAAATTGGAGGTTCTTTTGATTAGCTGCCTCACAGGATTGCTGAGTATTCACCTGACTGGATTATTGTATTTAGGGGGATTGCGGCTGTTGGGGGTGGTCAACTCGGTGGACTTTATCCAGTTGTTGCTAAAATTTTCGGTGGAAGCACTGCCGGGTCAGTTTGCGGTGGTGTGTGCCGTAACGATTCTGGCTTATGGATTGCGCCACCTACTGTTTTACTAAGTCCTTGATTCTATAAAAATTATGTTATGCCAATTTGAAATTGAAACGCGACAGATGATCTGCTGGAAGCAGCAATGCTTCTTTGTCTTGCAACTCAAAACTCAAAATTCAAAACGGTATTACTTACCTTGTTGGGAAGTATCGATAATGCGATCGCCCTTTTTTAATCTTTTTTGAATAGCTCCATGTTTTCTAAAAATCGCTTTTTCTGGCTGGCTGCTGTAGTGGGTTTGGTGTGCGATCGCTTGAGTAAGTTTTGGGTCGTCTACACCTTTCCCCTCACCGATCCGCCGCAAACTTGGGCGCTAATCCCCAATGTGTTTCATTTTACTTATGTAGTAAATACGGGGGCTGCCTTCAGCTTCTTTGCTCAAGGAGTCGGTTGGCTGCGCTGGCTATCGTTGGGTGTGAGCGTGGGGCTGCTGCTGTTGGCGTGGTTTGGACCGACGCTGAGCAAGTGGGAGCAGTTGGGCTATGGCTTCATTTTGTCGGGCGCGTTAGGGAATGGCATCGATCGCTTCATCTTGGGACAGGTCGTGGATTTTTTGGACTTTCGCCTGATTCGCTTTCCCGTGTTTAATCTGGCGGATGCGTTCATCAACATTGGGATTGCCTGCCTGCTGATTAGCAGTTTTGCTCAATCCTCCCACTCCACAACCAAAAAGGATAAAGTCTCTTAATGGAAACAACCTTCCCCCCGCTCATTGGCATCATCATGGGCAGTGATTCAGATTTGCCGACCATGCAAGCCGCAATCGCGGTCTGTGCCGAGTTTCGAGTGCCCTACGAAGTCAGCATCGTCTCTGCCCATCGCACCCCAGAACGCATGGTGACTTATGCCCAAACTGCCCACCAGCGCGGCTTAAAAGTGATCATCGCCGGGGCGGGAGGAGCCGCTCACCTGCCAGGAATGGTTGCCGCGCTCACGCCGTTGCCCGTGATTGGGGTGCCTGTTGCCAGTCGCCACTTACAAGGCATCGATTCCCTTTACTCCATTGTGCAAATGCCAGCGGGAATTCCTGTGGCTACTGTGGCGATCGGCAATGCCAAAAATGCCGGGTTACTCGCCGTCCAAATCCTGGCAAGCCACGACCCCGCTTTACTAGAAAAAGTCCAGCAGTACCGCCAAAGCCTAGAGCAAATGGTGCTGGAAAAGCAGGCAAAGCTAGAACAGGTAGGGTATGAGCAGTATTTAGAAGAAATGTAGAACTAGGGGTTCGGGGTTTGGGGTTTGGGGTTTGGGGTTTGGGGTTCGGGGTTTGAGGTTCAGCGTATAAAGAAACTCACAACTTTGCACTCCGTACTCTGCACTTCGCACTCCCTACTCACCCTTGGCTGGCTTCCAACCGTTTTACCAACACGGCTCGATTTTGTTGGGCTTTGGTGTCGGCGGGGTTAATTTCCAATACTTTGTCGAAGCAGGCGATCGCATCGCGCAAGTTACCTAGGCTCACCATCACACCGCCGCGATTGTTCCAGGCGCGGTGATCATCGGGTCGCAGCTCCAGCGCCTGATCGTAGCTGGCGATGGAGTCTTCTAAGCGATTTAGGTTTTTCAGCGCCACACCTCGGTTAAACCAGGCTTCGTAGGAATCGGGTTTGAAGCCTAAAACTTGGTCGTAGCTGGCGATCGCCCCCTCAAAATCTCCTAGTTTCATTTGAGAACCGCCTTGACCATACCAGGCTTCCCAATGCTCCGGCTGCAAGGCTACTACCTTTTGATAGCCGTTGAGGGCTGCTTGAGGCTGCCCCGACTGCTTTTGCCCATTTGCCCAGCGAAACCACAGATCGGCATCATCATCTCGTTGCTCTAACGCTTTGTTATAGCTAGCAAGAGCAGCCTCCCCATCTCCCAATTCTCTCAGGGCATCTCCTCGAAAAACGAGCGCCTCATAATAGCTGGGTTGCAAGGTCAATGCGGTATTGAAATGCTGTATTGCCCCTTCATAGCGATGGGTGGCATAGAGGCAATAGCCTTGGCAAAACCAGATATCTTCAACGTCGGGCTGACGTTCTAAAGCAGTGCGGAAATACCCGATCGCAGTTTCATATTGCTGTGTGGCATAGAGGGCTAATCCTAAACTGTGGTGCGCCGTCTCTAAATCTGGCTGCAACGCTAATGCCGCTTGATAGCCCTGAATCGCTGTGTCGTAGCGCCCTAGAGAAAATGCTGCCCAGCCTAGATGAGAGTGAAGCACTGCATCAGAGGGATTTAGCTGAATGGCTTGCTCAAAGTAAGCGATCGCATCCGCATAATTTTCTTGTTGGGTTAACTCCAACCCCTGCTCAAAAGCCCTCCCAGCACCAGCCACATCAAGTTGAATTGTCTGACTCATGGGACGACCTCTATGCTTCAATAATCTCTGCCTGTTGCACCCAGAATACCCAGATTTTTAGACCGCATGACAATTGCCGCCAAAATACTCCGTATAGCTACTAGAGCATTAAGCTTTTCAATTATATTTCCATGAAGCTATATCAGCAGAAAGCTTTTCTTGAAGCCGCAATAGCTAGGAATCCCAGCCATTTGAGACTGAGATGTTTATTCCAAACATATAAAGTAACGGTGAAGACACCCTTTGCTTAATATTTTTATGCAACCATATTGACATTTAAGTCAGCAAGAACACTGAATCACCGCTCTAAAATGAAAGGTCTGCCTTCAAACTGAAATAAAAGATCTGCCTTCAAAAGCAAGCTTGAATCCGGATCAAAGTAATTGGGCAGACTATTGAATGAGGCTTGCGTTCAAGAGGCTTGCGTTTAAGAGGCTTGCGTTTAATTTTTATCTCAAGAAACACCATAAAAAAAGAAACATCATAAACAGCATGAAAGCGATCGCTAATCAGGGGATGTTACCCAGATTCAACCAGACTTCAGCCGTGCAATCTACTTCATCTACTCATCGGAACTCAAGAGTCACTCATTGGACGATCGCCGCTCCATTTATTCATGATTTACAGAAAGATGGACAATGGTTAGCTCCTTATGTTTCGGGCGATCGCTATCACTTCAATATTATTCCCCGTCCTAATCCGCTCCTTCCTTGGCACCATCAATCCTCTACATTTACCAATGGTGCCGAGTGGTTAACTTATTTGAAGCATGGCAAAGATGCCGCTCAATCGACTGATGGCGGAGTAATTACCGTCTTTCCACAGCTTGCGAGTGCTGTTGGCATGTATCAACAGTTTTCCCGAAAGCGCGTTCCTGTGGTCGCGTGGTTATTTAACGTAGGAACCTGTCGCGTAGGGCTAAGCCGCTGGATGGCACAAGCCAGTTTGCAGCACATCGATCGCTTCGTGGTGCATACGCGGCGTGAATGCGACCTCTACAGCCGATGGCTCGGATTGCCAAAAGAGCGATTTGTGTTTTTCCCTTACCAAGTGGCTGACATTCCCGTCACCTATGAGGAAAATACAACGCAGCCGTTTATTGCCGCGATCGGGTCAGCCCATCGTGATTTTCCGACGCTTCTCCAAGCGGTGGAAACGCTCAAGTTGCCGACTGTCATTGCTTCTGGTTCTCACGCATTAACAGGGTTACAATTGCCAGCATCGGTTCAAGCCCCAGCGGGACTGGGTAAGCAAGACTGCTTACAATTGGCACAAGAAGCCCGAATTAATATCGTGCCGATGAAAACAAATTCCCACATTACCGCTGCTGGACAAGTCACTATTGTTGAGGCAATGCGAATGGGACGAGTGGTGATCGCCTCTCATTGCAATGGCGCTGAGGACTACATTATTCATGGAGAAACGGGGCTTTTGGTTGAACCCGGATCGACACCGGCATTAATTCGGGCGATCGAACTGCTGTGGGATAATCCCCAACTCCGAAACCAGATCGGGCATAATGCCAAAAACTATGCGGCTCAGCACTTTTCTGATGAAGCAGCAGGCGCAGCGCTCCAAAGTGTTTTAGATGACGTGGGGCTGACGCTCTGATACCGTTTTGAGTTTTGTTCGCGTAGCGTCTCCGTAGGAGATATTTTGAATTGTAGAAGCTTTACTCAGTCATGGTTTCAACCTACAGCAGTTTCCGCCCCCCTAGCCCCCCAATTCTGGTGGGAACTAGAGTTGAAGTCCCCCAGAATTGGGGGATTTAGGGGGCTTACAGAGTTTGCAAGCGTGGCACATTCATCTGAAAACGGCTGTAATGTCTGTCACATCCTCCATAATGGTCTGGAATATTGTTTAGTTGGCTACGGGCTATGCCGCTTTCATCGATCGCTTCTTCCCAATCTACAGAGTCTACCGCGCTGATTGCACTAGCCCAAAAAACTCGTGCCAGTGCATTGCAGTTGGGAATGCTGCCCATAGAGGCGCGAAATCGAGCGCTAGAGGCGATCGCGCAGTCTCTGGAAGCAGCAACACCCGAAATTTTGGCGGCAAACGCCGTGGATTGCGACGTTGCGACTGCTGAGGGAATTTCTTCGGCGCTATATGCCCGACTAAAATTGAATGACAGCAAGCTGAGGGACGCGATCGCGGGCGTGCGCGATCTAGCAAAACTGTCTGATCCGCTGGGTGAAGTGCAGCTTAATCGTGAATTGGATACGGGGCTGACTTTAAAGCGAATCACCTGTCCCCTGGGCGTACTCGGCATCATTTTTGAAGCGCGTCCTGATGCCGTCGTGCAAATTTCCAGTTTGGCGATTAAGTCGGGGAATGGCGTGATTTTGAAAGGCGGCAAAGAAGCCCTTCGTTCCTGCGAGGCATTGGTCAAAGCGATTCAACAGGCATTGCAGCAAGTAGAAATTGATCCTGCTACAGTCCAGCTTTTGACCACGCGGGAAGAAACAGTGCAGTTATTGAAGCTAGATCAATTCGTAGACCTGATTATTCCGAGAGGCTCTAACTCGTTTGTGCAATTTGTGCAGGACAACACGCGCATTCCAGTGTTAGGTCATGCCGACGGAATTTGCCATCTGTATGTGGATGAGGCGGCGGATATTGCAAAAGCAATTGCGATCGCGATCGACTCCAAAACTCAATATCCGGCTGCCTGTAATGCGATCGAGACGATTTTAGTGCATCAGGCGATCGCGCCTAGTTTCTTGTTAGAAGCCGTGGCAGCGTTTCAAAATAAACAGGTAGAACTGCGGGGCGATCCGCGCACACGGGAGATTTTGAACATCAAGCTTGCCACGGAAGCCGATTGGTCAACTGAATACAGTGATTTGGTTGTGGCAATCAAAATTGTGGACTCTTTGGAAGCCGCGATCGCCCACATAACCCGGTATGGGTCGCGGCATACGGAAGCGATCGTCACAGAAAATACTCAAACCGCCGCAACATTCATGGCTCAAGTGGATGCGGCAGGAGTGTATCACAACTGCTCAACTCGGTTTGCCGATGGCTTCCGCTATGGTTTTGGGGCAGAAGTGGGCATCAGCACCCAAAAAATGCCGCCCCGTGGTCCCGTTGGGCTAGAAGGCTTGGTCACTTATAAATATCAACTCGTCGGCAATGGTCACATTGTTGCCACCTACACGGGCGATCGCGCCAAACCCTTCACTCACAAAGAGATCGTCTGACCATCAACGACCAGACTCCAAGGTCAGTTCAGCAACACTGCTTGGAGACTGTGCAAAGACGAATCATCGGTCTAACTTTGCAAAACCATCACAATTCTACAAATCCCTTGAATGATTTAAAACTACGATTTCATCAAGGTTTCATTGGGTTAATTGTAAGAAACGATACCGTACAAATACAGTGCCACCGTAAATTTTCCATGAATGCTCTAGTGATTTCACGATGGAGTGAGTAGAGTTGAAAGCGAAGAACATTTTTGGAATCAGTGCATCTGGCTAAAAAAGTGAGTCGCTTTCAGCCGCTTTTATAGTGGGTCTTCCGCCCCTAGCATTGCTGTGGCAATGGACGACTCACAAAGTGGCAGCACCACCCCTGCATTTCAGAAAGACACCGTTAATCTTTAGACAGATACGGTTCAACGCCTTCGGGTGTCTACCAAAGATCAGTGTCTACCCTGGTTCTCTGTGAATAATGCATCTTTCGGTGACGTACCTTTCTATACTCCTTACACGTTAGGCAAAATATGTTAGACAAAGCGATCGCTGAACCCTATTGAGCTAACTTGGTTGAGCTAACTTGTAATATTTTGGGAATGCGCTTAAGTGTCGCAATTCCCATGATGCTATTCCAGCATCCGCAAAAATTTTCCTGAAAATCTATTATCAATCTACCCATTGACTGGTCACTAACGGGTTAGAACAAACGCCGCTATCGGCATCGTTTTTCTAGCGGCAACTTAACCAATCCACTCAAACTTCATGCACTTTGGTTCCAGTGCCCCTCGCTGGAGCCTCTTCTAACTATAAAAATAGCAGGCAATCCGATTGCCAAAATCTACGCCTGCCATTTATTTAGTGTGCAACTTATTAGTGTGCAACCCAGTTCGCATTGAATGTCAATGCGATCGCGCATTCAATCGCCATGCCTTAATCCAAGGTTATCAATCTCACACGGATGCCATCTACCGAATGCAAACTTTCATTAGCATTTGGAGAATAACTGATGCCCAGCAATACCAATATTCTTGATCCCGGTGCAAGTCTTTTGCTTGTCACCCCAAGTTCACCATCCACCGCCAACGGGGGGCTAACCACTGACCTCACCCCACAGTTTCTCACTGGCAGCAGTTCTATGAGTCCATCGGCAACCCCAAACAATCCAATAAAGGTGACGTTTGAGAACCTAGCCGTTGGCAACTCCGGTAAAGCTAGCTACAGCGATTCTAGCGGCTTCACCTTTGCCGATGCCGCCGGGTCAGGCGATTTGCAAATCTATGGAACGGGCAACGGCTTCCAAAGCAAAGTGTTGCAAAGTAGCGACTGGGGTCGCACGATTCAAGTC
>JBGTAZ010000290.1:0-23338 GCA_041749615.1 Leptolyngbyaceae cyanobacterium | reverse complement strand
GTTGTGAATGACGACATCGTGGATACGGTCGTCGATACCATTGTTAAAACCGCTAAAACTGGGACGATCGGTGATGGCAAGTTGTTCGTGCTCCCCGTCAGCCGAGCCGTTCGGATTCGCACTAGTGAAGAAAACGAAAGTGCTTTGAACATTGAAGAACCCGCAACCCTCAGCGATCCACTTAAAAAGTAAGGGTTAAAAGTAACGGTTAAAAGTAATGCTCTGGTCTTTGTTTTTGTTTGTCCTGGCTGGGCTATTTGAAATTGGCGGCGGCTACCTATTTTGGCTGTGGTTGCGCGAAGGGAAGAGCGCTTGGTTAGGCGGGATTGGCGTAGTGGCGCTGATAATGTATGCCATCTTGCCGACGCTGCAACCCACAAACGCAAACTTTGGGCGCGTTTATGCTGCCTATGGTGGCATTTTTATTGTGCTGTCCATACTCTGGGGTTGGGGAATCGATCGCATTGCTCCCGATAAATACGATCTGTTGGGAGGGTGGATTGCACTTTTAGGCGTGTTAGTGATCATGTATGCCCCTCGACCTTAGGAGTCGAACTTTAGCAATCAAACTTTTTAATTCAAAAAAGCGATCGCCCCGCCTCCGGCGATCGCTTTTTTGTGAGAGATTCCTGGCATTCGCTCCATGTCACAAACTTATTGTCTAAATTATTGATAATATTGTAGTGAAATACACAGAATTTGGACTTATAACGTGTCTTCGCTTAGCACAATCTTGACCCATCACCGAGCAGTCATTGGCACATTTCCTAACCGTGAAGCAGCAGGGGTAGCCCTTGACCAACTGATTTTCTCAGGTTTTCCGGTTGCTCAAGTGTTTTTACTGGGTCACGACTTGGAAAACCCAAACCCCTCAGACCTTGCCGCTCCATCCTTTGGGGCTATTACTGGCACAGCAACAGGACTCAAGAAGGGAATGCTTCTCGGTAATCTGGTTGGGGGCACCACGGGTCTACTGCTGGGAGCCGGATTGATCGCTCTGCCTGGAGTCGGTCAACTAATGCTGTCTTCCGCGATCGCGTTTGTGCTGTTGAGCGGCGGAATTTGCACCGCAGCCGGTGGATTGACCGGAGCATTGATCGGCTTAGGACTCACCTCAGAACAAGCCAAACAATACAGCCTACAGGTTTCCAAAGGCAGTTTTTTAATCGTGATTGAAGGAACGGATCACGACATTAATCGCGCCCGATACTTACTCAAGAAATCTGCCGTATAGCTGCAATTGCTGGCATGATTTGAGCGATCGCGCTTGTTCACGGGGCGATCGCTTTTTGCTTTCGGAGAGGTGAGAGAGATCGCGCCCTGTAGAATAGCGGTAGAGTGTCTGAACAGGTTGAACCATGCAGAGTTATCCGCTGAAAGAGATTCGCGATCGCCAACGAGAACTGCTGGATCAGGCGGCGATTGAACCCATATTGCTGATTGAAGACGCTCAGCCCAAATTTGTTATTTTGTCTGCCCAAGAATATCAGCAATTGATCGTTCGACTGTCGAAGTTGGAAGAGATCGGGTTCGGGCAATTGGCTGAAACGGCTTTGCAAAACTCCCGTATGGTCGGTTCAGAAACCTTCACAGCAGAACTTCAGCGTCTAGCTGCAATGGAAAATCACGACGGCTAATATGGCGAAGCTAGACGGGCTACAAACGGTGCTTGACTTCCTTAAAGGTTTGCAGCCAAAAAATGCCGCTCAAATTGCTAAGCCAGTAATGGCGTTAAACGTTGATCCGATGCCATCAGACACCAAAGAATTATCCGGCTACCCAAACTACTATCGAGTGGATAGCGGCGAGTATCGGATTATCTATCGTTTTAACTCTCAGGAAGATTTAGTTGAAATTCTGTTGGTTGGCAAACGGAATGATGATGAAGTCTATAAACAGTTAAAGCGTCTGCTGGGATAAATTGAGCGATCGCCAACCTCCAAAAATCAACCTCAGAACTATAAGTGTTACCTTGAATAAGGTTGATTCCAAGGATTTCATGTCTGCATCGCCCTTTGCTGCTGAACGGCTATTGTTTACCCCCGCGCCCCCCACGGCTGACGCAATTCCCGTCATTTTTGCGTTTCCCAATGAGTACAGCGTTGGCATTACCAGTTTGGGTTATCAGGTGGTGTGGGCAACCCTGGCAACCCGCAGCGATGTCCAAGTCAGTCGCCTATTTACAGACGTAAGGGAAAATTTACCGTCCCAACCGGAACTACTGGGCTTTTCCCTTTCCTGGGAATTGGATTATGTGAACGTGTTGAACTTGTTGGAATCGTTGCAAGTTCCGATTCGGGCGACAAACCGGGACGATAATCATCCGCTTGTGTTTGGTGGCGGTCCAGTGTTAACGGCTAATCCAGAACCCTATGCAGATTTTTTTGATGTGATTTTGCTGGGCGATGGGGAATTGTTGCTGGGGGAATTTATTGAAGCCTATCAAGCGGTGCGAACCTGCGATCGCGTCACTCAACTTCGCCACTTGGCTCAAGTTCCCGGCATCTATGTCCCTAGTCTCTATCAAGCGACCTATGACGGGAAAGATGGCTGGATACAGGCGATCGCGCCGATTGATGCCAGCATTCCTGCCGAGATTACCAAGCAAACCTATCGCGGCAACACCTTATCTGCTTCCACCGTGGTGACTGAGAAAGCCGCCTGGGAAAATATCTTTATGGTGGAAGTGGTGCGGAGTTGCCCAGAAATGTGCCGCTTTTGCCTTGCGAGCTATTTAACCCTGCCGTTTCGGGTCGCAAGCTTAGAAGAGTCACTGATCCCGGCGATCGCCCGTGGCTTGCAAGTGAGCGATCGCCTTGGTTTGCTGGGCGCTTCCATCACCCAACATCCTGAGTTTGAAACGCTGCTGGATTATTTGAACCGTCCAGAGTATGACCACGTTCGCATCAGCTTTTCCTCGGTTCGCACCAATACGGTTACGGCAAAACTGGCGCAAACCTTAGTTAAACATGACAGTCGCTCGGTGACGATCGCGGTCGAAAGTGGTTCCGAGCGAGTCCGTCAAATCGTCAATAAAAAGCTGACCAATGACGAAATTATTCAGGCAGCCATCAACGCAAAAGCAGGCGGACTCAGCAGTCTGAAGCTCTACGGCATGGCAGGCATCCCCGGTGAATCCATGCCCGACTTGGAGCAAACCGTTGAGATGATGAAGACGATCAAAAAAGCGGCTCCCGGCTTACGGCTGACGTTCGGGTGCAGCACCTTTGTCCCCAAAGCCCACACGCCGTTTCAGTGGTGCGGCGTGGATCGACAGGCAGAAAAACGACTGCAATTTTTGCAAAAACAATTGCGATCGCAAGGGATTGATTTTCGCCCTGAAAGCTATAACTGGTCAGTGATTCAAGCATTACTATCACGGGGCGATCGTCGTCTCTCCTATCTGTTGGCACTCACCCGACACTACGGCGATTCCTTAGGCAGCTATCGCCGGGCATTCAAAGAACTGCGCGGCACATTGCCCCCCATGGAACACTACGTGCACGAAAATTGGCAGATTGATCGGGTGCTTCCGTGGAGCCATTTACAAGGACCGTTGCCCCAAGCGACGCTGCAAAAACATTGGGCGATCGCCCAAGCGCTGACTGGTCAGTTCGAGGCTGATCAATTGAATGAAACAGTACCCGCTAGAGAATTATTGGAAACCGCCCTATGACAGTCTTCCTTTTCTAAAAGGGTGTCATAACGCACATATTTCGCTTAAATGAGTACGTTATTGTTGAATAAACAGTAGGACTCAACTGATATCGTCTAGAGTAAATGTGCCGCACTCATTAACCCCGCCTTGCAAAGGTTTTTATGGAAAGTTCTAACTCCTCACCCTTATTTGACCCTCTATCCACCGTGAAAAATTCTCAGGATTTGCTCAATTTGCCAGGAGATTCAGAAGTTTGGAAAAGCTTGAAGCAAGCAATTTCTTCTAGCTCCGGCTTTCAGCGTTGGCAGCTAGAACGCAACATCGACAATCAGTTGAGCAGCCTAGGGCTAGATACCTTGGTTCGCCGCTATCTACGGGAAACGCTGGAAACTTTAGCTTATTAATTCCTTAAAACTTCTTAAAACTAATTGCTTTGAGCGTGCAGTCTTTTTCTAACCAGGGAAAAGTCATGGTTTCAAGGCTGATGTCCTGCTAACAAAGCCCCTGTTCAAAGATTTGAGAAGGGGCTTTATGCTGGTTCGCGGCGAACGAATTGCATCCCGCTTCAGAGCTAAATCCATTGTGTTTGATTGTTAATATGTCTGTCTGGGAAATTGATTTTTATCGTCGTCCGCTTCAAGATGAAGCGGAAAATCCATTGTGGGAATTGCTAATTTGCGATCGCGCAGGCACCCTTCAGCATCTCGTTTTTTGCGCTCAATCAGCAGCAACAACAGACTGGTTAAGGCAACAGCTACAGCAACTTTTAGCAAAGGGACACCCTAAACCAGAGTATATTTGCGTTTTTCGTCCCCAATCTTTTTCCCTACTGGAAATTGCCACTCAACCTTTAGGCATTCGGTTGGAACCCACGCGCCACACCCCCACGTTAAAGCGCTGGCTAGAAGCGCGATCGCGGCTTTATCCTACCCTGCCTAACTATACTGGGCAGCCCTATCAGCCAGTCACATTAGATAAACCACCGCCCCTGCCCATTGCTGAAAACCTCTTGGGCATTCAGTGGCGGTTTGCTTCCTTGCCTGCTGCTGACTTGATCACCGCATTTTCAGATCGCTTGATCCCCATTCTCAATATGCCCCAAGAGTTTTTGCCGCTGAATGTGGGGTTGGCATCCACTGTATTAATTTCAGGGGTCGTAATCGATGGGGGGCGGCGTTCTATGCAGTTAGCCCGCTGGCTAGAAAAGATTTGCCCAGTCTCATTGAGCTATGCTCCAGGCGCACCGGACGGCTTAATTTTAGAAGCAGGCTTAGTCGATCGCTGGGTGATAGCTACCTTTGATGATGCCGAAATGGCGATCGCGGCTCAAACCTATGAAGTGAAAAAGCAGTTAGGCAAGGGACTTCATTTTTTGCTGATTCAGCCCGATGATTCGGGCATGACTTACACCGCGTTTTGGCTGCTGAAACAAGAGATGAGTGCTGAGTTTTAAGTTTTAAGTTTTGAGTTTTGAATTCACCCCTCGCCCCTCACCTCTTGCCCCTCGCCCCTTATCCTTTTGGTATTTCTCTAAACAAGATTTCGGGTTCTTCCAAAGCAGAGTAATCCATAAATCCCTCTTGACAAGATTTTGAACTGGTAAATCGGGCGAGTACTTCAGGATGAATTGGCTCAATAGTTCGACTAGTTTGGCTAATAAAAAAGTTGAATTCAAAATTCCCTAGCTGGATGCGATCGCCATCTTTCAACAATTGCCGCTGCTGAATGCGCTTGCCATTCAAAAAAGAGCCGTTCATGCTATTGAGATCAACCAAGTTGAACCCTTCTTGTAAAACAAACATAATGACGGCATGACGACGAGACAATAAGCGATCGCGCAAGGGTAGCGCGGCTCCTCGATTTCGTCCCACAGTCCAGACCATTTGAGGTTGAAACAGAGTGATTGATCCACCCAGCAAATTAGTGATCAAATAAGATTGTTGTCCCTGAACAACGCCTTGAATGTAATGCTTTAGCGGTAGTTCAGTAGATATGTCCAAACTTCCAGAGCCTTGGCTGCTAGGAGTTTGCTCCAAATCAATCATCAGGGTTGGAGCTTTGGCAAACGCAACATCTTCTCCATCCATCCCTAGAGGCAAAGAACCAGACTCAAAAGTTTTCGGAAAAACAATCTGGGAAGCTTCTAAAATCGATCGATCAGAGGTTCCGTCGGATATGAGACTTTTATTTAGGTGTGGCTCAGGACTCATGCGGTATTCCCCAGACATTACGCAGTTTTTTACAATAAACTTTCAACCGTTATTCAGAGAACTCCATGGACAAGAAGCGATTGAAATTCCTTTGGCTTTTGGCAATGTGATTTCTCTGAACGACGATCCAGGTGAGCCTAATTTGGCATTTTAGCGGGCATTGATCTGAAGGATGAAAAAGCTTTTAACGTGTCACGTTGGTGGCAAAACGGTGAAAAATATTACAGAATCAATCCCGCGATCGCACATTGGTTCCATCAGTCTTTAGCATCTCGGAAGGCTTTAACATCTCGGAAGACTTTAGCATCTCGGATAGCACCTGTATTCCTAGATCTTAACCCTGAGTCAAACAAAGGATGTTACTCGACAACTCTCAGGGTGCTAGCGTTGCTTTTGAGAGTATCTTTTCTCAGTAGTGGGTTTATATTTTCACAAAGTTTCAAATTTTGAGTAGTGTAAATTACTTGCTTAGAGTTCCCTGAAAGTAACTCTACATAACAACTATTTTAATTTAAGATAAACTTCTCAAAAGCTTCTTCTAGGGACTAAGCAACATTACGGGTGCCGAACCACTGATCAATAATTTGGATATGATTATTCTAAAAACACTCTAATCAATATAAATTCGAGTATCAAATTACACTCCAAACTACGAGTTTCTACGATCTCACCTTTTAAGAGCGCACTCGATAGCGATGACGACGAAGCAGAAAATCAGGAATATCCATTTTGGAACCTTTAAGGAGAATCGGGGTCGCGCTCTCGCCCTCTACCTCGGTGGCATCAGCGGTTGCCGCTTGGATAATGGCTAAGATCTCTGATAGCTCGGCTGAAGAATTGGGCAACACTTGTTCCAAGAGTTCTTTGAGGCGATTCAGATAATCGTGACTATTGTGATAGCGATCTTTCCAATGTTGAATGGCGGTTTCATATTCGCTTGCCTGCTGAGCTTGCTTGAGGATTTGCTCCTGCATGTCTGCGGTCTGATGTTCTAATTCGGCAGTACGCACTTGGTGGCGATCGCGATTTTGCTCAAGCTCCTGACAAAAATGTTGCAGCATTGCTTGAGTGGTCGTTTGTTTCGATAGCTGAATTTCTAACTCTTGAATCTTGCAGTGAGCCGTAAACAATTCCTGATCTAAAGAGCTATCACTGGCAAGAGGCTTCGTCGTATGGCTTTGTTGCAACGTATCAATCATTGCTTGCTGTTCTTGTAAAGCAATGTGAGCGCGGTGCAGCTCCATTTCCAACTGCTCAATGGCGGTTTGCCGCTTGGCTAAATGGTGTCCCAGTTCTACCAGAGTGGGCTGTAGTTGCTCCCGTGAAATTGTGGAATCAGCCAGATTTTCATCAAACGGTTGAGAGAAACTTTCTAGATTGTGCTGATCGAAAAGTGTGGGTTGCAGGTTGGCTAGCCAATCTAGATAGGTTTGTTGAGCTTGGGTTTCGGCGCGATCGCGATGGATACGAAGCCACAACCGCTTGAGATTGGTTTGCTGACCTTCTGCTAGGTCTTCAAGTGAGAGTAATAATTCTTGAAATGACGGAGTTTCTGCCTCAGTGTGGTTTTCATACGCTTCTAGGACTACCTGCTGTTGGACTAGTCGCTGCTTTAGCTGAGTAATGGCGTGCTGCTGGATGTTGGCAATCTCTTCAGTTGAAGCTAATTGCGCCTCAAGAAACTGCTGATTAACGAGTTGAAGCCGTAGATCAGCCATGGAGGATACGGATTGATCTAACGCTTGCTCTAAGTCATGAATTCTTTTGCCTTGTTCATCAATCAGCGATCGCAAATCATGCAATTCATCTTTTGAAAGACCTTGATTTGAACTATCTTGATTTGAACTATCTTGATTTGAAAGATCTTGATTTGAAAGATCAGACCGATGGACTCGTTGAGCACCTCGATCTAATTTACTTGCCGAATTTGAGATGGAATGGAAAGCCGGAGCGACCAAAGATCCAGCATTACTAGACTTACGGGACAGTAAGGGTTCTCCAAGATCCAGTAAAAGTTGCTCGGAGCCGTCAGGTTCTGCGATCGGTGGCATACGGGAACCGATGATTGGGAAGCTATTCTCTTTTATAGATCGCGAACTGCGAACTAAACTTGGTTCAGTCACTTAGAACCTCCCAAAGAAGGTGATTAACCTTTGCCAGAGCCGCAAAATCGTTCTCCTAAAACGATTTTAATAGCTAGGCAGCAATGAGCCGATGAGAATCTTGCCGATTTTACGGCATTCATCAGGTTATTCAGGGTGCAAGCTCAGAAAGTCTTTAGATACTAATTCATTTTTTGCAGTTGTGTTAAGTGACCACCGATAGTCGATGGTTAGATGATGGCGCTCACAGGCTTCTTCCAACCGTTTTTGCTGAGACACAGCTTTACGCAAGGTAACAATAAGCTGCTGTACTTGGTCATGAATACCCGGTGTTTGTGCTACCGCCAGCATTGTTTGCCGTTCTAACATTTGCAGAAGTAGTTCGTAGTGAATGTGCGATGGCAGAGGGATCGATTCCATGGGTGACCTAGCGGGCTGAAGGGCTAAAAAATAGGGCAGTAAGCGATACAAAAAACTGATACGAATTCAAGCAATCTGAAAGGGGTCGCCTTTCACGATCGCAGTAATTGAGCAAGGGCAATTCCTGGATCGGGTTGTTTCATCAACGATTCACCGATTAAAACGGCACTGGCACCAGCTTGACTGACTTGGTTCAAATCGGCTGCGGTATAAAGCCCGGATTCACTGACTATGAGAATCTGGCGATCGCGAATTTGCTGATTTTGATTGGATAACAATGTGCAAGTAGTTTGCAAATCAACCGAGAAATCTTGTAAATTTCGGTTGTTGATGCCAATCAGGTTGACATCTGCTAGCGCTAAGACTCGATTCAGTTCCTCCTGCGTGTGGACTTCAATCAAGGCGGTCAAATTCAGCGATCGGGCAATTTTAATGAAGTATTGCAGATCTTGATCCGACAGGATGGCAGCAATGAACAATACGGCATCGGCTCCATGAACTCGCGCATAGAACATCTGATAGGGATACAGAATAAAATCTTTGCACAACAGGGGTAGATCCGTTGCAGCCCGAATTGCCGCCAAATACTCAAAGCTGCCCTGAAAGAATTTTGAGTCGGTCAAAACAGATAGGCAGGTTGCGCCACCCTGCTGATACGCTTGGGCGATCGCCACTGGGTCAAAATCCTCTCGAATCACCCCTTTGCTGGGAGACGCTTTTTTAACTTCCGCAATCACCGCAGGCTGAGTCGAGGATTGCTGCAACGCCGCTAAAAAATTTCGCACGGTCGGAGCCGTTGTCATCCGTTTACGAAGCTCAACAAGCGGCACCGCTTCCCGTAATCGGTCAACCTCAGTTTCCTTATGCCAAACAATTTCTTCCAAAATATTGTGTGGAGCCGCATCATCTGCTTTGATTTGGTAGCGCAAATACTCTACGGAAATAGCAGGATTGGGAGGACGACGACGAATTTGCATAGAGTAGGTTTCAGGGGTCAGGGAATAGGGGTATTGACTTAACTTGGAGTAGGAGTTTGGAGTAGGAGTTGGCGGAAATCTAGATCCCGAAACCCGAAACCTAACCCCTACTTCTTTAATGGGTTCCTGTGGCTCGCTTGTAGGCTTCATCCAGCACTTCTGAAAGTGTGGGATGGGCGTGAACCAAGAAAGCGAGGGCGTGTACTGATTGGCGGTTGGCGATCGCGTTAGCCGCTTCCTGGATTAGGTCGGAGGCGTGCAGCCCAAAAATATGAACGCCTAGCAGTTCGCCAGTGTCTTTTCGGAAAATCACTTTGGCAAGCCCTTCGGTTTCTCCTTCCGCGATCGCTTTGGCATTTCCCTTAAAATATGTCTTTGCCACGCCCACTTCAAACCCTTCTGCTTTGGCTTTTTCTTGGGCAGCGGGTTCCGTCATGCCGACAAACCCAATTTCGGGATGGGTAAAAGCAGCAGCGGGAATGCTGTGATAGTCCACCATCCGAGGTCGTCCACAAATCGTTTCGATCGCGGCAACGCCCTGAGCCGATGCCGTATGCGCCAGCATCATTTTGCCCGTGGCATCCCCAATCGCCCACAAGTGCGGTACGGGATCACCCTGCTTGACCACTGCCAAATAATCATCCACAGGGATAAAGCCCCGGCGATCGAGGTCAACGCCAACGGTTTCCAAGCCCAAGTCTTTGGTGTGGGGAATGCGCCCAGTTGCAATCAGGCAGGCATCCACCTCCAGGACTTCTACAACTTCCTTGGTTTTGGCATCCGCCAGTTCAATCACCACAGGCGATCCTGGAATCACCCGTTTTGCCAACATTCCCACTTTTGTTTCAATGTCTCGCGGCGTAATCAGCACTCGCTGCGCCAGTTTTGCCACATCGGGGTCAAATCCTGGCATCAGATGATCCAGCGCTTCGATTAAGGTGATTTCGCAGCCAAGAGCCGAGTAAACATCGGCAAATTCTAGCCCAATGTAGCCGCTGCCGACGATCGCCACCCAAGACGGCAAGGATTCTAACCGCACCGCATCATCACTGGTGAACACAGTTTTGCCATCAATTTCAACACCGGGCGGCACAAAAGGCACAGAGCCAGTCGCCAAAATAATGTCTTTTGCCGTGACCACGCGATCGCCATTGGGCGTAGAAACGGTCACTTTTTGCGTTGCCGTGATTCGCCCCCTGCCTTGAATCGTATCGACCCCAATCCGTTTGAGGCTACCCGTCAGAGCTTCTCGCTGTTTGGCAACAATAGTATTGGCATGGTTGGCGATCGCGGCTCGGTCAAACGATACGGTCGAAATCCCAATTCCCAACGCTTTCAGGTGATGCGTATCGCGCAATTCACGCACCTTGCCAGAAGCCGCCAGCAGAGCTTTGGAGGGGATACAGCCACGATTAACGCAGGTGCCGCCCATTTCTGCCGCTTCGACAATGGCAGTTTTCAACCCGCAACTAACGGCATGTAGAGCCGCCCCATGACCGCCCACCCCCGCCCCAATAATCAGCAAATCGTAATCAAATGGCTCGCTCACGTTTCTCTCCTGGGCATTCCCCTTATTTTCGGTCGGATGTTACCCATCAGACAACCTTCCAAACTATTTGAGCAGATTTTGCTGCTTTGTATCCGTTTCGTTTGGTTAGGTTCACTCAGGACGTTTGCTGAGAATAAGGATAACATTGGGCAACTTAAACGTAGCTTAGTTTATAGGACAGGTGTCATGATCAGGAACAAGGTGAATCTGGCTATTAATATTTCAGACCGCTTGGGAGCCAAAACTATGGGACAGCCGCATGACGATCGCCGCGCCGCTACGCAGGCATTTATTGAATCACTTGCACAGTTAGAACAAACGTTTGAACCGGCTGAATCTGAACCGGCTGAACCGGCTGATAGCCTCCCGCCCCCAAATCCTCAATCTTCGCTCAATGCCTCTGAACAATCTTGCCAAGATTCAGCATCGTTCAGTTTAAGCAGTTTTGAAGACGCGATCGCGGATCTGGAGCAGTTTATTCAAAGCAATCAAAGCCAAGAAACTCTATAGGAGTACGGAAGGAGTACGGAGTTCTGAGTACGGAGTACCAAAAGAATTCACCCCGCACCCTGAAACCCGCACCCCGCACCCCGCACCCCGCACTATTTAAGAGCCTGCTGTCGTTTCGCTTCATAGAGCAGGAGAGCCGCCGCGATCGCCACATTCAAAGATTCTACTCCAGCGGCTAAGGGAATCTGAACACTGTAATCCGCCAAGGCTGTGAGCGCAGGCGATAGCCCTGCCCCTTCATTGCCGATCAGTAAAAGAGTGGGTTTGCAGAAATCCACGTCCCAATAGGTGCGATCGGCATTGGGCAGAGTGGCAACAATTTGAAATCCTTGCTGACGGTAAGGGGCGATCGCGGTTGGCAGGTCGGGGCTAGTTGCCATCGGCAAGCGGAACCATTGCCCCGCTGAAGCCCTTAGTACTTTGGGATGATCTAAATCAACGCTGTCGTCGCTCAGTAACAGTCCATCTGCTCCCACAGCCGCCGCCGTGCGAATGATCGTGCCCAGATTGCCAGGATCTTGAATTGTTTCTAGCACCAGCCCTAATTGATCAAAGGTCGGTGCCGCAATGGACGATCGCTCGACAGTAGCAATAATTCCATCGGGTTCTACCGTCGTGGCGATCGCCCGCAACACCTCTGGACTCACGACTTCCAATCGTTGGGCGCGCTGTTCAATCTGCTGACACAGGTCTGGATAGCGCCGTTGCCAATCGGGCGTATGGCAGACCGTCACCAAAGGGCGATCGGCAAAACAGGCAGCTTCTACCAAATGCGTCCCTTCTAAAAGAAAAAGTTGCTGCTCTCGCCGCTCCTTGGCGCGATGCAACTTTCGCATTTGCTTCACCAACGGATTTTGTGAGCTAGTTAACATCAAGCTTGAATGATTAGAATTTAGGACTAAAACCAAGTAAGGACATTAAAAATAGTTAACTCTTCTTAAGAAAATTAGGTAAAAAAATGGGCAACTATCAGGCTGCCCACTACACTCCATATCAATGCGGAACCCGGGACTTGAACCCGGAAGTCTTTGCAGACACTAGAACCTGAATCTAGCGCGTCTACCAATTCCGCCAGTTCCGCTAACCGTGCGAATGAATCCGCGATTTCTAATCATGTGGTAATTGAAACCATCTGTCAATCGTTCAACAGATAAACTTTTGAGCCAATCCCGCCCCCTTGAAATAGAGCGCGAACTGCAAACTGAGAAAAAGCTGTGACAACTGGAATGTTTCCGGTAGAATCAAGACCGAATTTGTCACACAGTTAATTGCGGAGGACAGACCCATTACTTTCTCTCCTAGCCCACCAAACGTTCATTCTCCTGCCGAAGAAAATATTTCCATCCTGGAAATTTGGGGTGGTCAGCCCCTCAGCGGACAGGTCACCGTCAGCGGCGCTAAAAATTCGGCACTGGTGCTGATGGCAGGTGCCGTCCTTTGTCCAGAGGAGTGCTCTCTTCGTAATGTTCCCTCTCTTGTTGATGTGTCTCGCATGAGTGAGATCTTAGCGGCATTGGGGGTGAAGGTTGAGCGAGAGGGCGATCGCTTAGCTATCAATGCGTCTACGATTGGGCAATCCAAAGCGCCCTACGAACTCGTCAGTCAGCTACGCGCTAGCTTTTTTGTGATTGGTCCTCTGCTTGCCCGTTTAGGCGTGGCTCGGATTCCTCTCCCCGGCGGTTGCGCGATCGGGGCAAGACCCGTTGATTTGCACGTTCGCGGTTTGCAGGCGCTAGGGGCAGAAGTGCAAATTGATCACGGCATTGTATACGCCTACGTGAAAGGCGTGAACAAGCGACTTAAAGGAGCCAAGATTTATCTCGATTATCCCAGTGTGGGCGCAACAGAAACCTTGATGATGGCGGCAACCTTGGCAGACGGAGAAACCACGATTGAAAACGCCGCCCAAGAACCGGAAGTAATCGATTTAGCCAACTTCTGTCGGGCGATGGGAGCAAAAATTCGTGGGGCTGGCACCAATACCATTACGATCTCTGGCGTATCTCGCTTGCACACCGCCGATTACAGCATTATTCCTGATCGGGTTGAAGCGGGCACTTTTTTAGTAGCGGGTGCAATCACTCGCTCTGAAATTTTGGTGTCTCCCGTGATTCCCGATCACTTGACAGCGGTGATTGCCAAACTTCAGGCAATGGGAGTGCAGGTGGTGAATGAAGGCACCAATAGGGTTCGTGTTATTCCTTCTCAGAGCATCCTGGCGACCGATATTGAGACCCTGCCTTATCCTGGTTTTCCCACCGATATGCAAGCGCAGTTTATGGCACTGTTGACCTTGAGTGAAGGAGACAGTGTTATTTCGGAAACGGTGTTTGAAAATCGCATGGGTCATGTACCGGAACTAAGCCGGATGGGTGCAGATATCCGCATTAAGGGAAATCATGCGATTATTCGAGGCGTGCCGATGTTGTCGGGTGCGCCCGTCGTCGCGACGGATCTCCGAGCTTCTGCCGCGCTAGTGTTGGCAGGATTAGCAGCCAATGGCAAAACCACGATTCAAGGATTGCATCACTTAGATCGGGGCTATGAGCAACTAGAGGCTAAGCTGCAAAAGTTGGGCGCTCGGATGCACCGAATTAAGTCAGAAGCGACGGTAGATGACCGCTCTAATGATGCTGTGATCTCACCTCCTCAGCCCTCGATGTTAAATCAGCCCGGATAGGAGTCTTCTGGAAGATTGCTGGGTGGAGCGCATGAGTGGTTCCACCCACTAGCTGTATGAGTGGAACCACCCACTTTGGTTTCCTGCCATCACCGACCGTCTCGCTCGTTATACTGACAGTAAGGGAGGCGATCGCCTATTCCCTTTGGGACGCAGGCAATGTCGCCCGGAACGCGATGCTTCACCTGCCCTATCGTTTCTCCTACCAGTTCTTTCACGAGCAGTTTGTACTGTTTTTGGCATTCGTTCATGGCTTTCTTCAAAACTCCTCTGCTGGGTTTACGCGCCGACCATTTTCGCCATCCGCTCGATCTAGAAGCGACGGCAAACCTCAAGCAGTTGCCTGGTCTAGATGGGATTGTGCGTAATTTGCTAGGTCCTTTGGCGGGTCAGTTTTTTTACTTAGAAAATATTGCTTCCAGCATTTTGGTGAGCGATCGCCAGTTGCCTGACTTGCACAATTTGCTTTTAGACGCTTGCAAAGTCTTGGATTTGGAACCGCCCCAGCTTTATGTGCGCCAACATCCTGCGCCAAATGCCTACACCTTTGCCATGCGCGGTGAACAGCCGTTTATTGTGGTGCATACGTCTTTAATTGATTTGCTGACCCCAGAAGAAGTGCAGGCGGTCATTGCCCATGAATTGGGGCATCTCAAGTGTGAGCATGGCGTGTATTTGACTTTGGCAAATATATTGGTTTTGGCTGCGGGACAACTCCCTTGGGGTGCTGGGATTGCCC
Source organism: Leptolyngbyaceae cyanobacterium (assembly GCA_041749615.1). Lineage (GTDB taxonomy): Bacteria > Cyanobacteriota > Cyanobacteriia > Leptolyngbyales > Leptolyngbyaceae > ULC077BIN1. The sequence goes on along the minus strand of JBGTAZ010000290.1, from coordinate 8,493 downwards.
AAAGCTTGCAGGCTCAGCTGATGGAGTGGGTGCGCTGTGCCGAGTTTAGCTGCGATCGCGCGGCACTGTTGGCGACCCAAAATCCCAGAGTTGTGGCTTCAGTCCTGATGAAACTAGCCGGCGGGTCGCCGACGCTTGCCAGTCAGCTTAATTTAGATGCTTTTTTGGCTCAAGCACGAGCCTACGACGATATCAGTAAGGATCAACTTGGCGAACTGCTAAAGCAGGCAATGACCGCTCCACTAAGTCACCCAGTCCCCGTATTAAGAGCGCGAGAAATCGATCGCTGGGGCAGCAGCCAAACCTATCAATCGCTGTTGCACAATCGCCCCGCGCAATCGAGCGCACAGGCTCAAGCCAAGGGTGGCGGCTGGCGGAATTGGTAGTGGGTGGAATGAGCCAGGGGTGACTGCAAACGAAGGACGCTGAATGGGGAAATTTGCCAAAGGGTGGAGTTTTGGAGTGCGCCCGATTGTCTGGATATTGTTGGGGGGCTTGCTAGTCCGAAGCGCGATCGCAGTATGGCTACCCCCTGGTTTTGACGAAGCTTACTATTATCTCTACACTCAGCATCCAGACTGGAGCTATTTTGATCACCCGCTGATGGTGGGGCTATCGACGGGTTTGGGACCTTGGCTAACGGGGCACGTATCGCAATTTACGATCCGTATGGGGTCATTATTGCTCTACACCGGCGCTTTGATATTGCTGTACCTCACAAGCGTCCGCCTGTTTTCTCCAAAAGCGGCGTTTTTAACTGTTGCGATCGCCTCTCTTATTCCGATCTTTGTTATCGGCTTTGGGGTACTCACCTTACCCGATAGCCCCCTGATCTTTTTCTGGTCTGCGGCTCTTTTGCTGGCTGCCGAAGAGTTCTTGCGCCGACCGATTTATCATCCAAGCTGGCGACTCGCCGCGATCGGGCTGGTGGTCGGGCTGGCATGCCTCAGTAAATATCATGGAGTCGTTTTAGGACTGGGTTTACTCGGATTTTGCCTGACCAGCCGTCAGCATCGTGCCGTCGCCCAATCCCCTTGGATGCTGGCAGCATTGGGTTTATTTTTTCTGACAATTTCCCCCATTATTCTCTGGAACTTTCAGCACGACTGGGTTTCCCTGCGCTATCAATCCGGCAGAGCCATCCCCAATCGCGGTTACAGCGTGTTGGAACTCATCGGCACCATTTTCATCGGCATTGGCTATCTCTTCCCCACCTTTGGCTTTCCCCTCTGGTGGGTCGGCATGAGAGCAACCTGGGAGCAATGGCGCAACAGCCTGCACTCAAAACTCAAAACTCAAAATATCTCCTACGGAGACGCTACGCGTTGGCAAAGCCAGTCCGAAGGACTTACAAAACTCAAAACTTCTCTAATCCTCTGGATCTCCCTGCCCATTATTCTGAGCTTCACGGTGATGGGGGGCTATCGTCCGATTTTGCCGACTTGGGCAATGCCCGGATTTTGGGGACTGACGCTGCTGTTGGGCGATCGCGCGGCACAGTGGTCTCCCCGTGGGGTGCGGCGCTGGCTGTGGAATTCAGCGGTGGTCATTAGCCTATTGCTGGCGATCGCCCTCTCCCATCTGACCTTGGGCATCCTGCAAAAACCAAGTGTCTATGCGCTGTTCGGTGGCTTGATTCCCGCAACAGCCGACGGCTCTGTGCAGCTAGTGGATATTCAGCAGTTACGGCGTGGGTTTGAAGACTCTTCTACATTGACCCGCGCACTCCAGCAAGCTGATTTTGTTTTTGCAGATGATATTTTCATGGCGGGTTATGTGGGCATGGCACTTGCGCCCCTAGATCATCCGCCGATTATCTGCTTTAACGATGACCTGCGGGGATTTGCGTTTTGGTCAACGGCTGAGGAATGGGTGGGTAAAGATGGGCTGTACATTGCTCCTAAACGTCAATTCAATGCCACTCAATATGCAGGCTATTTTCAAAGCTTTAAGCAAATTGGAGAAATTCCCATTCGGCGCGGCGGCGAGATCGTCGATGTGTTTCAGGTTTATCAGGGCAAAAATCTACTAAGACCCTATCCAAGGCTCTATGGAAATGGCAACGGAAAAGCCCCTGTGCTATGGGGTGAGGGGTGAAAATAGGGGTTGGGTCAGAGTCACACCGCGATCGCCACCAACCCAATGAAATTATCGAGACTGATTCAACCAATCCAGGTTACTTTGAACCGATCGCTGAATGGTTTGGTTCACGTGATCCACCGTTGCCGCTTTGTGGGTTTGAAACGCCGTAAACGAGTCTTTTAAGTTGATGGGAGTGCCCATCTTGATGGTCGCCACTCGATGTCCTTTTGGAGCAGGCTGATTGATGTTGAATACTTCTCGTTCTAGGCGGGTCAGGGTATCCATAAACCGCTCTAGCGTGGGATTTTCTGCCACATAGCCGTCATACATGGCATCAAAATTCAGCACCCGCATCATCGATCGCCGCACAAATTCTACTGTCCACGGGCGATCGGGTTCCAATCCAGTGTCTACTTGCTCTGCTTGCTCTGCTTGCTCTACTTGCGTTAGCGTTGCGTTCAAAATCCGATAGACCCGCTCGCGATCCAGGTCGGTTACCGCTGACGTTAGCCCATACTGATGTTCACAGGTTTGCAGGATATAAGCTTTCAGGGATTTAATCCGATGATTCCAAGATCGATGGGTCGAGTCAACCGTCATGCCATAGGCTTGTTCCAATTGAGTCAGCAGGGTTTCGGCGATCGCTCGCAGTCGTTCATAATTGTCTAATTGCGTCGGCATCTCCAGCGTTTGTTCAAGCTGGGTCAACAGTTTTTCAATGACTCCCGTCATATCTTGGGTGTAGCGATACTTGATGCTGACTGGCACCGCATAGAGATCCGGCGGAGGATTGCCTTGCTTCACCATTCGATTCATCGACTGAAAGGCTAACTGCACTGCGCCTGCCCGAAAGGGAGTGACGATATCATTTTGAAACGAACAGCCTCCTTCGGGGAAAATCACCAAGTGACAACCGGGCTGCGCCAATAGCTCCATCGTTTGAATAATACTGGCGCGATCGGCTAAGCCGCGCCGAACCGAGTAGCACCCAATCGCCTGAAAAAATCGCCCCAGCTTGCTTTGTAATTGCTCATAGGCTCCTAGATAATAAAACGCTTGTCCCAGCCTGCCAGAGAGCAAAAATATTGCGATCGCATCATGAAAGGTGGGGTGATTGGGCAACAGCAACACCCGCTCATTTCGCAGGGCTATCAACTGATTGAGGCTGTCATAGTCCACCTCTAAATCCATTTTAAAGCCCCAGGATGCAACCATAGGAATCAGCGTTTGAATCAGCCGAATGAAAGGCACATTGCGGCGAGGCGGATAAAAATCAACGGTTGGCATTCAAGTGAGGGATGGGGATAGGGAATAGGGGATAGGGGATAGGGGATAGGGGATAGGGAATAGGGGATAGGGAAAAGTTTTGAGTTTTGAGTTTTGAGTTCGCCACTCGCCATTCGCCACTCGTCATTCTCTACTGTCCGCAGCAGCGATCGATGCCTAAACTGTCTAGCAGGAGGTCACTGACTGCGTTGGCGATCGCAAATTGCCCATAAAAACTGTTGGAAAAATCAAAGGCTTCCATTTCGGTGACGATCGCAAGCACTAGGGAAATCAAATCGTTTTCGCCCTCCATCCGCTGCCGCACAAAAATTTGGGCGGCGCGTTTGGCAATCTGCTGATTCACCTGTTCTGGCAAAAATTCGGTGTCTAGCCAGTTCAGCAGCGCGGTTTGCAGCCATTCCCCTTCTTGGCAAGGGTTTTGGGCAGGGGGGAGTGTGATGTTTGGAATCGGCTCAACCATCGGCAGGATTAAAAAGTCTCAATCACCATGTTCTATAGTGTAAGCCTGTCCTAGCCACTCAATAGCGCCGTAGAAACACCTCTACACAAATGGGTGCCCCGGCAAATCAGGCTGGCAGGTCGGCTAAACCGTAGCCTATAGTTGAAATGCTAAAATCGCGATCGCTATGCTAAAACCCATCATCAAGCTTGCTGGAGTCACCCTACTCATTGTCTGCACCTGGGCGGGGTCTGCCAGCGCCCAACCTGTGCCATCTCCAAAACGCGCTTTGATTAAGGAATTGCTGGAACTAACCCGCGCTGGAGATAGCGCCAACGCCATTTTGAGCCAAAGTTTAGCTCAAATGAAAGACGAGTTGCCTAAAATGTTGTCAGGTTTTTTAGAAAACTCTGGCTTAGAGGGCGACGCATTAAAAAAACGCGCCAACGACACGGCACTGAGAATTCTTCAACGCTATCAAGAGCGCCTACCCGCCGTGCTGGATATGAAACAAATTACGGAGCAAATTAGTTATTCTTTGTATGACAAATTTTATACGGAAGCCGAATTAAAAGATGTGATTGCTTTCTACAAAACCGCGACCGGGCAAAAAATGATTGCAACTACGCCAAAACTGATGTCTGAGTCGATGCAGATGTCCAATCAACTCGTGTTGCCCAAGGTAACGAACCTGCTTCAAGACATTATGAAAGAAGAACTTGGCAACCTCCCTACAACGTCGAAATAGGAACCGCGATCGGTGAGCAGTCAGTTTGATGTTCCTGCCATTATTCACGGCTACGCCCAAGGCTATTTTTTAATGGCAGATGAAGCAGGTGATGATTTGGGCTGGTATTCCAGTCGGCAACGGACGTTGATTCCCTTGGACGATCGCTTCCGCTATCCCAAATCGTTACGGCGCGTTCTCAATCAAGAGCAGTTTACCGTTGCCATCAATCGGGATTTTGCGGGCGTGGTAGCAGGCTGCGCCGATCGCGAAACCACTTGGATTTCCGAGGAACTCAAAGCCGTTTACGAGTCGCTGCATCAAGAAGGCTGGGCACACAGTTTTGAAACCTGGCAGGGCGACGAATTGGCAGGGGGCATTTTGGGCATTGTCATCGGTGGCGCATTCATTGGCGAATCGATGTTTTTTCGGATTCCTGATGGCTCCAAAGTGGCAATGGTGAAGCTGGTGGAACGCCTGCGCGATCGCCAATTCACTTTATTTGATGCTCAAATGATGAACCCCCACTTAGAACGCTTTGGTGCCTACGCGATCGACAATCGCCAGTACAAAGATCTCCTCCGACAAGCACTTCAACAGCAATGCACGTTGGAATAAGAGAATCATCATTCGCCTGGTTCTGATGCTTTTTGAATGCGGGTGGCAAAATAGTCTTCGCGGAATTTGAGTTGCTGAGCCAACAGTAGGGCTTGCTGAAAGGCGGCGATCGCTTCGGGATATTCTTTTCGCAGCAGATGCACTTGTCCTGTCTGGTCGTAGGCATCCATGATGCCGTAGGTGTTGTAGGCTTGCTTTTCAATTTCAACCAGAAAGGCATACATTCGCAGGGCTGAATCGAGGCGATCGTTTGCCCGATACAGTTCTCCTAGTTTTTTGAGTGCGTCTGCGGCGTGGGCAAACTGTAGCAGCGGAATCGCGAGTTTATATGCCAGTTGATAATTAGTTTCGGCTTGATCGAGTTGTGTCAAGCGGCGATGGTGGTCAGCAAGTTTGAGGGTGAGGGCAGGAATCAGTTTGGCATCGCCTAACGGAGTCTGATGAAAGGTGATCAGTTGCTCTTGATAGGGAATTGCCTGGGCGGGTTGCTTTGCCTGGTCGTGAATGTAGGCAAGTCGAGCGAGGTACAACGGAAAGTTGATCGGGTCGCGCCGAGACCGCGATCGCGCCAATAATTCTTGATAGGGCTGCACCGCGCTGCCATAATCAAACCAGGCAAGGTGAAGTTGCCCTAAGGTGATCAGCGTTGCTTCTAGCTTAAAGTCATCCTTGCGTTGTCGGGCTTCTGCCAGCAATTGCTGATAAATTTTGACCGCTGTTTGCGGCAAGCGCACCTGTTGATAGGCAAATCCCAGCGCATCTAGTAGCGAAACTTCCCGGTTCAGGGTTCCCAAAATGGCGATCGCATTTACGCCACCCACCGCTAAGGGATTGGTGTCGAGGGTGTCAAAAAGCTGTCGGGCTGTGAGGGCTGGGGCTGCTTGAGTGGGTGCTTGAGACTGACTGGAAGAAGGGCTGTTCTCAATTATTTGTGCAGGTTGGCTTGGCTCTACAGAAAGATCGGGGGGAAGCGTTTCAAGAGCAGACAAGCGATCAGGAGTCGCCAATTGTCCTTTACTGGCGGATTGTTCGGTTTGAGCCTTTGCCAAAATCTCATCTAGCCGCTTGGTGATCCAGCGCAGTTGGGTGGTGTCGCTGTCTCGCCAAGCCGCATCGCCCACTCGCCCCAAGGTCAGCACTTCTTCGGTCAAAGGACCTGTTAAACGACGAAACCGCAGTTCTCGGTTCCAAGCGTTGAAGGCAGCCACGCGATCGCCCTGTTCCAACTTAGTCGCCCCAATCACCGCTAGCCGATTTGCCCCCGCCCGCAGTTGCCGAATCTCTTGCGCCGTTAAAGGACGATCCTTGTAGTCGTAGGGAATCAGGGGATCAGGGGCAGTGATTTCGAGTGGATTCGATGGAAGTTCTTCTGCAACAGGCTGTTTCGGCTTGTCTGCCGACTTTTTGCTTTGAGTTGATTTTGGAGTCAGTTGGAATTGGGATATCTGGCTAGTTTGAGCGATCGCATCCTGCTGACCCAGCAGCCCACCAACACTGATTCCAATCATTCCTGCGAAGAAAGTCCGGGAAGCTCTTACTTTTAACTGACTCATCCACAGCCGTGCCATCCACTCTATTTCCTACAGAAGCAACTTAATTCAAAGCATTAAACCATCAGACCAACCCTCAGTCTAAAGGTTCCATTTCCTTTTTCCTTACACCCTTTTTTTTCATTACAATATGAATTGACGTGGCGTTAATGTCTATCCCAACTAGATTTCTAACTATATTTAGAAAATTAGATTTGGAAAAATCAGACTACAAGACCATGACATAATAAAATGCGATTGGCGTAAATTGTGCGATTCGCGAAACGTTAGCGAAGTTTTCCAGGGGAAGTCTTTTGGAAATCGCCATTATCTTCGGTAAGGGGTTAGAAAACGGTGAAGGTTTTGGTCGTTGGCAATGGAGGGCGCGAACACGCCATTACGTGGAAACTACTGCAATCAGAAAAGGTGCAGCAAGTCATCTGTATTCCTGGCACCGGAGGGACAGCGTTAATGCCTCGTTGCCGCAATCTGGCAATGAACGTTTCAGATTTTGAAGGGATTGCCCGGTTTGCGTTGGTGAATGGCGTTTCATTAATTGTGGTGGGTCCAGAGATCCCTCTGGCAGCAGGCATCACCGATTTTCTTCATGCTCAAGGGCTGACGGTGTTTGGTCCCACCAAGCTGGGTGCCCAAATTGAGGCAAGTAAAGCGTGGGCAAAAGACCTGATGCACGAAGCCAAAATCCCGACGGCGAAAGCCTCTGTCTTTACATCTGCTGATCCGGCGTTGGCATATGTTCGTGCCCAAGGGTTGCCGATTGTGATTAAAGCGGATGGGCTAGCCGCTGGAAAAGGGGTAACCGTTGCAACCACGTTGGAACAGGCGGAAACTGCGATCGCCGATATATTTGGCGGCAAATTTGGTGGTGCGGGCGATCGAGTCGTAATTGAAGAATGCTTGACTGGGCAAGAGGTTTCTATTTTGGCGCTAACGGATGGCATGACGATTCGTCCTTTGCTGCCAGCCCAGGATTACAAACGAATTGGAGAAGGAGATACCGGCGAGAATACGGGCGGCATGGGAGCATATGCCCCGGCTGCGGTTGTAACTCCAGCCCTGATGGAACGCATTCAACAGGAAATTTTGGAGCCTGCGATCGCGGTTCTCCGTAAGCGCAACATTGACTATCGCGGTGTGCTTTACGCGGGGCTGATGATTACACCCCAAGGCGACCCCAAAGTGATTGAGTTTAACTGCCGCTTTGGTGACCCCGAAACTCAAGTGGTGCTGCCGCTGCTAGAAACCCCCTTGGATGAGTTGCTGCTTGCCTGTGTGCATCAGCGCCTTGCCGAACAACCTGCGATCGCGTGGAAAACAGGATCGGCTGCCTGCGTCGTCATGGCATCCGAAGGCTATCCCGACACGTTTCAAAAAGGAAAATTAATTAGCGGGATTGACCAAGCAGAAGTGGGCGGCGCGATGGTTTTTCATGCCGGAACTCAAAGTAAACCCCAAGGATTGATCACCGATGGTGGCAGAGTGTTGGGAGTTACAGCCGTAGGCGATAGCTTGGATGCAGCGCTAGACGATGCCTATGCCGCCGTTAAACAAATTCAGTTTGAGGGCGCTTACTATCGGCAAGATATCGGCTATCAAGTACGCCGCACTAAGCATAAAATCGGCATAGAAAGTGATTCAGCAGCTTGAGCCGGGTTTGGGGCACAGGGGTTGAATCTAAAACCCGAAACCTAGAACCCGAAGCCTGAATAGCAACAAATTTGGATTCCCTGGTTTCTCTTAGGCTAATTGTTAGAGAATAGATAGGTAAATATTAAAGCGATCGCTTTAAT
>JBGTAZ010000289.1:0-10572 GCA_041749615.1 Leptolyngbyaceae cyanobacterium | reverse complement strand
TCGCGGCACCGGAGTCGCCGGGATTTTCAAATAGGGTTTGAACCCATCGCCGCGATCGCGATTGTTTGCGAGGTCTTGATGCATCCTGGTTCATGGTTAATTGCCCCTGCTTTTTCCGGCGTTGCTGAATGCAAGTATGATTTTTGACTGTAGGGGTAGGTCTTGTGCCTACCCTGACGTAAGTGGAGGGCAAACACAAGGGATTGCCCCTACAAATTTCCTCCCCAGATTCAGCAATGCCCTTTTTCCCACCTGTACCAGAGTGCCTTAAAACAAGAAAGATAAATACTGAAGTTACTAAAGGATGACCTGGGTGACTCGATCGCGCCCCTGCTGTTTTGACTCATATAAAACCATATCTGCCGATTGAATCAGGTTCGCCTTTTGCAATTGGGCAGAAGGGATGCAGGTGGCTACACCCATGCTGGCAGTCAGATGAGAGGCAACGGGTGAAGTGGAGTGGAGAATTTGAAGTTGATGAATGCCGTGATGAATCAAGCTGGCAATGTAAGAAGCTCCCTCCGCATTCGTTTCTGGCAGTAGCACCACAAATTCTTCTCCGCCATATCGTGCCACTAGATCACCCGGACGATTCACCGTCTTAAACAGCATTTGCGCGAATTGCCGAATGCACTCATCCCCAGCAAGATGTCCGTAGGTGTCGTTGTAGGCTTTGAAGTGGTCTATATCAATCAAAATTAGAGATATGGGCTGTCCAATCCGGCTACACCGTCGCCACTCCATTTCAAACGATTCATTAAACTGGAGTCGATTGCCAATTTGGGCTAATTCATCCATCCGGGCTTGCTGCCGAAGTTGCTCTTCTAGGCGTTTGCGATCGCTAATATCCATCACAATCACCCCCACCCGATAAGGCACCTGATCAGAATGCCGAATCGGGAAATAAGACGTGAGCCAAGTTCCGATCTCTCCACTATTCGCCAGATAGCCACCCTCCTCTCGATTCAAAATGGGTTGCCCCGTTGCCAACACTTGTTGGAAAATCGGTTCTAGATCGGGAGCCAAGTGAGGAATCGTATCCCAGATGGTTTTGCCCAAATGAGCCTCAATCGAGGCACCATTGATCTTTGCCAAGGGTTGATTAATTTGCACAAAGCGCAAGCGGTGATCCACAATACTCATGCCCACCGGAGCCATTGCAAAGAAGGCATCCAGAATCGCTTTGCTCTCTTGCAACTCAGCGGTGCGGTCTACAACCTGTTGCTCCAATGTTGCCAGGGTTTCTTCTAGGGCTTGCTCTGCCACTTTGCGTTCATTTAACACGGCTGACAGCATCAACGTGGTGACGGAGCAAACAGCAATAAACGATTGCAATAGCAATAGGGTTGTTGCGATCGATTGGGGCATAAACAACCCAAAGCCCTGAGTCGTTGGGATAATGGCGATCGCGGAAATCAAACTAACTAGAATACTGGCGGCAAAACTTCCTAAGCGAAAGACTGCCCACAGCAAAACGGGAATCAATGCATACTCAACCGAGTATCCTTGAACAAAGGTTACCCAGCTTAAGCCCAGACTAAGTCCCAAGATTAAAATAGCTTCGCCCCACCGTGTGGGTTTATCATCCTTTGCCCATTGATGCCCCAGCAAAAGTGGAGGAGTGAAAAGCAGATGTGCCATGACGCTTGCCAGCCACCAGGTTAGCCAGGAAATGCCGTAATTTGTCCAGGGAAGCAACCCGATTAAGCCCAATCCAGTAATACCCAGAGTGGCAGAGACGGATGGGGCAATAATCGCTGCCACAAAAAAACTGGTGACGTTGCGCACCCGATCGAAGGACGGTTTTTCACCCGTCAGTTTTTTGATGATGGCAACCGCAACAATTGGCTGGAGGCAGTTTGCAACGGCACAGACAACGTTAAAAAAGATGAAACCAGGCATGGAGAGGGGCGGATTCATCGTCCACAAGATGTGTGATACGCCGACGACCGATCCTAAGAAAATTCCTGGAATTGCCCAGTTTCCTAGCCCTGTAACGAGGGCTAAGGTCATGCCCGAAGGTAGCCAGACTGCCGTTACCTTACCCGGCAATGAGGCGAAATCACTGCTCAGTTTGCTGGTTATTCCGTAAGCGATCGCGATCTCCAGGGTGATGATTAGCAATCTAATCCATCGGTTTTTATGTTTCCAATACTCTCGTGGGTTAGTCCTAGGAGTGTCAATTTCGTCCATCTGCACTAATCACCCTGTACTTGCAACCCATTCCTTAGTCGTATTCTCTCTCAAGTTCAAAGCTTTAGAGAATAAGCCAAATAAGTTTTCAGGAGCCTTGCTTAAAGCTGATTGCGGGCTTTGAGTTGCAGGTAGCGATCAACCAGATCTTCACTCAGGCGATCGGCGGGCGCATCCAAAACTAGCACGCCTTTTTGCTTCAGCTTTGCCAGGGCGAGTTGCCGCTGTGCCAACAAATCCAAGGCGACAGCACGGGCATAGGCATCGGGCACGGTGGCGATCGCACTGTGAGCTTTGACATCCACCTGGGGATCGCGCAAAGTGACGCAAAATGGCAGATGGCGCGGAGCGAGGCGGGTCATGGCGGCTAGCAATTCCGCTGAAGCAATTTCGTCAATCACATCGGTGATCAACACCACAAGGGCGCGACGAGTTTGGCGGGTGGCGATCGCGCTCACAGTTTCCAAATAATCGGGTTCCAGCAATTCCGGCTGGATCGGGCTGAGCCGCTCTAGCAGCTTTGGCAGTTGGGTTTGACCCCGCTCTGGCGGAATCCAGGTGTGAATCTGGCGATCGAACACGCCCACCCCAACGCGATCGCCCCGCTGCAATCCTGCCAATGCCAAAGACAACGTGGCATTCAGCCCCCAATCAAACCGCGCCAAGCCTTTCACCTGCGCCGTCATCAGCCGCCCCCGATCCAGCAGCACGATTAAAGTTTGCTCCTGTTCTGGCTCTAACACCCGCACCACCATTCGACTGCGCCGCGCCGTTGCCTTCCAGTCAATCAAACGCGGGTCGTCGCCGCTGACATATTCACGCAGTTCCGAAAACTCGGTGCCCATGCCATGCCTGCGCGCCTGCCGGATGTTGCCTGTAGTTTGCAGCGTCAGCCGAATCGAGAGCGATCGCAGCCCGATCAAATCTGGATAGACTGCGATCGTTTGACTTTGGGGAATCTTCCAATCGTGCCATGCCATGCCCCACCGCCCCAACTGTCGCACCTGAATATCGCCCCATTGATATTCGCCCCGTTTTGGCGGAAACGCGGTGTAGGTCAACTCTTGGGTCTGCTCAGCAGGCAAATTCAAAGACAAAATCCCTTCCGATGTGGAAAACGCTTGGGGCGCATAATCCCGAATTTGCAGCACTGCGGGATGTTTCCCCGATCGCACCGTTAGCCTCACCGGATTGTCTCGCCCAATCGAAAGCCGCTCTAGGCGATCTCGCGTCACCGTCACCCGATTTGCCTTGCCAGTCAGCCCATCCACCACCATCAATCCCAACACCACCGCATCAAAGCCCAGGGTCAGCCCAATGGAAAATCCCAGAAAACGCGGAGTGATCAAGTCGCTACCGACTGTAGCAAGACTTAATGCGATCGCGGTTCCTGAAAGCAGCAACCAATAAACACGACGAGCAGGAACCATGAGAAATCACCACAATTAGATTGTTGAAATATCCGTTTGAAGCACAAAAAAGTACCCGTTGAAGTGATGCTTAATCTTAAAAATATTCAATCTGTTTAGTTCATGCTCTGCAAAAACTAGGCGGATCTGGGTGGCGATCGCGGTCTGATCATGGCTGCCATCACAGGGAAGAACCAAGTTAAGCGTATTGTCTCGGATCTCAGGATATTGCTTAATACTGAGAATATTTCCTTGCGCTTCTACTCCCGTCATAATGCGAAATCTTAAATTAATAGAAGCCCAATCTACGTGTCTGACTTTGTTGAAACTTTCTTGACTTGTAAAAAGTATCTTCAACTTTTCAATGACTTCTTCTGTCAAAAACTCACCCGTTTGTTCTAGTCTTTCTCTCAATACTTGTTCAAAAGCACTGGCAATCAGTTGACCTTCTGCCAAGGTTTCAAAAAAGCTTCCATGAACAAGACAAACTTTTATGTGACCTTTATTTCTGCCTCTAATTAGGTAGAAAACATCCCTAATGGGTAATGATTCAATCTCATCACCTGCTTGCTGCATCTGAAACTGAATTGAGCTATTTTCACCCTTAAGAATATTAGCGATGTGCTTTCTTCCGGTTGGAATTGTTGAGTTAAAAGATGGCACCACATAAGACTGGCTATCTTTTAGTTCGATCAATTCTCCACCTGTTAAAATTTCACCTTCAGGGTTTAAGCGAATTGCCATATCAGGAAATTTGCCAATACTTTTGCAGGAAAGCAGTGATTCATTGAAAGGGAAATTTTCTAGCTTTTGATTTTCTAATAAACTCTCTTTTTCCTCAACCAAGTTTTTGAAGAGGTGGTAAATAGAAAACATCTAGTTAGCGAGTAAAGATAATTGATTGCTAGTTGGCTGAAACCTTGATCCCCAAATCAGATCGAGCTTATCGGTGCAACTATAATCAGCATAATATTTCTGAATGTTGTCCGACTCTTTGATGTTGGTTAAACGGTCTCTAATGCACTCTACATTTTCGGGGGCAATCTCAAGCGAAATAGAGTGACGGTTTAGTTGAGTTGCTGCTACTGCGGTTGTACCTGTACCAGAGAACGGATCGAAGATAGTATCTCCAATAGTAGAAGAACATAAAATAATTCTGACCAGTAAGGAAAGGGGGGCTTGCTGTTTATGAAACCGTTGACCATCGGGCTTGCGAATTGCTTCATCCCCAGCAAAATATCCTGATGTCAGTTCTCGAATATCATCCCAAATATCGGTCAAATAAATTCCATTCTCTCGTTCATGCTTATAGCTTGGGAGCAATGGCGGATCAATGCGTAGGCGATGGAATACTCTGGGCTTTTTCCCTTTTGTTGCAAAGGCAATCACTTGATGTTGTTTGCCATAACGATACATTGAAGGCACTGCCGATGTCTTCTTTTTCCAAATAATTAGATTTTGAAATGTCCAGCCTGCTTCACGCAGAGTTTTTAGAACGTGTTCTACATTCTTCTCTCGTTGCATAAAGTAGATTGCTCCACCTTCAGATGTTATTTTTAGTACGTCTTCGCAAACCCGCTGCATCATGTGCCAGTAATCTTCATCCGGCAAACTATCTTTATGTAAGGTGTATTCTTTATTTTGATTAAACGGTGGATCAAGAAAGGTTAAATCTACTTGAGAACCCAATGTTTCGTGAGTAATTGCGGTGGTTGCGTTTGCTTGAATCACCTGATAATTCATTGGAGTCTCTGTTGTGTTCATAGAAACTTAGCGGAGAACGGGGATTTGACTGAGCAGAGACGCGATCGCACTATCCAGTTGCACCCCATCTAACTGAGCTTTGGGGCGCAGAATGGCAGCCGCGATCTACCATGCCTGTGCCTGTGAAGTTAGAACTTTAACATCTTCATGGTGGCATAGTGGAGATCGGATAACGACATGAAAAATTGTGCGATGCTTAAGTGCAAAAGGTTTTTTCTGGTGAGTCAACAGTTTGATGCTGCGTCAATTTGGGCGATCGCCCCTTCAATTCCTTAAATTTCTACTTTTATTCTGCCTTTGCTGCGGGTTAGCCTTGGGCTGTAGCCGCTCGACTTCTGAACCCAGCGCTGGGAATCAAACGGGGCGAATCGTGCTGGGAACTACTGCTTCTGTCAGCACGATTGATCCAGCGGATGCCTACGGAATTTTTGCGGGAAACTTGCTGTATAACTTGGGCGATCGCCTCTATGGCTACAAGCTCGGCACCACCGAACTAGAACCTCAGTTAGCAACTGCATTGCCCACAATCAGCAGTGATGGTTTGACTTACACCATTCCCCTGAGAACCGGAGTTGTGTTTCACGACGGCACCCCGTTTAACGCTGAGGCAATGGCGTTTTCGCTCAATCGCTTTATTCAAAACAGCGGCTCTCCTGCCTTTCTGCTGTCCGATTTGGTCAAGTCTGTAAAAGCCACGGCAATCAATGAGCTAACGATTCAACTGACCAAACCTTTTGCGGCGTTTCCGGCGTTGCTGGCGTTTTCCGGTGTTTGTGCCGTTTCTCCCAAAGCCTATGAGATCAAAAAAGGCTCTTTTCAGTCGGAAACCTTTGTGGGCACGGGCGCTTACAAATTGGTCAAATATGGCACGGATCAAATTCGGCTAGATGCGTTTGAGCAATATTGGGGCAAAAAGCCGGAAAACACAGGCATTGATATTCAGTTTTTCTCCAGTCCTGCCAATCTGTTTAACGCTTTTCGCACGGGATCGGTGGATGTTGCTTACCAAAATCTGGCGGTCGGTCAAGTTCGCACGTTGCAAACTGGAGCCGCAAAAAACGGCTGGCAGGTGGTGGAAGAGTCAGGCAGCGGGATTAATTATCTAACGCTAAACCTGCGATCGCCGCCGTTGGATAAGCTGGAAGTGCGGCAGGCGATCGCTGCCATTATGGATCGTCCCCTAGTGCAGGATCGGGTTTTTCAAGGGCAGATAGAGCCGCTCTATAGTTTGATTCCGACAACGTTAGAGGTGCAAAAGCCAGTGTTTGAGGCATTCGGCGATCGCAATGTTGCCAAAGCCACGGAACTGTTAACCCAAGCAGGGTACTCCAAAACGAACCCGCTGAAGCTGGAGTTTTGGTATCGCTCGAACCTGGTGAATGACCAACTGGCAGTGACGACGCTGCGGGCGATCGCCCACAAAAAGCTGGGTGATCTAATGCAAATCGACCTGAAAAGCGTGGAATCTACCACCGCCTACAAAAACTTGGATAAAGGCGCATACCCGATCTTTTTGCTAGATTGGTCACCCGATTTTCTCGACCCCGATAACTACATTCAGCCCTTTATGGAATGCACCAAAGGGTCGGCTGACACAGGCTGCGAAGATGGATCAAGCTTTTTGCAAGGCTCGTTTTACTACAGCGATCGCGCCAACCAACTAATTAACCAAAGCCGCCGAGAACAAAACCCTGATACTCGTAAACAACTGTTTGCCGAGCTGCAAAATCAGTTAGCCAAAGATGTGCCGTTTATTCCCCTGTGGCAAAACAAAGACTACCTGTTTGCCCAAAAAACGATCCAAGGAGCCACCCTAGAAGCCACCCAAAAAGTCCCCTTCTCAACCCTGCGGAAGTCTTAACTTTGGATTGTTATACCTATCAGAAATAAGATGGGTTACGCTTGGAAAAAGTTTCTTTTTCCCGGGAGCATGTCACCCTTATTGAGAGATTAATCCATTGATATAGGCAGTGCGTATTTTTCTACCGACAAGGGTGACATGCTCCCGCCGCCAATCAATCAGTGACTCGTGATCACTCCTTGCAGACTCCGATTGCGACCCCGCAACATTCAACGAAAAAAATTGACAGCGCGAGCGACAGCGTCATCTGTCACCTTGCCTTTAGCCCCAAGCGATCGCACCCTGCGAGTTTGGCATGTGCCCAGTGGAAAACTGCTCCATCGCCTCGTTGGACACGAAGGACTGATTGAACAAGCCCACTTCAGCCCCGACAGTCAACAGATTATTAGCGCCCGTTGGGATCGCACCGTGCGCATTTGGGATAGCGCTACCGGGAGCCTGTCGAACACCTTTTTTCATAGTGATGCGGTTACCAGCGCGCATTCTAGCCCCGATGGTCAGCGCCTTGCCATCACTAGCTCAGATGGAACGGCTCAAGTGCTAGATGTCCAGACTGGGACGGTGCGCGGATCATGGCAGGTCATCGGGGTGCCGTATTAGATGCACAGTTTAGCCCTAATGGACAGATGCTTGTGACCGCGAGTGCAAACGGAACAGCCCGATTGTGGGATGTAAACACGGGCAGTGAAACCAGTTTGCTCCGCCCTTTCCAAGCCCCAGACAAACCAGACCCAGTCAAGCAAACTTTTTTTAGCCCCGATGGACACTATGTTGCAATGGTCAATGGAAATGGCAAGCTGCGGTTATGGACTGTCCATTGGCAAAGTTTGTTGGAACTTGCCCGCGATCGCAGCTTGCGCCAGCTACCCCCCCAAGAATGTCTACGCTACCTGCGCCTTGATCTCAGTGCTTGTCCGGGTTTGCCGCTTCGCTCGATCCACACCACGAATCGCGACCCACAAGGATTTTAATGCGATTCAGTTGCCACTATCTTTTGATAATCCTGGTTTTCCTTCGCGAAATTCACCCGTATAGCGCTTGCCATTGGCATATACAACGGTTCCCCGTCCATTAGGGCGACCGTTATAAAGTTCCCCCGTATAGGATTGGAACGTACTTTCTTTGGGGAAGAGGCAGGTGCCTTTTCCGCTCAAGGTATTGTTGAAGAAAGTACCGTTACAAGTAGTCCCATCGGCATTTTTGACCACCCCTTTCCCATTAATCACACCAAGATAAAATTGCCCATCATAAGAGTAGGCAAATCTGCCTTCTTTAAAGAACGCAAATTTACCAATTCCATGGGGTTGTCCGCCTGCAAATTGCCCAACATAGCGATCGCCATTGGCAAAGCTATAAGTGCCACGCCCATGAAATTCTCCATTCCGAAACGTTCCTTCATAGCGGCGATTATCAGCTACGGCTAAAAACACACCTTTACCATTCGGTCGTCCATTTTTCATTTGCCCTTGATAGCGATCGTCATTGTCATAAACCAGCGTGCCATTCCCAGAAAAAGTTTTATTCCGAATTTCGCCCCGGTAGTACTTATACGGTTCCCCAACTGCTTTTTCAGCTTGATTAACACAAATACCTTGACCACTATCTCCTTGAAACTGCCCTTCACATCGCCAGATGTTTTCATCTGCATCTTTCAGTTCCAAATAGCCATACTTTGCAGACACGGGCGCAACGCTAATTCCCCCCAGCAAAGTACTGACTATTGCGATAGTCATTCCGTGATAAAAGCCGTAAACACGGGGTTTCAAGCAACTTCTCATTTTGCCTCCTCAGAATTTTGTCTAGACCGATTTGCCCCAATCAAAAGAATTTAGTTGGTTGAATCGGTAACGTTCCAAACACAAACTGCCTATCTAATAAGAATACGAAACTGTCTTCTCAACTGCAATCATTCTGCCCTAGTTGGCAAAACTTACTCGCTTTAGATCAGAAAGCTATCTTTGAGGAGGATTGCTCCAAAATAAAACAAGAAGTCTTTATTTCAAAAATGCTTATCTTAATCAATCGGCTCTTTTAAGGAAAACCAACCCAAGCTCTACAGCAAAGGGAATCGCTTATTTATAGATTAGCGGATTGAAATTTTCTACTGGGCTGAGTAGATATTATTAGGCAGATAGATGATTTTAGGCAGATAGATGATTGCTCAGCTATCTATCTGTTGATAAAGCCTTAACAATGTGTCGATTATCACTTCAAAAGTTAAGCATCTTACTCACAAAAATTATGATTTTCGACAGATGAATCTGATTAGGGTTATCTTGGAACTAACAGCAGTTTGAGGATTAAAATCATGGGTTCGCAAAGACTAGTTGCATTGATTGGGGCTGTCACCATTGCGATCGCTGGTTGTAGCTCCGAAGAGCCTGCTCCTCCTACGGCTAGCTCCCCATCCCCTGCTCCTGCTGCAACTACTACTCCCCCAAGCCCTTCCGTTTCACCGGCTCCGGCGGCTCAACCGCTTGTCGTTCAGAAAAAGCCAACCACTCGCGTCGTGGCAGGGCTGATTCAACCCACCAATGCTGAGGAACGCGCCAATCAGGTGGAATCCGAAATCAAAAATAGCGAAAATAGAAACCCATTTGTTGGGCTTCCCCCTGCCCTACCCAGACCGACAACGAGTTCTCCCCAAACCGTTGCACCTGTCGCACAACTACCCAAAACAAGCACTCCCAGAACCGGAACACCACCCGCAAAGCCCACAAGCAGCACGCCCAATAGCCCGATCGCAAGCGGTCCTTTAATTCCCCCCATCTCCCTAGGAGGGAGTCCCACACTGCCACAAGCCCAAGATGCACCATTGGGCTTTAACGTTCCTCCCGTTCTCCCTCCTCCGCCTGCTGCACCTGTGCCGCCTTCAACCACTACTGCCAGCGCTGTCGAAGTCACTGGGGTTGTGTTTGTGGGCAACACTCCTCAAGCCATTGTGATTGCGCCGGGTGACCCAGGCAGCCGCTATGTTGGCGTTGGGCAAAGAGTGTCTAGTGGCAAAGTACTCGTAAAGCGGATTGAAATGGGTGCGGGTTCCAGTCCTGTGGTCATTCTGGAAGAGAATGGCGTAGAAGTTGCCAGAAGCGTGGGTGAAAAATCGGCAGCACCCGCAAAGCAAGCGAATCAACAAACAAACCGACTACAGTCTTGAAAATGTCTGATTTCTAGCTGCTTAACTGGTGCAGGATTAGCCCATCCGGATAATCCAACGGTCTTCAAGTAAATGTGATTAAAGCGATCGCTCAACTATTAATCGGGCACTCTAAATCTAATCACATTACTTGAAAGGAGATGGACGCTATGCAAAAGATCCACTGCTGGACTGTGGGATGGCGGGTT
>JBGTAZ010000288.1:0-6745 GCA_041749615.1 Leptolyngbyaceae cyanobacterium | reverse complement strand
GGCGATACCATCAGCATGAGCAGGGAAACGTAGCTTCCCCAAATCAGCACTAGGATAAACTGGGAATCTTGGCGCATTGCCAGCACGGTGGCAGAGGTAAGCGTAATTGCCAGCATCATGCCAAGAATGGCGAGAGTGGGCGTGGGATTTAACCCGATCGGGCTAAAAAAGTAGAGGCTGAGACTAGCTACCGCGATCGCCATAATGCCCAGCAAGATTTTCCAGACTTTAGGATATTGGCGACTGGATAGCCAGCGAATGCCAAACATATCCTCCGGCTCCCAAATGCTTGCCAATACCACCCCGCCAACCAACGCCAGCACCGGATACAGCGGCAAAATATACCAGGGTAATTTGGTTTGCATTAGTGAAATCGTCAGCAGATAGCCGCCTGCCCACAGCAACACCAGCTTTGCCCACCCCAGCCCTCGATGCTCCCAGGCGAGACGGAAGCCTTGAGGCAGAAAAATCAGCCAGGGTAGTGTGTATTTCAAAAGTTCTAGCAAGTAATACCAGGGCGGTCCACTGTTATTTTCCACGGCATCCCAAACGCGGCTGAGGGATTGGCTGACCAACTGCCGCTCTAGGAAAACAGTGCCATAGCGCTGCAACTGTGCCCCATACCAAGCGATGAAGGGCGCAATACCCAAGGCAAGACTGCCCCAGAGATAGCCAGATGTCAGCAGGCGCGGCGTATCCCATAGGATGAAGAGTAGGGCGATCGCGCCCAGCAACACGCCAATTAGACCTTTCGTTAGGCACATTAGCCCAATTCCCGCGCCCACCCCCAAACCCCACCGCAGATCGCGCCGCATCCGCAGCAGTGAATAAAACATGACGAGGGAAAAGCTAACCAGTGCGCCATCGAGCATGGCAAGTCGTCCGTGGCGCACAAAAGGGAGCAACACCAGTAGGATCAACGCTGAAAAAATGGCGGGGGTTCGCTTTGGAAAGAGTTCTCGTCCAGTCCAATACAGCAGCGGGATGGATAGAGAGGTGAGGAACGCGCCTGGAAACCGCGCCGTCCATTCATTTACTCCTGCGATCGCGTAGCACTGAGCAATCAACCAATGGATCAGGGTCGGCTTGTTTTGGTAAGGTGCATTGCCAAGAGTCGGATAGAGCCAGGTTAAAGACGTAGCTTCCGTTGGGTTTGTTTGCGCCCTCCAGATATCCTTTGCCACTTGCGCCACAATGCCCTCATCCCAATCGCGCAAGGGCACACCACCCAAGCCCACCATAAAGAGAAGCAGGGCTGCCAACCACAGCGCGATCGCCCACGTCCAATCGATTCGATGCTTTGCCAACAAACGTCTCATCCTCTCTAAAAAACGCTCCAAAAACCGCAGATGCGCGATCGCTAAAGTATCCTCTAGAAAACCACAAGTACTTTAGTGTAGCGAAGGGGGCGATCTCCTTACTCTAAATCTCATATCTCTAAGGAATAAAACAGCCTTGTTCGGCAACCTTTTCCATCAATTCATAAAACGAGGGATAGCGATTAGCCCCCGGCAGCTTATCGCCAAAGTGCCATGCTTCCCATTCGCCCGTTTCAGAAACCACGTCAGGAATCAGCAGAAAAATATCACCATCGCCGCTACCGCTGCTAATTTCTAGGGCAGTGGATAAATACTCGCGCCGCAGGTGAACGCAATCTTGATCCGCCCCATACACAAAGTATTTTTCATCTGATACGCTTGGCTGATCAGTCGGTTGCCAAGCGTCAATCCACTCTTGATTATGCGAGGCAAACCAATCAATTTCAGAGGTGGAATATAGATGCATCTCGGTCCAATCTGAGTTGCGCCAGCCATTTGAAACGGCAAGGAAGGCTCGATAGGACGGTGGAAACCGAGTATTTAAGCGGGTTTCTGCTTCAACAATTTCAGCTTCAGATGCAGCGGGATAGCCCAACCAGCCAGATTTCACCATCTTTGGGGTAAGCTCCCAGTCTTCCTCGTCTCGTTCATCAATCAGCGTGCGGCTAAAGTCTGTCAGCAGGCTTTTCCAGTTAAAGTGGGTCATTTTTACAGAAAAATTTTACAGAAAAAGTTGGGCGATCGCGGTGCTAAATTCCGGCAGCAGGGGCGAGGTAAGCGTGTCGCCTTCAAGCAGGGTGGCGACGAGGTGGAGTTGAGCATCGCTGCGACGATAAATCTCTAGGGTTTTCTGCTGCCAGTTAACAATCCAATATTCCTGAACCCCGTGCAGAGAGTAAAGTTTGAGCTTGACTTCTTTATCCCGCTGTTCGTTGCGATCGCCCGGAGCAAGGACTTCAACCATTAGTTCTGGGGCAATGGTCAGGTGTCCTGCTTCGTCAGTGCCATTGGCGAGGCGATCGCGGCTAATCCAAACCACATCAGGAATCACCGCATCGGTAGGGGTGAAAATAACGCCTGGTGTCTGGAACGGGTTGCCGAGTTGGGTTTGTCTAGACCAAATTTCCAGTTCTACTTGAATTTTGCCTGCTGCGCCTTGGTGGCGAATATGGGGGGCGCGAGTCACAAACAGTTCTCCATCAATGATTTCATAGCGTTTCCAGCCGCCATCATCGGGCATGGCATCGAGATCTCGTGTTGTCCAGTGGAGAGAGTTGGCGACCATAGAGTTGACCGTTAGAGTTGACCGTTGAGCTTAAATTGCAGTTGGGACGATTGAATCGATCAGGCAAAATAGAGTGGATTGCATCCAAACAACCGTCGATTGAGATGATGCCAGCATAACGCTATAGCTAATAAGAAAGTGGGAGTGGGGGTAGGGGCGCGATCGCAGAAAATTCTGGCGTTGGCTGATTTTTTACAGGCAAGGTCAGGGTGGAACGGGGTGAATCGTTCAAGCGGTTGGAGCGGTTAGGGGCGATTCCCGCCGGGATCGTTCCACGAATCGCCACAGCTTGGAATGATGACTTCGATACATCGGGTTGTCTAAAAGAGACCGGCTTGAGCGTTGGCGCAGAGTCTCCATCGGAGAATCGCGCAGAACGAGAACGTTTCACTGTGACTGCCCGTGTCAACGGGCTTTTTTGCTTCATCGAACGACTGGCGATCACTGTTTCCAGGGTTTCCAAGGCAACCGGCTTTTTCTCATCACCTGGCAGATCCACCACCATCAGGTAACCTGCAAAGTTTTTGCCCCCCACCATTTGCAATGCCTGCAAGATTTTGGGCATATCCGCATGAAGCAATTTCCCCTTCTCGGTATAAAGCTCCTGGGCAGACAGGCAGCCTAACGTAGGGTTCCAGTTATAGCTGTCGGGATAGTTTTTGTCTTTGCCTCTGAAGAAATCAGCGGATTCGCCAGAGCCGTGAATCCGAAATAAACTGCGTCCGGCTTTGCCTGCCCAATAGCTTTGCTGAAGAGGACGATAGGTGCGCCAGGTCGGGGGTAACAGTGCTTCATACTGGTCTAAACTACCTCTAAAGGTGCCAGGGGTGCCAGGGATAAATTGTTTGGCACCCGCTTCAAACGGCACAAATAAATTGACTAAGGGAAACTGTCCATAGGCGCGGAAGAATTCATCCTCGGCGGCGGGCACCACACTCTCGACGCGGTAAATCCCTTGGGGTGTTTGCCCCCGTGTGAAATTCCAACTTAAGCCATGAATCGACTCTAGCAGCAACGGAACTGACCAGAGTTTTCCCTCTTGCCGCACCCATTGCCCTCTGCGATCTTTGAGGATGGCTCGGCACAAAATTCGGCGATCGCGGCGGCAAAGTGCATAGAGATGAAGCTGGTTATCTGCAACCTCCCACCTGAGTAAATCCTTCAGCGGCGGCAATGATTGAGCATCGGCAGCATGGGCAATATCCATCAGGGTGGTTTGCAAAAAGACGTTGCTTGACCACTGAGGAAATCGAACTTTAGTTTTTTCGGCAAGGCGTTGCAGTTCGCTGGGCTGCATTCCCCCTTTTTTCAGGGAGGCAAGCGATTTCGCAACCCATTCGGGGTCGGAACTTTGGGCGATCGTGTCTAAAAAACGCTGTCCTAGAGCGCCATAGAAAGCGGGATCGCCCAGATACAACTGGTTTGCGACCTTCATTGCCATATCCACCGTGCGAGTTTGGGCATCGGTTAGCCCCGATCGCGGAGTCATTGCCAACATCTGATTCAGGGCTTCGACCACAAAGGGCTGCTTGGGTTCAACAATCGCGGTTGTCCAGAGCAAGTGCTTCCAGTGTTGCTCATGCTCTGCCCCAACCGGAAATTGCTCAAAATTGTAATTTTCAGGACGGATCTGACGCTCTTGCTTTTGGCGTTGCAAAATTCGAGCGGTGGAGGTTGCCTGTACTTTTTCTGGCTTATTGGTCGCGGTGCTAATGGAGCGGGCATTGGATCGAGTCGCCGATTTGAGCGTTAAGCCGCCCAGAACGAGCACGCTAACGACCGCGATCGCCTCCACTTTTTTACGAGTTGAAACACTGTGCCAGTGAGATAAAAAGCGTCTCATGTCCAAGTCCTAAAAACTCACAAAAAAGTACAACAAATAAGGACAACCACCTTATAAGGAGGGTTCCCTACTTTCTAACATTCCTTACCTGACTAGCCAACTTCAGATAAAACCGGATTAAAAACTAAGAAACTTGACTCAAAACAGTTTGCGCTTGCAGGAACATCCACTACACTTTGGAATTCTTTATAAAGATAGTCGCTGTGGTACTATCTGGATGGCTAATCAGGCATATGGCAACGAACTAGCCCTTTTTGGTGGTGGAGGAGATGACAGGAGTGCAAAATAGTATGTCGGCAGGTTCCCAGAACTCCCAGTTGCAGCGGAATCAGCCCGAACCGATTCGTGTTGGAGTGGTTGGAGTCGGCAATATGGGGCAGCACCATACTCGTGTCCTCAGTATGCTGAAGGATGTTGAGTTGGTCGGGGTCTCTGACATTAACATGGAGCGCGGCATTGATACCGCCAGCAAGTATCGAGTTCGTTTTTTTGAAGACTATCGCGATTTATTGCCTCATATTGATGCCGTTTGTGTCGCGGTGCCCACCAGGCTTCACCATACCGTGGGGCTAGCCTGTCTACAGGCAGGGGTGCATGTGTTGATTGAAAAACCGATCGCCGCCAGCATTATCGAAGCAGAATCATTGGTGAATGCCGCCGCAGAATCGCAATGTATTCTTCAGGTGGGGCACATTGAGCGCTTTAACCCGGCGTTTCAAGAACTCAGCAAGGTGTTGAAAACGGAAGAACTATTGGCGTTAGAAGCCCATCGCATGAGTCCCTACAGCGATCGCGCCAACGATGTGTCTGTAGTTCTCGACCTGATGATCCATGACATTGATCTTTTGCTGGAACTGGCAGCGGCTCCCGTGGTCAAGCTAACCGCCAGCGGCAGTCGGGGATCAGGCGGTTCTAGCTATTTGGATTATGTGACTGCTACGCTGAATTTTGCCAACGGCATTGTGGCAACGCTGACCGCCAGCAAGGTCACCCATCGCAAAATTCGCCGGATCGCTGCCCACTGTAAAAACTCGTTGACCGAAGCCAATTTTCTGAATAATGAAATCTTGATTCATCGTCAAACTACCGCAAACTACATGACTGAGTATGGTCAAGTGTTGTATCGGCAAGATGGCTTGATTGAAAAAGTGCATACCAGCAACATTGAACCGCTGCACGCCGAACTAGAGCATTTTGTGAGCTGCGTTCGGGGTGGCGATCAGCCGTCGGTAGGTGGTGAGCAAGCATTGAAAGCGCTGCGTCTTGCCAGTGTGATCGAACAGATGGCACTGGATGGTCAACCCTGGATGCATAATCAAGAACTGGAAGCAAATTCTTCTAACCCCAGTGTCGTGGCGGTTTAGGAATGGAGTTTACTGGGTAGGGTTGAGTCCTATCAGAGGCGTATAAAACAACTCTAATATTTCTAAGCTTCATGACTGCTGATCCCATTAGTCGTCCGCCCGCTCATTTCGCTGGGACGGATGCGGTAGATTACGACTACTTCCGATCGCCCCCAAACATCAATCCAGGTTCGGTTGATCGCCGGTGAAAGCGTCGGATTTTGCTTTTGGATAAATTGCCGCGCATGATCGATGTCTGGCTGCTCTGTTAGCTGCTCTGCTTGACCTGTGACAATAACGCTTCGCCAATGAAGCGGATCATCAATTTTTTCAACCTGCAAACAGACCGCTGGATTTGCGCTCAGGTCATGAGTCTTCATGCCTTTGGTTGTAAACAGGTAGATATCTGCATCTTCGAGATAATAGTGCATTGGCATCACGTAGGGTTTTCCTTCGTGAATGAAGCCCAGATGACCATACCCTACCTCCTTTAGGAAACCCTGTATTTCTGATTGTCCCATCTCATCAATATCTAACATCACCATTCTCCTGCTAAAAGTTCAACAGACCAATTCCATCGCTCACACTTTAATCTCTTCAGCAACAATCAGAGCGGTCTCGGCAGTCTCGATCGCTATGAGGACTTGTAAACGTTCGTAGTGCTTGTGGCTGCTGACAAGCAATTATCGTTTTGACGTGTGCCCCTTCGTCATCCCAGACGTTAACAAATACATCGTAAAGGTTGTCTACTGTTGGACGACACGACCCAGATCGTATCGAAGTCTGGAACTCGTCAAACATATAAAGGTCTCCATCTCGGTAATAATTGACAGCAACTTGGGGAACAGGTTGAGTTTTTAGGACTTCGCCGTGCGTTTCTAAAAATATGTCGTAGGTATGATAAGCCTGTTCTTCGATCGGCAATTAATCTGTCAAAGTCGATGCTTCAGGGTCA
>JBGTAZ010000287.1:0-3550 GCA_041749615.1 Leptolyngbyaceae cyanobacterium | reverse complement strand
AGTGGTCGTTGCGACGGTTGAGCCTCCTGCGGCGCAGGAAGAGCAACTGACCCAGCCAACTAGCGTAGTTTTTCAAGTCTCGAATGAATCAACTCAAGAATTAACGTCTGTGCTCCAAACGGTTTAGTTCGTGAAGCAGGTGCAGAGCCATACAATGCCAAGGTTTACATGCCGATGCCTAAGCGTCCTGCCAAACTGGGGGTTAGGGGCAGCAAGGTAATGATCATCAAAAATAGCGCCAGTAAACACAACGCGGCTCTCGCATCATCTGGCTCGGTCAGTTCATTCAAACAGGGACGCTCCAAATCACGTTGGACAAATAGCAGAATCAGCGCCCAATAAAATGCCAACGGATTTACAAAAGAAGCTAATCCCAGCACAATCAAAACCCCAAAGGTCGTTCGGGAAGCAACTTTGCGCCCATAGACTGCTTGCACAATCCGTCCGCCATCCAACTGTCCGGCAGGCAGCAGATTGAGTGCCGTAATCACCAATCCTAGCCACCCTAAAACAACGAATGGGTGAACATCAACAATGGGTTGTTTTAAGGGTTCTTGCAACACTACTCGTGCCAACGTGCCTACTAAAATGGAACCCTGAAAAAATTCCGAAGGCAGTTGAAATAGACTGCCTTTGTGGGAGAGCAGTAAGCCAAACAGCAGCACCAGGAATGAGAGGCACCCCCCGGCGGCAGGTCCCGCAAATGCCACGTCAAATAAAACATTGCGATTGGGCACGAGGGAGAGAAACTTGGTTAAAGCGCCAAATGAGCCAATTTGAAGAGTGGGGATAAAGAAGGGTAAGCTGAGGCGAACATTGTGGCGATCGGCAATCACCCAATGGGCAATTTCGTGGGCAGCCAAAATACCGATAATGCCAGCAGCAAAAGGAATCGTTTCCACAACTCTGGCAGGGTTTTCAAACAAGTCGAATCCCAGCATTAACCCTGCGCTCTCCAGGCAAGCGATGACGCTAAAAATGAGCAACGTTCCTGCTAGCAGTTTTTGCGACAGGGTAAGCGGTTGGGGATCGCGACTGCTTGGCAAGACAATGATCACGGGCTTGTCATCCTGATTCTCGACCAAAAACAAACGATAGGTGTCTCCCAATCGCGTTTTTAAGCTTTCGGACAGTTTGGCGTAAGCCACTTCTGGGTCTCCGCGAAGATTGCCGCGAAAGATTGCGCCTTCTTGATAAGGGATTGTTTCTGTTGCAAAAAAGGTATCAATCCCAAAAATGCCTTGGATCGCTTTGAGATCTTCGGGCGGGAGCGGGACAACATCCGTATCCGCTTCTGGCATTGAGCTTGCTTGAGGGGATGCAGGGCTAGGGTCGGTTTGGGGCGAATCGTTTAATGCAGGTTGAGCAAAATTCTCAGCTTGGGCGATCGCGTTGACTCGTTTCGCCTCTGCTGCCGCTTGTTTCAGCGATCGCGATTGACCACCCAAGCCAATGTAAACGCCAGTGGACACCACCAGTAACAGCAACATAATCACCAGATTTAGCATCACCCCAGCAGCGGCAAGCCCAAGGAATAGCAACCAAGGCAGCATCAGCACCACTGACTGCAACCACGCAAAAATGCCCACCTTCCCCAAGGGTCTAGCGCGAAAAAATCCCCACGCTAACAAGCCAACTCCAAAAGCAACAGTCAGTATTGTTAAATCTTCAGTCATTGCCGTGAACATCCCAAACCCTTTTTCTAAATCAAACGACACTTTAAAAAGACTTTATTGATGCTAATAAAACGCCTAAATATCTACTCTACCTGAATGGGTTCCCTCCATTCCTCAACAAAAAATAGAGGGAACCCATTGGACTCCCCCTAAAGTTTGATTTAAGCCAATTAGCTCTATAAAAGCCAACTATTTTTTACCTTTTTTGCCGTCTTTCTTGCTCTCTTTCTTTTTGTCATCCTTTGGCTCATCACTTGCGTCTGTTGTTTCAGAGGCTTCGGTGTCTGCGCCTTTTTCTGACGCTTTGCTCTCTACATCGGTAGAAACTCCCATTTGAGCAGCAACCTCTGCTGCAAAATCGGTTTCTTCCTTCTCAATTCCTTCGCCCAATTCAAACCGAACAAAGCGGCGAACTTGAATGTTTTCACCCAAACTCGCTACATGCTGAGCCACTAATTCTGCGATCGTGATGTTTTGATCTTTAACATATGCCTGATCGAGCAAGCACAATTCTTTCAACCGCTTTTCAATGCGCCCCTGCACAATTTTTTCTTTCATTGCCTCAGGTTTGCCCGACAGGTCATCTCGACCCATCTCAATTTCCTTTTCCTTGTCTGCGATCGAGGCAGGAATGTCACTAATTTTGACGTACTCCACTTTGGAAGCCGCAATTTGCATGGCAATATTTTGAACAAGTGCTTTAAAAGCATCATTCCGAGCCACGAAATCGGTTTGGCAATTCACTTCTACCAATACGCCAATTCGTCCACCAATGTGGATGTATTGACCCACCAGACCTTCAGCAGCAACTTTGCCAGCTTTTTTCTCAGCGGATGAAATTCCTTTCTTCCGCAGCCATTCGCTTGCCTTTTCAATATTGCCCTCCGTTTCTTGGAGCGCTTTTTTACAATCCATCATGCCTGCGCCCGTTTTTTCGCGCAGTTCTTTGACCAGTTTTGCTGAGATGTCTGCCATTGCCCTTACTCCTAGCTGTCTAAAGGAATGAGCAATGAGTGACAAGTTAGGGTCTGTAAACTTATCACTCAACACTCATCACTATTTACTGTGCGGTTTCTTCGGTTTCCTCAGGGAAAGCATCGCTATCCTCATAGTCATACTCCCCATCAGCACCGTCATAATCATCGTATTCTTCATCGGCTTCAAGCTGACCATGCCGACCTTCATAGATCGCATCTGCCAGCTTGCCCACTATTAGCTTAATTGACCGGATGGCATCATCGTTCGCCGGAATGGGAATATCCACCACATCGGGGTCACAGTTGGTATCCAACATCGACACAATGGGCAGGTTGAGCTTTTGGCACTCTTGAACGGCGTTGTATTCTCGTTTTTGATCCACAATCACCACAATATCGGGCACCTTGCGCATGGCTTTGATGCCACCAAGGTATTTCTGGAGCTTTTCTAGTTCGCGGCGCAAGACAGACGCTTCCTTCTTAGGCAACAAATCTAGTCCACCCGTGGCTTCACGACGTTCGAGATCTTTCAAGCGATCGACGCGCGTTTTGATGGTCGTCCAGTTGGTGAGCATTCCGCCCAACCAGCGCTGGTTCACATAGTAAGCGCCGCAGCGGCTCGCTTCTTGTGCCACGATTCCGGCAGCTTGGCGCTTGGTGCCAATGAACAAGAACTTTTTACCCTGCTCAGAGGCAGTCCGCACGTAGTTATAGGCTTGATCCATTAATTGGGCAGTTTGCACCAGATCAATGATATGAACGCCGTTGCGCGACGTGTAAATGTAGGTATCCATTTTGGGATTCCAACGACGGGTTTGGTGCCCAAAGTGAACCCCAGACTCTAACAATTGAGCCAATGAAACGACTGGCATATCAACTTTTCTCCTGTTCGGGTTA
>JBGTAZ010000286.1:0-5775 GCA_041749615.1 Leptolyngbyaceae cyanobacterium | reverse complement strand
AGGGACGTATTGATCGCGTGTTGGTCGCCAGCGGCGATCGCGTCACCCAGGGAACACCGATTCTTTCCCTCAGTTTGGATCAGACTCAGGCCGACGTTAGCAGTGCCATTGCGGTCGTCAACTCGAATCGGGCTGGAGTAGCCACCGCTGAGGCGCAGCTTGAGGCAAAACGAGCGGATAGCGTGAAAGCAGCGTCAGATGTGAAGTTACAGAAAGTGGAGTTTAACCGAACCCAGCTATTGGTGGGTCAAGGCGCACTGGCACGACAGCAGCTCGATATTGTTCGCAACAATTTGGAGACGGCGATCTCCACGTTAAATGCCGCCCAAAAGGATGTGAACGCAGCCCAAGCCAGCATCAACCAGGCGCAGTCTAACGTGCAGCAAGCCCAGGCTGAAGTGGCATCAAAGCAGGTGAGCTTAACCCAAAAGCTGGTGGTTGCACCGATGGATGGCGTGGTGGGCGATTTGTCCGTCAAAGCGGGTGATTACGTGACCGTAGCGCAAAATCTGACCTCGATCATCAAAAACGATGTCCTAGATATGCGAATTTCAGTGCCGTCAAACAATGTGGCACAACTGCATTCCGGCTTACCTGTAGAGCTATTGGATCCCAACACGGGGAAACGTTTAACCACAGGTGGACTCAGCTTTATCTCGCCGCAGGTGAATCCTGATGCCCAGTCAATTTTGGTAAAAGCTCGCTTTGGCAATGCCGATGGCAAATTGCGAGATGGACAGTATGTGCGTGCTCGCGTTATTTGGAACCAGCAGCCTGGAATTTTGATTCCAACCCAAGCGGTGACTCGCATGGGCGGACAGAATTTTGTCTACGTGGTGGAAGAAAAAAGGATAAAGGAAAAGCCACAGTTTGTCGTGCATCAAAAACCCGTGAAGCTGGGGGATGTGCAGAATGATCGCTATCCGGTTTTGGACGGTGTTAAAGCTGGAGATCGACTGGCGGTGTCTAATATTCTCAAACTGCGAGATCAGGCACCGATTCAACCTGAATCATAGGAGCAAATCATCATGTCGATTGCAGACAGCTTTATTAAGCGACCTGTCTTGTCAACGGTTTGCACCCTGCTAATCTTGCTGATTGGGGGCATCTGTATTCCTCTGCTGCCCATCAACAACCTGCCAGATATTGCTCCGACTCAAATCCAAACCACCGCCGTTTCGATTGGTGCCGATGCTCAAACCGTTGAAGACACCGTATCTGGCGTGATTGAGCGACAGATCAACGGGGTGGAAGGAATGCAGTACATGATTTCAAGCAGCGGGAATGACGGTTCTAGCTCCATTTCAACCCTGTTCGACCCAGCCAGTAACCGCAACATCAATCAGGTTAACGTGCAGAACCGAGCGGTGATCGCCGAACCCACGCTGCCTGCGACCGTGCGGCAAACGGGCGTGACAACGCTGGCGCGCTCCAACAGTATTCTGCTGGTCTATGGCTTCTATGCTGAAAACAGCGAATACGACAATATCTTTTTGAGCAACTATGTTGACCTATATGTCACCGATGCGATCAAGCGCGTGCCAGGTGTGGGCGATGCCACTCTGGTTGGGGAACGCCAGTATGCAATGCGGCTATGGCTTGACCCAAACGCCCTAGCTAGTCGAAGCTTAACCGCAACTGATGTGAGCGATGCTTTGACATCTCAGAATATTCAGGTCGGAGCAGGATCGATTGGTCAAGCACCCACTAAAACGAGTCAGAGATCGAATTACCCCTTGCGGATTAATAGCCGCTTAAAAGACATCAGCGAATTTGAGAACCTGGTGATTAAGACTCAAGCTGACGGCACACTGGTCAAGCTCAAAGATGTAGGGCGAGCCGAGTTAGGCGCGAAGAGCTACACCACTTCGGCACTGGTGCAGGGCAAACCAGGCGTTGGAATGCTGATCTATCAGCTTCCAGGTAGTAATGCGCTGAATACGGCTAAAGCGGTAGAAGCACAGATCGCAGCGCTAGAGAAAACCTTTCCGCCCGGATTAAAGGCTGTAATCTGCTACGACACCACCAAGTTTGTGGAAGTCTCAATTGAAGAAGTCGTCAAGACGCTTATTGAAGCGATCGCCCTCGTGGTGCTAGTCATTTTCGTCTTTCTACAAGATTGGCGGGCAACCATCATTCCAGCCGTCGCCATTCCCGTTTCGCTCATTGGAGCCTTGGCGATCGCCTATGTGCTAGGCTTCTCACTCAATACATTGACCATGTTTGCCCTGGTGCTAGCAACGGGTCTAGTGGTAGACGATGCAATCATCGTTGTAGAGGGGATAACGGCAAAAATGGAGACAGGCTTAAGCCGTCAGGAAGCGGCCTTTGAGGCGATGCAGGAACTTTCCGGCGCAGTCATTGCCACGTCTCTCGTGCTTATTGCGGTGTTTATTCCAGTGTCGTTCTTTCCAGGCGCGACGGGCATTATGTATCGGCAGTTTGCGCTGATCATTATGTTTTCGATCGCCATTTCCTTATTCAATGCCCTCAGCTTTACCCCCAGTATGTCTGCACTCTTCTTGCGTCGTGCTGAGGGTGAAGGACGGGGACCTTTAGGGTGGTTCTTTCGGCAGTTTAATCGGGGCTTTAGCGGGCTGCTCACCCAATATGAGCGTCTGAGCAAATTCCTGATTCACATTCGGATGATTGTGGTGGGAGTGTTTGTATTGGGACTGGCGGCAACAGTTTTGGTGTATATTTCCGTCCCCAATGGCTTTGTACCCGAAGAAGATCAGGGCGTGATCGTCGGACTCATTCAGGCACCTGATGGGGTTTCCCTCGCCTCAACCGAAAAGGTAGCGCAGACGGTCTATCAAACCCTTGCCAAAGAAGTCCCTGAGATGGATACATCTATTATCATTCCAGGCTTTGGTCTAAGCGGCAATGGCCCGAATCAGGGCACGTTTTTCTTTAAGCTGAAGGACTGGCAAGCGCGCCAAGGGGATGCACATTCGGTCAAGGGGATTGTGCAGCGAATGAATGGCATATTGAGCCAAAATCAGGATGCGCTGATCTTCACTTCTAACCTGCCTGCTGTCTCTGGCTATGGCGTGACAGGGGGCTTTGAGTTCCAGCTTCAAGACCGCACTAACGGGCAGCTCAGCATCGATCAATTTCTGGCGATCGCCCAACAGATGATTGTCAAAGCCAATCAGAACCCGATATTGAGTCGGGTGTTTACCCAGTTCACTGCCAGCACGCCGCAGTATGAGATTGATATTGACCGCGATCGCCTCCAGGCGCTTAATGTCGATTTTGGTCAGGCCATGAATACCTTTGGCGCTTACATGGGTGGGCAATATGTCAACGATTTCACCTTCTCTCAGCGCAGCTACAGAGTTTACATCCAAGCAGATGAACAATTTCGGGACTCTCCCGACAAAATCAGCCAAATCCAGGTTCGTTCCCGTAGCGGCAGCATGGTGCGCCTCAATGAAATTGCCAAAATAACGCCCATTACAGGCCCACAAACAATCAGTCACTTCAACCTATTTCGCTCGATCAAAATTCAAGGCAGTGCTGCCCCTGGCTATAGCTCTGGACAGGCAATCCAAGCAATGAAGCAGATATACAGCGCCATTGAGCAACCGGGTCTAGGCTATGACTGGACTGGACTTTCTAGAGAAGAAACCCAGTCCGGTGGGCAAGCCCTTTTGCTTTTTGGTCTGGGTCTTGTGGTTGTGTTTTTAATCTTGGCGGCGCAGTATGAAAACTATATTGACCCCATTATTATTCTGTTAACCGTACCGTTTGCCGTTCTGGGTGCGCTCCTATTTATATCCCTGCGTGGATTAGTCAACGATCTTTACTGTCAGGTGGCGCTCGTCATGCTGATTGGTCTTGCGAGTAAGAACGCGATTCTGATTGTGGAATTTGCCAACCAATCGCGGGAGCAGGGCATGACAATCACTCAGGCTGCACTCCATGCTGTCCAGCAGCGACTCCGCCCGATTCTCATGACCACGATCGCTGCTCTAGTTGGGTTTCTTCCCTTAGTGTTGGCATCGGGGGCAGGCTCTGCTAGCCGTTGGTCACTCGGCACAGCGGTGTTTGGTGGTTTATTGGTTTCTACCTTTTCGAGTCTGCTTTTAGTGCCCGTCCTTTACGTGGTGGTCAAGAATCTGACAGATTTTCCCCAAGGAAAACATCCTAAACCGCCGTCTTCAGGTTCATCGCCCTCACCGCAGCCGACGCCATCGGATGAATTAGCCGCTGATGGAAATGGTCAAGTACGCGCGGGGACAGTGATGAGATCTCAAGGAGATGCTCCGGCTTAACTTAATAATTGGAGAGCGGTATAAGCCAAAATTTATAGGAAATATATGGGATAATTATTCGATTACATAAAACTAGTATAACAAAACAAATACGCTCATTCTACTAATTTTTAGGTGGAATTATTGTGCTTAAATAATGCTGAGTATTTATAGTTTTTATAATCTCTAAAATACTTGGCGATCTACTCATTTAGACTGAGTTCAAATCATATTTTAAAATTTAGAATGAAGAATATAAAATCAAAATCAAAATCAAAATCAAAATCAAAATAAATCAGGTTAATTATGTTCTTCAAAAACGAAATACATCGAAGCTTCCTTGCCTCGGCAATGGGCATAAGTGCATTAGTCGTTGGCGGAGCCTTATTTACGCCATGTCTGAGCCAATCAACCTCTGAGATGGAAACGAATAAAATCGGTACCGCTTTTGAGAAAGCACCCCGATTGGGTCCAATATCTGTAATCCATACAGAAGCAGGCGGATCGTCACTCTATATATTTACGATAAAAGTTTCTAAAAATGCGAGTCAATCGCTGCAAGCAGTTAGAGTGACACAAATAGACGGGATAGAAAGTATCAGCTTTGGAAATAATCAAAGCCGAGCCTACCTTGGGGATCGAGTGGCTCAGGAGCAATCACTTCGGCTAGTGAGTGTAGGCGGTGAGCAAGAGCCAGGTGTGCTGATCCCCTTTGAAAGACCGATCGCCCCAGGACAGTCAGTAACGATTACCCTTCAAGCACAACAGAATCCTAGTGAACGCGGAATCTATCAGTTTGGAGTTACAGCCTATCCAGTGGGCGACAATATTGCTGGCCTATACCTGGGCACAGAGCGTGTCAATTACGAATCCCGTTAATAGCTTAACTGGGGGATCTTGAGTGGTGTAAATCGAGTAAAAGTTGAATAATCAAAACAACTAGTTACAAGGCTTGGGACAAACAAAGTCTCCAAATACAAGTCAGACTTCAATCCTGCCGATTGATCGGCAGGATTGAAGTCTGTCGAGATCGTCCCGACGATTTCCCCAGCGTCCTTTATTCCCACTTCTAAAAATCAAGCTTTAGTTACCACCGGAGAACACTTATGTCTTACTTCCCAAAACTAGATCGGCTGTCAAGTTCACTAATTCTTATTACTTGTAGTGCAATGCTGGTGGCAATCCCCGATCATGCTATAGCCGACTCCACATCTCCTAGTAATTATCAAAATTCCTGTCGAAATATTCAGGTTAACAGAACAACTTTATCCGCAAGATGTCGTCGAGTCAACGGTGACTCTAATCTAACATCAATTCCGATTCGAGGCATTGAAAATCGAAATGGAAATTTAACCTACCTTTCAGATGCGACTGATTCTAGTAATTATCAAAATTCCTGTCGAAATATTCAGGTTAACAGAACAACTTTATCCGCAAGATGTCGTCGAGTCAACGGTGACTCTAATCTAACATCAATTCCGATTCGAGGCATTGAAAATCGAAATGGAAATTTAAC
>JBGTAZ010000285.1:0-16965 GCA_041749615.1 Leptolyngbyaceae cyanobacterium | reverse complement strand
TGAAGCCTGCCTTAGCTTACCTGGATATCATCTGTCAAATTAAACAGCATACGAATTTACCCGTGGCGGCTTATAACGTCAGCGGAGAGTATGCCATGATCAAAGCCGCTGCGGCACAAGGTTGGATTGACGAAAAGAAAGTGATTCTAGAAACGTTGACCAGCATGAAGCGCGCCGGAGCCGACTTGATCTTGACTTACTTTGCCAAAGAAGTGGCGTTGATGTTGCGCTAACGTTTGTCTTGATGCCAGCATTGTCTTCTCGTGCGATCGCGTCTTCTTTCTCTCTATCAAACAGGAACCTGAATATGGCAAATCCTGATGCTGAACGAACCTCGCAACTTCTCCAAACCATTGAAATTTTGTCAAACCTGGAATCGCTGATGGATTTAGCGCCAAGTCCAGAGATTGAAGACATTTTGATCGAGGCATGGCTCAAGGTGAGTGAAACCTTTCCCGAAGACTTTAAGGACGCGACACGAGATGATGCAGGAGCAATGGGACTACGGCGCTATATGAAAGTGAAAGCGTTTTTTGACGATCCATCCCAAAACGCGATTAGCCCAACGGAGTTAGCAGAGTACTATCAAAATCATGCGCCTGTCGATGAGAATTCAGCCAAGTTTTTCTTTTTAGAGTGAGGGGGCGACGCAATGAATTTATTCTCTCAAACCAAGCCCCAAATAGCGATCAGCACCGTGTTGGATTCAAAGCCATGACGATATCTCAACAAAGAACAATTGCTCCTTCAACCCAGTTTGGCATCGGTGGATCGGTGCAACAATTTTTGTGGAGCTACCAGGGGCAGACTTATCCCATCGCATATGAAACTCTAGGGCAAGGATCACCTGTGCTGCTTCTACCCGCTTTCAGTACCGTTTCCACACGCGAAGAAATGCGGGGTCTAGCAGAACGATTGGCACCTCACTTTCAAGTCGTTGCGATCGACTGGCTAGGCTTTGGGCAGTCTGCTCGTCCAGGGTTAGATTATCAGCGATTGCTCTACCGTACTCTGTTGCAGGATTTTATCAGTGAAGTCTTTGATGTACCTATTGCCGTCGTTGCCGCCGGACATGCTGCTGGTTACGTGATGCAATTGACAGCACAACAACCCGCCCTCTGGTCGAAAATCGCGCTGGTGGCTCCTACCTGGCGCGGTCCCTTGCCGACGATGGGAGCATCCGCATCGATTGCTGGAATGGTAAGAGAACTGGTGCGATCGCCCCTTCTGGGTCAGTTTCTCTACAAACTCAACACCACTCCCTCGTTTCTCAGTTGGATGTACCGTCGGCATGTCTATACCGATGCCACTAAACTGACTCCCGAATTTATCGATCGCAAGCATCAAATTACCCAGCAACCAGGAGCCAGATTTGCCCCTGCTGCCTTTGTCACAGGAGCTTTAGACCCTGCGGGAAATCGAGATGAGTTTCTTACCTGGTTTCAGTCGTTGACGATTCCAGTGATGGTGGTGATTGGTGAACAAGCGCCACCCAAATCCAAGGCAGAGATGGAGGCGTTGGCTGAGTTGCCAGGAGTGCAGATCAAGCGTTTTCCTGGCACCTTAGGACTGCACGAAGAGTATGCGGCTGAAGTTTCAGAAGCGATTTTGCCGTTTTTGGGTCATTAGCTCCGTGTTCCGTTCAGAAAAGATGTAAAGCTCTGCGAAGCAATTAACGTTCTCAGCCGGATGATGAATTATAAGCGATAATGATTATCGTTCCTAAACACAGTGGGCGATCGAGATATGGTCAACATGGCAACAGTCGATTCGGTTCCTGTAACCCTGCTCACAGGCTACCTAGGTGCGGGCAAAACCACTTTGCTGAATCGGATTCTCACCTATGAACATGGCAAAAAGGTCGCCGTAATCGTCAATGAGTTCGGTGATGTCGGTATTGATCACCAACTCATCATCAACGCAGACGAAGAAATCTTCGAGATGAATAACGGCTGCATCTGCTGTACTGTGCGGGGCGACCTGATTCGGATCATTGGCAACTTGATGAAACGGCGCGACAAGTTCGACCATCTGGTGATTGAAACAACGGGCTTGGCTGATCCGGCTCCGGTGATTCAGACTTTCTTTATGGATGAAGATGTGCAGGCGCAAACCAATCTCGACTCTGTGGTAACAGTCGTGGATGCCAAACACATTCATCAACACTGGGAAGCTGAGGAAGCGCAGGAACAGATTGCCTTTGCGGATGTGGTGTTGCTCAACAAGACCGATTTGGTTACGCCGGAGGAGTTAGATGAATTAGAGCGGCGGATTCGCAGCATGAATGCCCTTGCCAAAATCTACCGCACCCGCAATGCCGAACTGGAAATGGATGCGCTGCTAGGAATCGGTGCGTTTGACCTAAATCGTGCTTTGGAAATCGACCCGGAGTTTTTGAACGAAACGGCGCATGAACATGATGAAACGGTGGGTTCTGTGGCGATCGTCGAAGCAGGTGAAGTAGACGGCAACAAGCTCAACGAATGGCTGGGTCATCTGCTGCAAACTCAAGGACCTGATATTTTTCGGATGAAAGGGATTTTGACGATCGCAGGCGAAGATCAGCGCTTCGTCTTTCAGGGCGTTCACATGCTGTTTGATGGCAGAGCTGATCGTCCCTGGAAATCGAATGAGACGCGCAAGAATGAACTCGTCTTCATCGGTCGCAACTTGGATGAAGCTCAACTGAGAGAGGATTTCCGGGCATGTTTGGTTTAAAGACTAAGAAACAGGGTGAGTTCGCGGCACACTGGCAAGGCACGCTGTCGGATTATGTAACGGCGATCGCTTGGTCGCCCGATGGCAAAACCTTGGCGGCAAGTTCTGCTGCGGGTGAAGTGATTTTTTATCAAGCCGGAACATTCCAGGAAACGCCTTTACAAGCAGCGAATGGGCGATCGGTTGACTGTCTTGCTTTCTCCCACGATGGACAATTTTTGGCAGTTGGCGGACAAAACGGACAGGTCAAGATCTGGCAGATGCAGTTAGACCTACCTGAATTGATTGCCACAGTCAAAAATACGTCCGCTTGGGTTGATCGCATGGCGTGGAGTCCCACCCAGAATCTCCTGGCATTCAGCATAGGAAAATACGTGCAGGTCTGGGATGCCACAGTAGGCGATATTGCTACCACGCTAAATTTCGACACCTCTTCTGCCCTAGATATTACCTGGCATCCTGATGGAAAACGCTTGAGCGTTGCGGGGTATCAAGGGGTAAAAATCTGGACGGCAGCAGACTGGGACGATGATCCGTATTTGCTGGCGATTCCTTCAGCAAGTGTAGCGATCGCCTGGTCACCCGATGGCAAATACATTGCCTCTGGAAATCTCGATCGCACCATCACCGTACTGGAGTGGGATAATCCCCCTTCAAAAGCGGTTTCTCCGGCAAGAGCGACAGATAAACCGCTTTTGCCTTGGGTCATGAGCGGTTTTCCCGGTAAAATTCGTCAACTCTCATGGTCAAATGTGACAACCACAGCAGGTGCCTCATTGCTGGCTTCATCCAGTGCCGAAGGAATTGTCGTTTGGGAGAAACAGGAAGACGAATCGTTGGGTTGGGAAGGGCGTGTTCTAGCAGGGCATGAAGCAACCGTGGAGGCGATTCAGTTTCAACCGAACAGCCTTTTACTCGCTTCAGCAGCAGCAGACGGTTGGGTCTGTTTATGGCAAAAAGCAAAACGCCAGACTCAAGTTCTCAATGGCGCACCCAACGGCTTTTCCTGTCTATCTTGGCACCCGCAAGGGCAGCAACTGGCAGCCGGTGGACAAAATGGCGAACTGCTGATTTGGTCACAAGTCATGCGAGGAAAAGGCTTTGGCTAAACTCAATACAGTTTCATACCGTCTCATCCAAATGCTCAACGATCGCCTGGAACGATCGCCTAGGGTGTCAGTTTGAATCGGGTTAGCGGAGTCAGAGTAATTTTCATGGGGAAGCTCACAACAAACATCTTCCCCATTCTCAAATTCGGTAATGACTTCTTCAGCCGAATTGTCTGGCATTAGTAAACTGCGTCGGAAAAATTAAGCGTCGCAAGTACAGCCTGTGT
This sequence comes from Leptolyngbyaceae cyanobacterium, assembly GCA_041749615.1. GTDB lineage: Bacteria > Cyanobacteriota > Cyanobacteriia > Leptolyngbyales > Leptolyngbyaceae > ULC077BIN1. Next base: position 12,911 of record JBGTAZ010000285.1, on the reverse strand, counting down.
GACCGCAGCCTTGACCCGCAGGATGACCATTGGCACAAGCTTCACCGCAATAAGGCTTATCCTCTTTCATCACAGCATCCGATAGCGACACCACACACAGACAGGATTCGCAGGCACATTTCATTTGAGTCACAGTAGACATAGATTGACTCCTTTCAGTTCTGCAAACATCCTAACACATGAACAGCTATTCATATATTGGCAGCTATAATCTTTACGGGTTTCAGATTCACTGTCTTGTTGGAAGTGGAGTCGTTGCTAGAGTGACAGAAAACCTTTAGACAGGTTAGAGTGTCTGGATTATAACCAACACCTCCAGTGACTAACGTATGAATCTCGCAAAATTGATTCTGCTTGCTTGTTCCCCTGTTCTAACGTCGATGTTGATAGGAAGTGCTTCTGTATATGCGGTTGAGCCTGCTAGCTTCTTGCAAGTGCCGCAAGTGAATGCGGCGCAGATGGCTGTCAATCACCCTAGTTTAGCAGCTGCAAATCTGAGGTCTGATCAGCCTCTTATTCTGACAGGGTGCGGCTGCACACAATGTATCAAGGCGGAGCACCTGCTACAGAGTCGTTTGCCTGGATTCTAGAGAGATGAGTTTGATTGAGCGATCGCTCACCTCCATTCAAGCGTTCATCAGTCAAAACGCTGTCGATTAGTCGTTGCGTCTAAGAAATTTGAATCGGCTGCTTAAACGGATGGATGGTTCTGCCTGAGTGGGTCGAGTCAAAATTCCTTGAGAGGGGCTGAACAGCAGTGCTAGTAAAAACAAGCTAGAAGACACCAACACGATCGCCGGACCCGAAGGCAAATTCTGGTAATAGCTGAGGTAGACACCAGAAATACTGGAGATCGCGCCTATAACCGCACCTACGATCATCATTTGATGCAGTTCTTTGACCAGCAAATAGGCAGTCAATGCTGGACCGATCAATAAAGAAATCACCAAAATCACGCCCACTGCCTGCATACTGGCGATTATGGTGAGCGTGATGGCTGCCATGAAGCCGAAGTAAAGGGTATTAATCGGTAAGCCGATCGCCTGCGCGCCCGTTTTATCAAAGGTATAAAACAACAATTCTTTGTAGAACAGTTTGACTGCCAGCAGAATCAAAGCGGCGATGATAAAGGTGCGCTGAATGTCGTGGGGTGTCACGCCCAGAATATCGCCAAACAGGAAGCTATCGAGGTCGAGCTTGTTTTTCAGCACCGTAATCAATGTGACACCCAGGGCGAAAAAAGTCGAAAAGGTCAGCGCCATCGCCGCATCAACCTTCACTCTGGTTTGAGAGCGAATCCAGGCAATCAGAAAAGCGCCCAAAATCCCAGAGGCAAAGGCACCGATCAGAATATCAATCCCAAGAAAGAAAGAAATTGATAATCCGGGTAAGACGCAGTGGGCGATCACATCTCCTAGCAATGCCATCCGCTGCACAATCAAGTAACTGCCGACCACCGGGCACAGAATGCCAACTAACACGCCAATGGCGATCGCGTGTCGCATGAATTCGTAGTTGAGGGGTTCTAGGAGAAAGTCGAGCATGGGTGAGTAAAGAATTTAACAAAAGAACGTCGTCTCTAAATCTTGATGCAATGGATTTCCTAGATGAGTGCCGTAAGCTTGATGCAGATTTTCGGGAGTCATCACCTGCTGCGGTGAGCCATCGGCAATCAGAGATTGATTGAGTAACAACAAGCGATCGAGTTGATTGAGCGATTGTCCCCATTCGTGCGTGCTGAGGAGGAGAATTTTACCCTGAGATCGCAACTCCTCAAACACCTCTAGCATAATGGCTTCGGTGTTTTTATCGACACCTGTAAAGGGTTCATCAAACAAGAATAGATCGGCTTGTTGCGCCAAAGCACGGGCTAGAAAGACTCGCTGCTGCTGTCCTCCAGAGAGTTGACCAATGCGGCGATCGCGCAGATTGAACATCTCAACTCGCTCTAATGATGCTTTTACAATGGCTTTTGCGGCTCGACCCGGACTGCGGAACCAGCCTAACTGACGAGTCCGCGCCATCATCACCACGTTCCAGACCGTAATCGGATAATCCCAGTCAATTTGCGATCGCTGCGGAATATAGGATACCCGCTCTAACTGCTGATGGAGTGGGCAGGTGCAATAGCGAACCACACCGCCCGCCGTAGGCACCAAGCCCAGCAACGCTTTGAGCAGCGTGCTTTTGCCGGCTCCATTCGGGCCAATGATACCCACCAGTTGCCCCGGATTCACCTGAAAACTCACTGTCTCCAGTCCGCGCACCCCCCGATAATTGACAGTAAGCTGCTGAACCTCTAACATGAAAGCCTGTAATGAGAACGGTTATCATTATAGGCTTACAAAGGGATTTAGAGATTAAAACATCATGCCTATTCAGCGTCGTCGAACTTGGGGCAGTCCACTACTCGCCTTGACTGTTGGTATCCTCAGCGCCTGCACTCCATCCGCGCCCACCAGCCAAACAAGCCCAGCCGCTCCTACTAATACCGCTGCGACTAGCCCAACTTTGAAAGTGGTTGCCACCAGCAGCGTTCTCTGTGATTTAACCAAAACTATTGCTGCCGAGACGATCGACTTAACCTGCCTCGTCAAAGCCGGAACCGATCCCCACGTCTATGAGCCGACTCCTGACGATCGCAAAGCGATCGAAAATGCCCAACTTGTACTTTACTCTGGCTATGACTTTGAACCCAGCTTGATCAAGTTGATCAAAGCCTCCTCAAATCCCGCAACCAAAGTGGCAGTGGGTGAATTAGCGGTTCCTAAGCCTCTGATGGGTGGGCATGACCATGCCCACGGTGAACATGCGGAAGGTGAGAAACATACGGAAGGCGAAAAGCAGGCGGAAGCCGCAGAACCCAACCCGCATATCTGGCATGATGCTCAGAATGGAGTTGAGATGGTAAAAGTGATTCAAACGAACCTAACGAAAGCGGCTCCGGCAAATGCAGATCTCTATGCTAAAAATGCTCAAGCTTTGACTGCAAAATTAACTCAGGTCGATGGCTGGATTAAGTCTCAAATCGCTACGATTCCCGCAAACTCACGCAAACTGGTGACCACCCATGATGCTCTTGGGTATTACTCTGCCGCATACAATATTCCAGTTGAAGGGGCATTACAGGGCATCAGCACTGATGAAAAGCCTACTGCTGCACGGGTGAAAGAATTGACGGAGGAGATTAAAGCCAATCGCGTGCCGACCATTTTTGCGGAAGTGTCTGCTAATCCTAAGCTGATTGAAACCGTGGCAAAAGAGGCGAACGTGAAACTGTCAGATCGAGAATTGTTTGCTGATGGTTTGGGCGAAGCAGGCAGTGAGGGCGATACTTATGCCAATATGCTAATTTCCAATACGCGGGCGATCGTTCAAGGGTTAGGCGGTCAATATGCTGCCTTTCAGCCAAAGTAGTTCACTTGCCTAAAGTTCACTTGCCTAAAGTTCACTTGCCCAAATAACAGTGACAATCTGGCTTTTCGAGCAGCGATTCCACCAGCGCATTCAGTGTCGTAGCCGCGAGTAGCCCACCCCCTAACGTGCCTTCAACCGTGATAAAAGGAATACCCGACTCCATCAGTTGACGCTTCGCCGCCGGAGCATGACTAAAGCCAATCGGCATCCCAATCACGAGCGCAGGCTGAAGACCACCCTGGCGAACTGCCTCACACACTGCTAGTAGGACTGAGGGTGCATAGCCGATCGCAATCACACATCCGGCTGGAAGCTCTTGCAAGCGGTTTTTCCAGGCATGGTTCTGCCAGAAGGCTTGTTCCGCTTCAGCAGCACTAGTGATATGGGGATTGTCGATCAGCGTTTGCACCGGACAACCCAAGTGAGCCAATCGAGTGTGGTCGATCGCGGCACCCACCGTAGGCACATCTACTACTACCTGACAACCTGATTGAAAGGCGATGCGGCTAGCGGTTAGGGCTTGGTTTCCCAGGCGTACAAATTGCACTAAACTAACATCGCCACACGCCAGCACCAGGCTAGAAAGTAAATCGACCTCAATTTCTGATCGCTCTGACAAGTCAGGCAGCAATCGCTGAATCGATTCCTGAAAGGCTTCCGGGTGAGCATGGACTTGAGCATCCAAGCCGCACCACAATTTTTCCAATCCCCCCAACCCCGCTTGCGTTTCCACTTCCAACAGCTTGAGTTGGGCAAGCACTTCGGCTTGGGTTGTTTGGCAATGGCGATCGCGTCCCAATAACCCTTCTAGCGCAGATGCCGTTTGCCGCAGTTGTGCGATTTGCCCAATGATCGTGCGGTATTGCTGCTGCAACTGCGCCATCAACGTAGCTTGTTCTGCCTCTGGCTCTGCTTCCAACAATTTGTGAATGTGAGACAACTGAAAACCCTGCTGTTTCAGCGCCACAATGCGTTGCAGTCGTTGCACATCCTGATTGGTATAGAGGCGATAGTTACCAGGCGATCGCTCTGGTTGAGGCATCAATCCCAACTGGTGATAATGCCGCACCATGCGGGGAGTGATGTCGCTGCCCACCGAATCCGTCAGTTCTTTGATGGTAAGAGAATTCATGGCGATAAATCTGGCTCAATTCCAGCGGCGCGCAGTTGAGAGGCTAGCCGCTCGGTTCGTTGGCGTTCCTGTTCAACTTGTTCTGTGCCCCACAAGAGTAAATTTCCCTGTTCATCCCACCAGCGCAACCAGTAGCCATCCCGATTTTCCCGGATACCCTGCCAGACTCCCAGAAAAAGCTGCATTTCGGGTATCCAAAAGCGACTCTGCTCATTTGCAGATTCCAGGTGATACCGCTTTTTGTCGGTGAGGCGATAGAACTCCAGAATTCCATCTGCTGGTTCAAAAATGCCATAGTTGGGCACTTGCAGAATCTGTTCGTAGTAAAAGAATTTTCCGGGTGGGTAAGTTTCCTTGACGGAGTATTCGCTGCCGTCTGTGTCGGATAAAAATTCCAGCACCACGGTCGGAATATCGCCTTGAAGTTGGGGGGTATAGCTACGCACCACTTCTGAGCGCGGCACGGTAATGGTTGGGATATAAGCCCAATCGGGTGCTTTCACCACAATTTTGCTGTTGACCGTTGCACAGATGCCGTAATTGGTTGGAGTCAAGCTGCGATCGCCCAAACGCTGGGCAATTTGCAAACTCTCGGTCAACGCGGCGGCTAAGGAGGGCTGGTTAATGTTGTCCACAGGATCATTGGGCAAGCGAAAATTATCTGGCAGCTTTTCCCAGGAGATGAGGTAGTCAGGAGAGGTGACTAGCATGAGAAGTGGCTCGTGGGTAATGAGTAATCTTTATCCTACCGCAACTGGATCATAGCAACCGCTTGACATTAACAGTGATGTCAAGGTTTAGCGTAGGAGAGTTCCCTCACTCACGACTCATGCTTTACCCATCGCGGCTCCCCCAACTTGCCCAAAAATACTCAGAGGCGTTTGCGGCTCTTCTTTGTGGCGGCTTGCTCCTGCTGGGCTGGCTGGCGCTCCACCTAGGCTGGATGGGACTGGCGCTGCTGATTCTGCCTGCGGCTTATGTGGTGGGAGGCTACGAAAGCGCTCGTGAAGGTCTAACCACGCTGTTCCAAGAAAAAGAACTGGATGTTGATCTGCTAATGATTGTGGCAGCCCTGGGAGCCGCAGGACTGGGCTTGTGGCGACGAGAATACTATTTGATCGTTGATGGGGCGGCATTGATTTTGATCTTTGCAATCAGTGGAGCGTTGGAAAAATATGCCCTAGATCGCACCGATCGCAGCATTCGCAGCTTGATGAGTCTGACTTCTGACACGGCACAAGTGTTGAGATCGGGCAGAGAAGTATCCGTTCCCATTGATCAGTTAGAGTTGGGCGATCAAATTGTAGTTAAGCCCGGAGAGTTGATTCCAACGGATGGATTGATTCTGGAAGGATTTAGCACGGTGAATCAAGCCGCAATTACTGGAGAATCGATTCCGGTAGAAAAGGCGATCGGAGATGAGGTCTTCGCCGGAACACTTAACGCCAATGGTGCTTTAATCCTCAAAGTCCATCAATCGCCAGAGAGTAGTCTATTGCGACGGGTGATTCGCTTAGTGGAGCAGGCACAAACAGAGACACCGCCTTCCCAACAATTTATTGAACGATTTGAACATAGCTATGCTCGCGTCATTGTCGTAGCTGGACTATTGCTAGCAGTGCTGCCACCCTTTCTGCTGAACTGGAGTTGGGAAACAACGATTTATCGGGCATTGATTTTTCTAGTCGTCGCGTCGCCCTGTGCGTTAGTGGCAGCGATTATGCCCACATTGCTATCCGGCATCGCCAATGGTGCAAGACAGGGAATTTTGTTCAAAAACGGTGCTCAGTTAGAAGAGATTGGCAATGTGCGGGCGATCGCCTTCGATAAAACAGGAACGCTTACTACCGGACAACTCCAAGTTTGCCAGGTGATTCCAGCCGCAGGATTTTCCGAAGCAGCCGTTTTGCAAGTTGCCGCCGCTTTGGAGTCTAGCTCAGAGCATCCCATTGGAGCCGCGATCGTTCAAGCCGCCCAGAATCTAGACTGGTCACGCGCCACAGAAGTACAGTCCTATCCGGGTCGAGGCATTGCAGGCAGTTGGCGCAAGCAATCGATATGGGTCGGCACGGCTAATTTTATCCAGCAATCTATTGCGGATTTGCCGATCGCACTGGTGCAGGTTGCGGATTCACTAGAGCAAGATGGAAAAACGGTTGTTTGGGTGGCTCAAGCTCAGCAAGCGATCGGGGTGATTGCGATCGCCGATCAAGTCCGCCCTGAAGCAGCACGGGCGATCGCGCAACTTAAAAAATTGGGCATTGAGCAAATTATTATGCTGACGGGCGACAACCCACGCACCGCTCACAGCATTGCTAACGCAGTCGGAGTCGATCAGGTTTATGCCGAACTACTGCCAGAAGATAAGCTGCACATCATTCGGCAACTGCAAACCCAATACAAGACGGTGGCAATGGTCGGGGATGGAATTAATGATGCGCCCGCGCTGGCGCAAGCCACAGTTGGGATTGCAATGGGCGTTGCTGGAAGTGATGTGGCATTAGAAACGGCTGATATTGTGTTGATGTCCGATCGGTTAGAGAAGATTGCGGCAGCGGTGAGATTGGGACGGCGATCGCACCGCGTGGTTAAACAAAATATCGGGTTTGCGATCGGCTTTATCCTGTTGCTGATTGCGGTCAATTTTACAGGCAATATCACGTTACCCCTCGGTGTCGTTGGGCATGAAGGATCGACCGTCCTGGTGATTTTGAGCGGGTTACGATTGCTCAGAAACTAGCCGAACAAACGGCTGAAATTATGCCGGCGGCTGCGCCTAGCTTTGATATTAGTGCAACTCTTAATGATGTAAAATCACAGCGCAACCTTTTCGCTTTCTCTATGAAAACCCAAGAACCTGCGGTTGTTTTCGACCAAGAGCGCGCTGCTGCCTACGACAAGCGGCTTGCTAAATTGGCTCCCCTGCGCGATGCAATTCATTTGCTGATGCACATGATACTGGCTGAGCTTCCCACAAATGCACACATTCTCTGTGTTGGCGCGGGAACTGGAGCGGAACTGATCTACCTTGCTCAAAACTTTCCCCAATGGCGGTTCACTGCGGTTGAGCCTGCGGCACCAATGCTCGATATTTGTCGCCAAAAAACGGAAGGGTATGGTGTCGCATCACGCTGCACTTTTCATGCAGGCTATCTCGATTCACTTCCCGCAACGGACTCTTTCGATGCGGCAACCTGTCTTTTAGTTTCTCATTTCTTTATGCAGTCAGACGAACGGAGTAATTTCTTTCGTCAAATTGCCGCACGGCTTCGTCCTGACGGCTATTTGGTAAGTTCTGATTTAGTTGCCGATATGTCTACTTCAGAGTATCAAAGCCTGCTTGAAGTTTGGCTGCGGATGCTTAAATACTCTGAAATGCCTGTCGAGGAAGTCGAAAAATTCCGCGTTTCTTATGGCAAAGATGTCGCCTTGCTGCCACCGCAAACCGTCGAATCAATCATCGCATCGAGCGGCTTTGACTCGCCTGTATTGTTTTTTCAAACTCTTCTGATTCGCGCCTGGTATTCCAGACGAACCCCCTAAATTAGAAGTTGCCCACAGCCGTTGAACCCGCGATCGCGCTACAAATTGAACAGCATCATCGTCCTGCTGTAAGCCGAAATGGGGTATATTTGCCGCCCAGCCCAGCCACGATCGCTTGAGTGTTTGCAATCAGCATCTTGGGATACGTGTCGGCATTACTACCCGGTGCACCCAGTCCATCGGCATAGAGTTTGCGATCGCTCACCTTCACCTTGGCTTCTCTCGCCACCGCATTGATCAATTTGGGATTCACCGTCATCTCCGCAAAAATGACTGGAACGCCCAGTGTTTTGATCTCTCCGACTAACCCAGCCACCCGGAAAGCGGTGGGCTTTTCCTCCGTGCTGATGCCTTGCAGCGTCGGAGCAATGCCCAAGTTATAAGTGCGGGCATAGTACTCAAAGGCATCGTGTGTGGTGATAATCCACCGTTGTTTGAACGAAATGGTTTGAATTTGCGATCGAATCCAAGTGTGAATTTGCGCTAGCTCATTCGTCAATTTCTTAGCATTTGCCTGATAGCGATTGGCTTGAGCAGGTTGGAGCTTTGTCAACTGTTGAGTAACCACTGTAACCATTTTTGCGCCATTCTCCGCACTATGAAACACATGGGGATCAGGGGCATTGCTGCCATGTCCATGGCTATGCCCAGATCCGTGATTGTGCGTGTGTCCAGCGGTAATCGGGTTGGGCACAGCTTTTTCACTCACTGCAACTTTGGGCGCTTGATTGGAGCTTGACTGAATGATCCGAATCAAATCGGGTTCAAAGTTGTAGCCTGCGTAGAGAATCAGTTTTGCGATTTCGATCGCTTTGCGGTCTTGCGGTTTGGGTGAATAAAGATGTGGGTCAGATCCCGGTTGAAGCAGGCATTGCAAGTCAATGGTGTTCTGAGCGATTTGTTTGGTGATGTCGCAAAGAATGCTAGTGGTAACAACCACCTTGGGCTTACCCGTCTGAGCTTGAACAGATAGCGTCTGTAAGCCAGTCAACAACCCTGTTGTCAGCAAGAACATGGAGATTTTCCAAAGGCGGCAATGTCTGTGGCAGGCACTATTCAGCAAAATTAGCCTTCTCTTGTTGATGGAGGTCAGTTTTTTGATGCAACCTGAACTATCATAATATGAGAATGATTATCATTTCAACCCACTATGATCAGTTCTGTCCTTCAATCCCATTCCAATCAAACTAGCGCCGAAACGCTGCTGCGGATTCGTCACACTTGCGCTCATGTGCTGGCAATGGCAGTGCAGGCGTTGTTTCCAGAAACCAAAGTGACCATTGGACCCTGGACAGAAACGGGCTTCTACTACGACTTTGACCGCCAAACTCCCTTCACTCCCGACGACCTGACCCAAATTGAAGCTGAGATGCGACGGATTATCCACACCAATCTGCCCATCATTCGAGAAGTCGTTGACCGAGCGCAGATTCGGGCAGAAATTGAGCAACTCAACGAACCCTACAAGCTAGAAATCCTCGATAGCATACTCGTCGATGAGCCGATTACCCGTTACGCGATCGGCTGTCTGGATATCCTGCAAGGCATATCAGAGCCTTCTTTATTTCACATCGCTGCCAACACCCTGACGCAAAAAGCGATCGGCAAGGATTGCTGGTGGGATTTGTGTGCGGGTCCTCACCTCAACTACACGGGCGAAATCAACCCCAAGGCGTTTGTGCTAGAGAGCGTTGCCGGAGCCTACTGGCGCGGTGATGAAACTAAGCCTCAGTTGCAGCGCATCTACGGCACCGCCTGGGAAACTGCCGAACAGCTACAGGCTTACCTGACTCAAAAAGAAGAAGCAAAGCGGCGCGACCATCGCAAATTGGGACAAGACCTGGATCTCTTCAGTATTCAAGATGATGCAGGCGGGGGATTGGTCTTTTGGCATCCCAAGGGAGCCAGGATGCGCCTGATCATTGAAGACTATTGGCGAAAGGCTCATTTAGACGCAGGCTATGAACTGCTCTACACACCCCATATTGCCAATCTCGATCTCTGGAAAACATCGGGGCACTTCGACTTTTACCGCGAGAATATGTTTGACCAGATGGAGATTGAGGCACAGCAGTATCAACTAAAGCCGATGAACTGCCCGTTCCATGTGTTGACCTATCAGAACCATTTGCACTCGTATCGGGAACTGCCGATTCGCTGGGCAGAATTAGGCACGGTCTACCGCTATGAGCGATCGGGGGCACTGCACGGCTTAATGCGGGTACTCAAGATGATGCTCACATTTTCTGTTTGCCAGAACAGGTGGCAGATGAGATTTTGGGGGTGTTGAATTTGACCGAGGAAATCCTCTCTGACTTTGGCTTTACCGAGTACGAGGTGTATCTTTCGACTCGCCCTGCCAAGTCGGTTGGAACGGACGATATTTGGCAGTTAGCAACCGATGCGTTAGTGCAAGCCTTAGAGCGCAAAAACTGGGCTTACGTGACTGATGAAGGCGGCGGCGCATTTTACGGTCCAAAGATTGACATCAAAATTAGAGACGCGATCGCCCGTCAGTGGCAATGCTCTACAATTCAAGTCGATTTCAACTTGCCCGAACGATTTGATATGGAATACGTGGCGGCGGATGGTTCTCGTCAGCGTCCCATCATGATTCACCGCGCCATTTTCGGCTCACTAGAACGCTTCTTTGGCATTTTGATTGAGAACTTTGCTGGAGATTTTCCCCTGTGGCTGGCTCCAGTGCAGGTGCGGCTGTTGCCCGTTAGCGATGATCAACGAGAGTATGCAGCCGCGATCGCCCTACAACTCAAACAACTGGGCTATCGAGTGGAGGTGGATCACAGTGGCGATCGCTTGGGGAAACAAATTCGCACGGCAGAACTGGCAAAAATTCCCGTCGTTGCAGTCATTGGTAAACGCGAAGTGGAAAATCAAACCTTGAGTGTGCGAACTCGCCAGTCAGGAGAACTGGGAGCGTTAACGTTATCTGAACTACAGGAAAAAATGCAGCAGACAATTATTAACAAACAGCAAATTTAGATAAGGAGAAACATGAAAGTTGCTTACATTTTCAGCACATCTGGACATACCGCAGACTACAAGTTGGGGCAAATGATTTTGCCGCAGTTGGAAGAGGGCAATCACGGCGCAGAAGTCGTCGGGATGTTCTTGTTTGATGGCAATACTTACTGTTTGCATCAAGGGAGTGCGATCGGAGAACGACTCGCCACGGTTGCTAGAGAAAAGAACATTATGATGATGTGCGTTGGTGAAGCCTCTCTTTTGGAGACTCGCTGTGCTTTATCGAGAGGATTGGCAAAAGGTGAACCGGGTCACTGCACACCAACAGGCACTGTTGAAGGAGTAACGGCGGGCTGTTTCCCAGATCTATACGCTGCTTTGGCTGGTAATCCTCCCGATCAGGTGATTACGCTATGAAACGAATCGCGTTCATTGTCATTGGCTTATTTGCCTGGGTGCTCTTCTTTGGCAGCCCTGCCTACGCCGCTACAAACTGTCCAACGGTGACAAAAGCCGATATTGCGGCGTTATTTGAACAATGGGATCAGTCATTACAAACTGGCAACCCCAGTGAAGTGGCGAAGAACTATACAAATGATGCGATTCTAGTTCCCACGGTTTCTAACAAAGTGCGGCACACTCATCCTGAAATTGAAGATTACTTTAAGCGGTTTCTCAGTCTCAAACCCGATGGTCGCATTGAGGAGCAAAACATCCAGATTTATTGTGATGTGGCGGTTAACTCCGGTACTTACACCTTTGCAGTGGTCAAAGATGGACAACCCTCGGAAGTGAAGGCAAGATTTACCTTTGTCTATCGTAAAGTGGGCGATCGCTGGTTAATTGTCGATCATCATTCTTCAGGAATGCCTGAAAAAATAACTTACAGCAGTTTTCGCCCCCCTAGCCCCCCAATTCTGGGGGGAACTAGAGCCAAAGTCCCCCAGAATTGGGGGATTTAGGGGGCTTATAGAGTTTGCAAGCGTGGCACATTCATCTGAAAATGGCTGTAATTAATCAATACAACGATTTGGACGATCGCTCTAACTCTGGTTTATCTCGTGTTTGTTCGATTAATAACTCGCTCTAATCAACTCATCTCATGAATCTATTTTCCCAAAACAAACCCAAAGCCGATCCAGAGAAAGTTCAGGATATCAAGAACTGGGTCTACCGGATTCTAGAAGTCGATAGTGACATCTCGATCTCTATCAATCAGCTTGCCTGTAAGGAACCCGGATGCCCGCCAATTGAAACGGTAATTGCGGTGATGTCAACTCCAATCAAGCAATACAAGATTCATAAAGCGGTCAATGATATTGATGAAATAGACATTTGTGGCTTGAGTTAAAGAATGAGTGATACGTTTTAATGGCAATCGCGGACATTAAATCTATTGAGTGATCGAAAGTGCTTTCAACAAGTTAATCACAATGACAAAACACACCTTGTTTGTTTGCAAATCCTGCGGGTCATGTTCTAGACCTGTGGAAATGCGAGAATGCAGGCAGACGTTTATCCCTGAAATTACAACATGGTTTTGGAACCTGTTCTTTGTCCTGATTGTGGAAGCAATAACGTGGTTAAGAACGGTCGTTCTGAGGAGAATAAGCAACGTTACAAATGTCGCAATTCGGAATGCGGTCGCAGCACCTTTATCCGAGACTATGCTTATCGAGGTTACTTGCCCGAAGTTATACCAAATTAAATCAAGATAGCTACAGATCAGATAAACTAAGGGGAGTAGAGATGAGGTCGAACGATGGCTGGAGTCAGTGCGATTGCAATCAAAGAAAGCCTTGAGGAGTTAGGCGAACGGTTACGAGAAGTTGAA
>JBGTAZ010000284.1:0-10502 GCA_041749615.1 Leptolyngbyaceae cyanobacterium | reverse complement strand
AAAACCGCCTAAGCTTAATATTGCTAGAACGGTTCTCTTGTATTGCTTTGAAGTGCTTCATTATTTCCGATAATGTCTAATGCTTAGCTTGGAACTTGGCTCAACTTTTGCGATCGCGGATTCTCTTGAGCGATCGCGGTTTGAAATGGTTTGAAATGGGGCGATCGCTAAATCGGGTTGGCTCAAACTGTACATAATGCTAGTCAGCCAAAGTGAATTGGTGGGTAATTTTGCTCTGGAGATTTCCTTAAGTTGGGGCAGATGCTGAAATCTTGTGTTTACTCTTGACAGTTTATCCGTGAGCTTGTGTCACAATGTAAACGGTTTTTCCAAACTGGTGAAGAACTCTACATGGACATAAGGAATGGAAACGATATATCAATACGCTTGGCTGATTCCCGTGTTGCCATTGGCAGCCGCTACGATTATCGGTTTAGGTCTCATTTCTTTTAGCACGCTAACGAGTAGACTGCGACAGGTTTCCGCTGGTTTCGTCGTGTTCATGATTGGAGCCGCAATGACGCTCTCCTTTGGGCTGTTGTGGAGCCAACTGAACGGACATGCTCCTTACACCCAGATGATTGAATGGGCAGCGGCAGGTGATTTTCACCTAGATATGGGGTACACCATCGACCACCTGACGGCACTGATGTTGGTGATTGTGACCACCGTTGCCTTTTTGGTGATGGTTTACACCGATGGCTACATGGCGCATGATCCAGGCTATGTGCGGTTCTATGCTTATTTGAGTTTATTTAGCTCGTCGATGCTGGGTTTGGTGATCAGTCCTAACCTGGTGCAAATTTATATATTTTGGGAGTTGGTAGGGATGTGTTCCTACCTGCTGATTGGTTTTTGGTACGATCGCAAAGCTGCCGCAGACGCATGTCAAAAGGCGTTTGTGACAAACCGCGTGGGTGACTTTGGCTTGTTGCTGGGTATCCTCGGTTTGTATTGGGCAACCCGCAGTTTTGATTTTGAAGTGATTGGCGATCGCCTGCAAGAGTTGGTACAATCCGGTGCCCTCAGCGGTGGAATCGCCGCATTGCTTGCCATTCTCGTGTTTTTGGGTCCTGTGGCAAAATCGGCGCAGTTTCCGCTGCATGTGTGGCTACCCGATGCGATGGAAGGTCCAACCCCCATTTCTGCGCTAATTCATGCCGCAACGATGGTGGCAGCAGGTGTGTTCTTAATTGCGCGGATGTTTCCTGTATTTGAAAACATTCCCACCGCGATGACGGTGATTGCTTGGACGGGCGGAGTTACGGCTTTTTTAGGAGCCACGATCGCCATTACCCAAATGGACATCAAAAAGGGTTTGGCATACTCCACCATGTCTCAGTTGGGCTACATGGTCATGGCGATGGGCGTGGGTGGCTACAGCGCTGGCTTGTTTCACCTGATGACCCATGCCTACTTCAAAGCCATGATGTTTTTGGGATCGGGTTCCGTCATCCACGGCATGGAATCTGTGGTGGGTCATAATGCTGCCTATGCTCAAGATATGCGCTTGATGGGCGGCTTGCGAAAGTATATGCCGATTACCGCCAGCACCTTCTTTGTCGGTGTTTTGGCGATTTCTGGCATTCCGCCGTTTGCAGGTTTCTGGTCAAAGGATGAAATTTTGGGGCTAAACTTTGCTGCCAATCCGGCGCTTTGGCTGGTGGGTTGGTTGACTGCCGGAATCACTGCCTTTTATATGTTCCGCATGTACTTCCTCACGTTTGAGGGAGAGTTTCGTGGCAAAGACAAAACAGTGTTGAACCAGATCAATGCCGAACAATTGCAAGCCGTAGGGCTGAACTTTGGTCCCGGTGCGATGAACCCCAAAGAGTTGACGATGGCAGTTGAGCCGATCGCTCATGACGCTCATGGTGACGAGGCTCACGGTCATGGCAGCACTCCCCATGAGTCGCCTTGGACAATGGCTCTACCGCTGGTAATTCTGGCGATTCCGTCGGCAGTGATTGGATTGGTGGGCACTCCGTTTAATAACTACTTTGAAGCGTTTATTCATGCGCCTGGAGAAGTGGTGGAAGCGCTGGAGCCGGGATTCCATGCGTTACCCAAAGAGGAGTTGACTGAGTTTTTGATTATGGGTGGCAGTTCCGTCGGCATTGGTTTAATTGGGCTAACGCTGGCATCGCTGATGTATTTCTCTCGCAAAATTAACCCGTCCGCGATCGCCGATCGCATCCCTGTCCTTTACAACCTCTCCAAAAACAAGTGGTATATCGACGATATTTACTACAACGTGTTTGTGTTAGGCAGCCGCCGCGTCGCCCGTCAGGTGCTAGAAGTAGACTCTAAAGTGGTGGATGGCGTGGTCAATTTGACGGGTTTGGTGACCCTGCTGACAGGCGAAACCCTAAAATACCTGGAAAATGGTCGTGCCCAGTTTTATGCATTGGTTGTGTTTGCAGCCGTGCTGGGGCTGGTCATTTTCTCTGGAGTGACTTCGTAGTTTAGTTGCCTAATTCGATCAATTTTCTGTAGGGGCTTCGCATTCGGGCAATTACCTTGCGACTTAATCGGAAACTGACTGCCGAATGCTAAGCCCTGACTCACCGGGCAAAAAATCTAATTCTCCAGTTAAGTTATCCACAACAAATAACGAACGGCTAATCATCACAATGCTGACTGAGAATTTTCCCTGGCTGACCTTCATCATTCTCTTTCCGATCGCAGCCTCCCTCCTAATTCCTTTCATTCCCGACAAAGACGGCAAAACCATTCGCTGGTATGCCTTGATTGTGGGATTGATTGACTTTGCCGTCATCGTCTATATGTTCGGCAGTTTCTATGACTTTTCTAGCTCTGAACTGCAATTAGTCGAAAGCTATTCTTGGATTTCTCAAATTGACCTGCGCTGGTCGGTTGGAGTGGATGGCATCTCCATGCCGCTGGTGATCTTGACTGGATTCATTACGACTCTGGCAATTCTCGCCGCGTGGCCCGTCACCCTCAAGCCGCGCTTATTCTTCTTCTTGCTGCTGGTCATGTATGGCGGTCAAATTGCCGTGTTTGCGGTGCAAGATCTGCTGCTTTTCTTCCTCACCTGGGAATTGGAGTTGATTCCAATTTATCTGCTGCTCTCAATTTGGGGCGGCAAAAAGCGCCAATACGCAGCGACAAAATTTATTCTTTATACGGCGGGTAGCTCTTTATTTATTCTGGTGGCGGCGCTGGCAATGGCGTTTTATGGCGATACGGTCACGTTTGATATGCGATCGCTGGCAGCAAAAGATATGGCGCTCAACTTCCAACTGTGGATGTATGCCGCTTTTTTAGTTGCCTATGCCGTCAAACTGCCGATTATTCCCCTGCATACCTGGCTCCCCGATGCTCACGGTGAAGCGACTGCGCCCGTTCACATGTTGCTAGCTGGCATTTTGCTAAAAATGGGCGGTTATGCCCTGATTCGGATGAATGTCGAAATGTTGCCCGGTGCCCATGCCGTGTTTGCGCCCGTGCTGGTCGTTTTAGGCGCAGTGAATATTATTTATGCTGCCCTCACGTCCTTTGCTCAGCGCAACCTGAAGCGAAAAATCGCTTATTCCTCCATTTCTCATATGGGCTTTGTGATTATTGGAATCTCGTCCTTTACCGATTTGGGGTTGAGTGGCGCAGTCTTGCAAATGGTATCTCACGGCTTAATCGGGGCTAGTCTCTTCTTCTTGGTCGGGGCAACCTACGATCGCACGCACACCCTAATGCTCGATGAAATGGGCGGTGTCGGGCAAAAGATGAAAAAAATCTTTGCCATGTTTACAACTTGCTCAATGGCATCCTTGGCATTACCAGGAATGAGCGGCTTTGTCGCTGAACTGATGGTGTTTGTCGGGTTTGCCACCAGTGATGCCTACAGTGTGCCGTTTCGGGTAATTGTGGTGTTGCTGGCAGCGGTGGGTTTGATTCTCACGCCGATTTATTTGCTCTCTAACCTACGCGAAATTTTCTTTGGTCCTGAAAACAAAGAACTAATCGCTCATGAAGAACTGGTGGATGCGGAGCCTCGCGAGGTGTTCATCATCGCTTGCCTGCTGGTGCCCATTATTGGCATTGGATGTTATCCCAAAATCTTGACCCAGATTTATGATGCAAAAACAATTGAGCTAACAGCGCGTCTGCGCGATCAACGCCCCGGACTAGCCGAGCAGTCGGCTTCAAAAGCAATGGCGCAACTGTTCGATTCAAAAGCGTTACAGGCACCCGCGATCGCGCAAGGCAAATCCATCATGGGAATCGCTGCTGGACACTCTTAATAAAAGGGGAATAGACAGAAATCAATAGCTGGAATGGACTTTCCCTGGCTCATTCCAACTATTTTTTTGTATCGCAGTCGGGCGATCTCAGCCAAGAATTAGCGGGAACTGCATTTGGGGTATGGGCAACCAAAGCGATCGTCCCGTCTGCTGACTGCACCCATCCTTGGGCTTCAATCAGTAAGGGAGGATGGCTTGAGCTAACGGCTATGACTGTGGAGTCTATTGTTCCTTCCTGCATCACTGAGCGACTCCCGTCCTTTACAACAACCCAATCGGCAAAAACCTCTTGGCTTTGCAACGGTTCATCGGGGCTGGCAGGTATGCCCCCGCGCCCCGTTATTATGAAGGAATTTGCTCGTGCGGCTCCCTGAGGAATACAGGTCTGAGCAACTTGACTAGCAGGATCAACAAGATTCGCAGGGAACACAACTAATCCTCGACCTGGGTCTACATTAGGCGTAATCAGTCGAACGGTGCCGTTGATGCCAAACTGAGAACTGGCTGTAATATCACTGAATGGCGTGAGTTTCGGGCGAGGTTGAATGCCAAAAATACTATAGGCAGTAATATTGACCTTTCCCCCATTACCCGTAAAGGCATTCGCAGTAATATCGCTGTTTTCCGATCCCACCGCCACAATAAACCCGTCGGGAATACTAATAGTAATGTTGCCTCCATTTCCGCCACTTTGAGCCGTACCTGCCGTGGTTGAAATCAAGCTATTCCGGCGCAATAGTAACAAGTCGGCTAAATCGATTGTGATATTACCTCCGTCAGTGCTGAGCGTTTCGGCAGTGAGATAAGCGCGATCGCGGAGCGTCATGTTTCTACCTGTAACTTGAATATTACCGCCCTGCCCTTGCCCCCGACTGCCGACGCTAATGCCTGCCCCGTCTTGAATTAGGGTCGTTGGAGCCGTCACAAAAATACTGCCACCTCCGCCAGTTGATTGCGATTCAGTGTTGGCAAACAAGCCAGTGCTTGCTCCAATGAGCGATAGGCGATCTCCCACCTGAAGTACAATGTCTCCCGCTGCCCCAGCCCCCGATGTCCGCGCTGAAACCTGAGCCGCTGTATCTAACGAGACAGTGGATGATTGGATAAAAATCCCGCCACCTGTACCGGAACCAATGGTTTCAGTTGAAATCGTGGCTCCATCTCGCAGCGTTAGCGAGTTCGTTGCAACCCGCACAGTCCCCCCTGCCCCTGATGCTTTCGAGCTATCAATCTGCCGATCAATCTGGAAGCTCTGCAATAGCCGATCAATCACCTGGGAATAGCCCTCGATTCCTGACCCGGCAGATAATCCCCCTGGACGACCATCTCTGGCTTGACCTGACAGTTCCACTGACTCAGAAGCATTAATATTCAGATCTCCCCCAATGCCCCGATCATAGGTTGCGGCAGAAATCAAGGCTCCCTCTAGCACCGTTAGGTGGCGGGTTTGAAGAGTGAGTGTGCCCCCGGCTCCCGTTCCAGCCGTACTGGTTGCCAGTGTACTGGGTAGATTATCGGGTGCTGTGCCAATCAAATTGACCGATTCCGAGGCATTGATCGTTAAACTACCGCTGCGCCCTTGATCTAAGGTGCTGCTAGAAACCACTCCCCCGTCTAAAATCCATAGCTGACGGGTATCAATTATCAGATTTCCGGCATCTCCGGTGCCAACTGTTGCTGTGAGCAATGCACTCCGGTTTAATACATCGGCAGAGGCTCCAATCACCTCGACAGTATCAGCCCTAACGGTCAACTCTCCACCCCGTCCCGATGTTCTTTCTGCTGCCGAGGTAGACACAACCGCGCCATCGCGCACTAGTAATTGCCCCGTATTGATTTCAATGCTGCCAGCATTGCCCGTAGAACCAGCATCGGCTTCAGAAAACAAGCCAGTCGAAACTCGAACCAATTCACCAGTTGTTTGCTCGGAGAAACTGGTGCCGCTTAATTCAACTGAATTTGAAGCATTAACGATTAGGCTCCCGGCTTGACCACTACGACTAGTTGAGGTAGAAATGGTTGCGCCATCTTTGATTACTAATCGCTGAGTATTAATTTGGATTTTGCCTGCATTGCCAGATGATTGGCTGCGGCTAAACAGCCCTACAGGTGCAGAAATAGTACTAACACCAGCAGGTGTTTCAACATCAAAGTCAAAAGTATTAGTGGGTAAGGTGTTCCCAAGATTGACTGACTCAGCGGCATTGATAGTCACATTGCCGCCTTGACCACCGCCCGTAAATCCAGTTAATCCTAAATCGATCGCATTTAGAGTAACACTGGCGATCGCAGAGTTCTGCACGATCAATTGCCCAGTGTTAATGGAAATGGCACCCGCTGCACCCGTCCCAATAGTAAAGGAGGAGGCAACTGATCGATCTTGAAAGGTTACTTTTCCGGTTGCCCCTGCATTGATGGCGATCGCTCCAGCATCTCCCACATTACTAGCCACAGCCAGAAGTTGTCCCCTCGATAAGCTAGTATTCGGTGAATTAATGGTGATGTTGCCTGCGGCTCCAGTAGAAAAAGAAGATGTGAGTAGAGTTGTACCGGGTGTAATGTCTACGGCTCTGGCAGTCAGGGCAATATTTCCGCTGGGTGCTGCGCCGTAGGTTGCGCTGTTAACCTGGCTACCAGGGCGAAACCCAATTGTGCCAGCCGTGCTGGTCAGGCTGATAGCTCCTCCCGATCCAAACAAGCCTCCGTCTGTCCGAATTCCCCCCGTGGTGACATTGCCCGTTGCTTGGAGCGTGACCTCTCCCCCATTCAGGCTAAAAAGGCTAGTGGTGGCAGCATTAATTGCATCTGTTGCGATCGCGCCCTTAGCGAACAGTGCCACTTGCCCACCACTGCCAATCGATGCGGATGTGTTGAGTGGACTGGTAAGAGCCACATCGCCACGAGAATCGATGAATACGGCACCGCCATTAGTGAGGAAGGAGGTGACAGACGTGTCAATCAGATTGACCTGAATCGAGCCGTTGAGCGGGTTGGGCTGATATTGATTAGTAAGGAGTACCAGCCCTTCGCTGTTGAGTGGAGTGAAGATGGTGCCAATCCGAATATCAGCACTGGTTGGAGTCACCCCGATGGTGGGTGCTGGCACAAAGCCCGCTCCGGCACCCGTCAATCCAAGCGGGATGCCCACAGCAGTCATTCCAGCACGAATATCTAAGGTTGGAGTGATACTGCCATTAATGTTTACCGCTGTTTTGCCATCCGATAGCGTCAGGGTTTCAACTAAGCCGTTCACGCCATCGGGAGCAGTAATGAAAATTGTTCCCGGCACGATGACGCTACCTCCAGCCAGGATATGGAGAGAGGCTCCGGTGTAGTTGTTAAAGCTGACATCTCCTTGGGCGCGAATCACCGGATCGCGAGGACTGACAAGATTTCCAGGCGTAGCACTTAATGTTTCAACCCGGAAGTTGCCGCCTGCTGTGTAATGGGCATCTCCGCCGACGGTGCTATCACTCCGCAGCACCAGATCGCCGCTAGAGAAGAAACCGCTGTTGAGGTGATTCAGGGCAAAGATGTCGATCGCCCGATCGCCCTGAATCGTCAGCTTTCCACCCGCGATCGCAATAAATGGGCTAGTGGCGCGATCTCGAACTTTCACTGTGTCCAAAGCCCTTAGAGTCAAATCGCCGCCTGCTTGCAGTTGTCCCTGCAAGTCTAGGTTGCCTGCTGCCAATGTCAGGTCTTTCCCGGCGGTCAGGTTGCCAGTGGTGGCGATCGTGGCTTGGTGATTGGTGCCGTACTGCAATCCCGGCGTAATATTCATCGTCAGCAGCGGCGGTGCTTGTGGATTGGTGGCGCTGAACTCGCTGCCATCGGGAAACTTGAAGCTATTGGCGGTACTGGCTAAAAAAGAACCCGCCACATCCAAACGAGAGTTAGAACCAAAAATGATGCCGTTAGGATTAATCAAAAACAGGTTGGCGGTGCCGTTTACGCCCAAAGTCCCCAAAATCCGGGAAGGATCGGCTCCGGTGACGCGGCTCAGGATGGTTTCAATGGCGATCGGGTTGGCAAAATAGACTCGCTGCCCATCCCTCACATTGAATTGGGAAAAGCTGTGAAATAAATTCACTCCGCGTGTGGCTCCACCCTGGATTAAATCGGCTGGAAACCCGCGCACCGTCGTATTCGGCGAAACACTAGACGACTCGGTTCCCAAGGTTTGATCGGGAGTGATCTGCGCTGAAGCCGGGATCGCACTGAAGCATAATCCAGCAAGTCCGAGGCTCGCGATCGCGGTAGATGCTGGATGCCAGAACCAAATCTGAGCCATTTCGGGAGCGCCTTTTGTAGCTGGTATGAGTAATTTTACTGAAAACTATTCTGTCAACGGGAGCAAACCCGGTTTTTGAAAAAAACTTAATGATCAGAGTGGCTGTATTATTCTTGGAATTGAGTTTTAATGACCGATTGGGTTCTCATCTGGAAGCATTCAACGCGCCCTAAAAGGAAGCATTTCTATGTCTGATACGCTGCTAGAAAATCGCGATTACACCCTGATTATCGCAAAAACGGCTTCCAGTATTACCACGATGCCTCCAGGCTATGAAAATCGCTGGGCAGCGGCTCACTCCGCGATTGTGGCATTGGCTCAAGCGTGTGAAGCGCACGACCCCGATGGAATTACGGTTTATGTCTCCTCCCGCAATTATTCGGAGGGTTCATTCAAACGATACGAGCACGTGAGTCCAGCCCAAGTAGACCAAATTTTTCAGGAGAACTACCCACCAGAGAACCTTTCTTTGCTAGATGGGTTGCAGTCGGCTCTAGATGATTACTTCACCCGCAAAACGGCAAAGCTGACGAAGCCGAATGGAGCCATTATCATTGTGCTGATTGATGGTGAGCCACTGGATCGAATGAAAATCGCGAAGGCGATCGCCCATGCTACGGATGCGCTCGATTCAGATAATGAATTGGGAATTGGCTTCGCTCACATTGGCGATGACTTGATCGCCAGAGGGTTTCTATCTGCCTTAGATGATGATTTGCGATCGCGCCTTGGCGCAAAGTTTGACATTGTTCACACTAAAATTTTTCAAGAGATTGATCCGGCGGGTTTGACTGACTTCCTGATAGACATTTTGCAGCGCTAATTGAAGCCTTGAATTTAGAACACTTTCTATAAAGCTATGTTGCGCTTAAGAAAAGCCGTGAGCATTGGCTAGAACCCTTGCTAGATAACGGTTTGAGGAATGCTTTAACGTGTTTAAGCAACAAGAATATTTCCAGGGATTCGCAAAGTTGTTGCACTTTCAAAGCCCTCAAGTATAATCACAGCAGTAGTTCTAAGGATTTTGGGATATGAATAAAGGTGAACTCGTTGACAAAATTGCTGAAAAAGCAAGTGTCACGAAAAAAGATGCTGATATTGTGCTTTCGGCAATGTTGGATGTCATTCTAGATACCGTTGCCAGCGGCGATAAGGTCACGTTAGTCGGCTTTGGCACCTTTGAAGCTCGCGATCGCCAAGCACGGGAAGGGCGCAACCCCTCTACCGGGGAACCGATCAAAATTCCGGCAACTAAGGTTCCAGCATTTAGCGCTGGAAAATCATTCAAAGATAAAGTTGTCGGCAAAGAAGAGTAATCCATCAAGGCGCAAACAACGTGTTGCTTGAGTAAAGCTGCTTGAGTGAATGTCTAACCATTGCCATCTCAAATCAAAACACCGATTCAACCCCTGAAAAACTTGTTGCTGATGGGTGGGGGACACGCTCACGCGATCGCCCTGCCACTGCTCCACATTAGGTCATAGATCATAAAAAGTCTGGTAGATGTATCTACCAGACTTTTTATATTAATTTCAAGCAATACTCAAAGAACTTTTGAGTGAATCAATGGTGTGACTTTAATTGACTAAGCCACGGAAAATTGAATCTACAACGGAGAAGTTTTGCAGCAAGAAATATGCTAAAAAGGCTGCACCCATTGCGCCAATGAAGAAGCCACCAGTTAGTTGGCTCCAGCCATCCGCCGTTTGCAGCTTATCGGATGAAGCATCATCGGCATCAGAAAAAGTTGCCAATCCATAAATCGATAAACAAGCTGTTGCAATCAAAATCAGGGCACCGCCTGAAATTAGACCACCCAAAGCTGCAACTTCAGAGTCACGCAACGGTCCAAATACAACCCAAGGTCCAATAATAAAATAGCCGTGTGCTAAACCGATTTCAAGCCCCCGCAGCAACGGAGATAACCCTTTGCGATAAGCTGG
>JBGTAZ010000283.1:0-13930 GCA_041749615.1 Leptolyngbyaceae cyanobacterium | reverse complement strand
GTGACGAAGGCGGCGATCGAACCCGTCTGGTATCTCCCAGGCATTGCCCAGCGGTTGGGTGTCACGGAATCCGATTTGCGACGGGCGCTGTTTGAACAAACAGGCGGCATGTTTCCAGAGTTGGTTACTCGTCCCGATTTGCATGTGTTTCTGCCGCCGATTGGTGGCGCGACCGTGTATGTGGTGGGCGATCCAGCGGCGATTACCGACCCCACAAAACCCTTAGCCGTGCGGGTTCATGATGAATGCAACGGCTCGGATGTGTTCGGCTCAGATATTTGCACCTGTCGCCCCTACCTGGTTCACGGCATCGAAGCCTGTGTCCAAACTGCTCAAGAGGGCGGAGCCGGAGTGATTGTCTACTGGCGCAAGGAAGGACGGGCACTGGGAGAAGTCACCAAGTTTTTGGTGTATAACGCACGCAAACGCCAAGAGGGGGGGCGATCGCGCCGATGCTTACTTTGCGCGAACCGAATGCGTGGCGGGTGTCCAAGATATGCGCTTCCAAGAACTAATGCCCGATGTCTTGCACTGGCTGGGCATTACCCGCATCGATCGCTTCATTTCCATGAGCAACCTAAAATACGATGCCGTCACCCAATCGGGCATCGAAATTGTTGAGCGCGTCCCCATTCCCCATGATCTGATTCCTTTAGATGCTCAAGTAGAAATCGAAGCGAAGAAAGCCGCTGGCTACTATACCGATGGGGCGGTACTATCAGCCGTGGGACTTGCAGGCGTAAAAGGACGGGATCTAGCGGAATAATGCTGAATCAACCCGCCGCCATTTTGACCGATCCGCTGGATCAGGTCGCTTATTTGCGATCGCCCCGCGCCATTCGAGAACGCTGCACTCAGCTATTTGAACTAGCCCTGAGCGATCGCCTAGCTCATTTTCGCTGTGATCTGACCCAGTTAGAACCCACCGCCGACTACGTTTTGCGCGTCATTCGGCAGCACTACCCCGATTTGGATATTCCCTTTCATAGCCGCTGGCGACATTTTGAAGTCGGCAATCCAAACCGACTGGCACACCTGGAAACTTTACTAACCGGATTCACGCCGATTGAAAAAGCCCGTGCCAAATTTGATCTGGCGATCGTCAGTGTTTTGCTGGATGCCGGAGCCGGAGCCGCATGGCACTACACCGAAGCCAGCACCAGCCAGCCCTTCAGCCGCTCAGAAGGATTGGCGATCGCCAGCTTTTGGATGGTCTGTCAAGGACTCTTCTCCAGCGATCTCGCTCATCCACTCCAAGTTGATGCCGCTGCCCTGCAAACACTGACCGTAGAATCCTTAGCGACAGGCTTTCAAGTCACCACTACCAATCCCTTAGTAGGGTTATCCGGTCGCACTCAACTATTACAGCAACTCGGACACACCCTACCCCGCCATCCTCACCTCTTCGGCACCCAATCCCCCCGCCCCGGAATGCTAGTCGATTATCTGCTAGCGCGATCGCACAACAACATCCTTGCTGCCGCCCAAGTCTTCAGCGCCGTTTTAGAAGGTTTCAGCGACATCTGGTCAGGACGACTCACCCTCGCCAACATCAACCTCGGCGACGTATGGACACACTCCGCCCTATCCCCTATTCCCTATTCCCTATTCCCTTCCCTGATTCCCTTTCACAAACTCTCCCAATGGCTCACCTATTCCCTCCTCGAACCACTTCAAGACCTTGGCTTAGAAATTATCGGACTGGATGAACTCACTGGCTTGCCCGAATATCGCAACGGCGGTTTATGCATCGACCTAGGACTGCTGCAAATCAAAGATCCAGCCATCCTGCAACAGCCGCAGCTAGTTAGCTCCGAAGCGATCGTCGAATGGCGCGCCCTCACCATCATCCTGCTCGATCGCATCGCCGAAACCATCCGCCAAAAGCTTGGCATGAGCGCGATCGACCTCCCCCTCGTCAAAATTCTTCAAGGCGGCACCTGGACAGCCGGACGACAAATCGCCGCAGACCTCCGACCCAACGGCATTCCCCCCATCCAAATCGCTAGCGACGGCACAGTCTTTTAAGAAGGGCGAGAGGTAAGTGGCAAGTAGTCAGGGGCGAATGGCGAATGGCGAATGGCGAACTCAAAACTCAAAACTCAAAATATCTCCTTCGGAGACGCTTCGCGAACAAAACTCAAAACTCAAAACTCCGAACTCAAACCTATTCTCATGCTCCCAAAAGTAACCGTAATCGACCATCCCTTAATCCAGCACAAACTAACCCTCATGCGGCGGCAGGAGACGAGTACGGCAAAGTTTCGATCGCTGCTGACCGAGATTAGTATGCTGCTGGCGTATGAAGTGACCCGCGATTTGCCACTAAAGTATGAGGTGATTCAAACCCCGCTAGCAGAGATGAAAGCGCCCGTGCTGGCTCCTGAAAAAAAGCTGGTGATTGTTTCGATCATGCGGGCAGGGCAGGGCATTTTGGATGGCATGTTGCAGTTAATGCCATCGGCGCGGGTGGGGCATATTGGGCTGTACCGCGATCCCCATACGCTGACTCCGGTGGAATATTATTTTAAAGTGCCGCACGATATTGAAGAGCGGGACATGATCGTGGTAGACCCCATGGTTGCCACCGGAAATTCGGCGATCGCAGCGGTGGATCGGCTGAAAGAAACCAATCCCAAATCGCTGAAGCTAGTTTGCCTATTAGCGGCACCAGAGGGCATTGCCAATTTTCATGACCACCATCCTGATGTGTCGATTTACACGGCGGCGATTGATGATCGCTTAGATGAACACGGCTACATTATTCCGGGCTTGGGTGATGCCGGCGATCGCCTCTTTGGCACAAAATGAATCTTTGGCACAAAATAAATCTGCGGAACCAGGGTATTTGAGCGTGAATCTACTCTCATCTCGCCACCCGCACCTCTCCCCCAATCTTTATGGAAACCTACTTGCTGCTGAAACTGCGCCCTCAACTGATTACCCCAGAGGGATTTCAACCCTTTGGACAAGTGATTTTTGCCTGTGCGGATGATCAGCCCTATGGCGATCGCGATGCCCAACTTCACCTGCAAAATGGCACCCCGCGCTTCTACATTATGCGACAGCACAATCATGGGCTTAAATTCAACCACATTACTCGGCACCAACACTGCACTCAGTGCTTGGGTGCCTTAAAAGGACAAGAGTGGTTCATAGCAGTAGCGCCACCCAGTGAAGCGGTTAGCCCAGATTGGGAGGACATCATCGCCTTTCGCGTTCCGGGCAATTGCTTTATTAAACTGCATGTAGGAACTTGGCACGCAGGACCTTATTTTGAACAACCAACCATCGATTTTTATAGTTTGGAACTAAGCGATACCAATGAGGTCGATCATCAATCATGCAATTTACTCGAAACCTATGGAGTAGATTTTGAGATTGTGCCTGATTCTATTGGGGGGTAGTGTTTGCTGAGTGAATCGCTGTAAGCTAAACCTCAGAGAGTTTTGGAACGTAAACCCATGAAAGACAAACTGCTGGACTGGCTGAATCTAGCGTTGATGGTAAATTTGTTTTTTGTGTTGTTCTGTTTTGGCTGGTTGGCGATCGCGGTTGTCGGTCGCACCAGTGGCGTTCCCCTCGGCTTGGACGTGTGGTATAAACTGTGGCAACCAGTCGTGCAGCCCGCCCTCGGAATTTTGATGACCGGCGCGATCGTCAGCGGCGTTTCAAGTTGGGTCGCGAAAAAGCTGAATCATGCGGAATAATCTTTGAATTCAGCTACTAAGATAATCATGGGGCACGTCATCTAGAGGCAAGGATACATCCCAGGCTAGGCTCACGGTTGCAACGATGGTTCGACCCCATCCGTGCCCCACCTCTTTAAATGCAAATCTTTTCTTATTAACAAGATAAATCCTTCAGAGTTAGAAGGATATCACTCGTGCCGTTTCGCTAGTGCCATAAAACTCGATCGCGGAAGCACTAACCAATACTGAAGGCTTGGGATTAGAGTGGGCGATCGCTTCCACCAGTTTTTGCGTCCCCAGTTTGAGAACCTCTACGCCATTATCTGGCTCGATTACATCGTAAGACGTTGTGTTATCCCAAATCAGTAGAAATGCTGACGCATTCAATTCGAGTGTTACTTCACTACCTCAAGTTCCGAGAGGTGCCCATTCTTTAGCCCATCATAGACTGATTCAGCAACGCCCTTAAGTGCATATTCGCTTAATGAGCATTTTGTTTAGGTTTAGGGAATGACTAAGAAAGTAACAGGAGAGGGGTACTGGCATGGATAGAATAGTGTTGCACCAATACAAAAGCTTGCAGCTAGCTTTGTTCAGCGGCAAGGGTGGAGTTGGAAAAACAACGCTATCCTGTGGATTTGCCCGACAGTGGGCACAGCAGTTTCCTCAAGAACGAATCTTATTGCTTTCCACCGATCCGGCGCATTCTTTAGGCGATGTCTTGCAAATGGCTGTGGGAGATGTGCCTGTGGCGGTGGCAGCATTGCCCAACTTGCAGGTGCGATCGCTGGATGCGCGATCGCTCCTAGAAACCTTCAAAAACCGCTATGGATCGGTGCTAGAACTGCTGGCAGAGCGGGGCAGCTTTGCCCAACGAGAAGACCTCGCGCCCGTGTGGGATTTGAGCTTTCCTGGGCTAGATGAACTGATGGGAATCTTAGAAATTCAGCGGTTGCTGCATGAGGCTGAAGCCGATCGCGTCGTAGTGGATATGGCTCCTAGCGGACATACGCTCAACCTGTTTGGGCTGATGGATTTTTTAGATGAATTGCTAGCAGCCTTAGAACTGTTTCAGGAAAAACATCGCGCCATGCAGCGCTCCTTTACCGGTAAGGAAAACAAGGATGAAGCGGATGATTTTTTGTGCTCCATGAAAGCAGAACTGACCGATGGTAGACAGTTGTTGCAAGATACGACTCGAACTGCCTGCTTGGTGGTGGCGATCGCCGAACCCATGAGCCTGCTCGAAAGCGATCGCTTCATTACCGCCCTCGCCGATCTGCACATTCCCTTCAGCGGCTTATTTATCAATCGCATCCTGCCCCATTCTGACACTCCCCACTCTGCGCCCGACCTCGATCGCTTCACCGAACAACAAACCCTGATTGCCAAATTTTTCGCCCTTGTCACCCCTACTCCAGTTTTTACCGCCCCCCACCAGACCTGTGAACCCATCGGCGCAACTGCCCTAGATGCCCTAATCACTCAACTGCAACCTGTGACTGAACCGCCTGTGCTTGAAGCACCGCCCCCCGCCTGGATACCCACCAAAATTCCACCGGGATTTGTAGACTTTGTGGCAGAAGACCGTAAGCTGATTTTAGTTGGGGGCAAAGGGGGCGTAGGCAAAACTACCGTAGCCGCCGCGATCGCTTGGGGCATGGCAGCGCAGTATCCAGATCGCCAGATTCGCGTGATCTCCATTGATCCAGCCCATTCCTTGGGGGATGCCGTTGGTCAGTCTTTGGGACACGAACCCAGTGCGATAGCGCCCAACCTGACCGGGCAAGAAATCGACGCAGAGCAAATGCTCGACCAGTTTCGGGAAGAGTATTTGTGGGAACTGGCAGCGATGATGAGTGGCGAATCTAGCGACGGTGACACTACCCTAACCATCGCCTACACCCCGGAGGCATGGCGAAAAATTGTGGCTCAGGCGCTCCCCGGCATTGATGAAATGCTGTCGCTGATTCGCATTATTGAGCTATTGGAAGCCAAAACCCAGGATTTGATTATTCTCGATACCGCACCTACCGGGCATTTACTGCGCTTTTTAGAAATGCCGACCGCCATGGCAGACTGGCTCTCGTGGATCTTTAAACTGTGGATTAAATATCAAGATGTGCTGGGACGCACAGAATTGATGGGACGATTGCGATCGCTCAGGCAACGAGTCATGCAAGCCCAAAAGCTGCTCAAAAATCCTCAGCACACCGAATTTATTGGCGTAGTCCAAGCCCAATCCGCCATTACTGCCGAAGCTCAACGCCTGACTGAATCGCTCACTACGTTAGGAATTGCTCAGCGCTACATCGTGCATAATCGGTATGAAGCCGACCAACCCGCTATCGCGTCTCTGTTTCCCCAGCAAACCATTGTTGCGTTGTCCAATCTACCCCGCTGCATTTCTCCCTTAGAACGAATTCAGCTAGCCGCTCAGTTGATTTTTTGATTAGGATGCAAAATAGTGGTCAATCTTTTCACGTAACTGGAGATTATCGCTATTTATGAATTTTGGAGTTTTGCCACTGCGGGCGATCGCGTTTCAAGCGTTGTTTTTATTGATTGCGATCGCGCTTGAAGCGATCGTTTACTTCAGGCGACTTGGTTTTGACTACAAAACGAGTGTCCGCTATGCGGCATCAGTCAACCTGTTTTCGACTTTTATCGGTTGGTTAATTTTCTTCAATTTTCAAGTCCTCTTACCACAGCCTTTGAAAGAGCAACTCATTAGCTACTTTTTTTTTGAACGGTTTTTTCTAAATCCTTGGGCATCTAGCATTGCACCATTGCTCGCCCTTTCAGGATTGATTGTGTTTATGAGTGTCTTTTTTCTAGAGCTTCAAAGCTTAGAACTTCTAGATTTCTTGTTAGGAAAAATAAAGACAGAAGAAACACCATCTAGTAGAGAAGACTTACGAACATCGCGCCTGCGACGGCAAGGAACCCTATTTAAATCGAATGATCGAGCCTATGCCGTGCTCGTTGCGAATGCTTATAGCTTTAGTGCAATATTATTGTTGCTTGTTATTCGTTCGGTTGCAAAAGTCCGCTAGCCTTCCACGCCAAAATGCTTGATTTTTTAAGGCAGTTTATATCCTTATTTCCTCCAGCCCTAGGTCCTCTGGCGCTACTGGCGATCGCCTTGCTAATCGTTGCCCCATTAGGATATTTTGCCTTTAATTTTCTAGCGATTCAAAAACTTTTTGAAGAGCTTAGCAAAATCTTTCAAGATATTTTCAAGCTGATTATTCCTAAAAAGTGGGATTCCGCAAAAACGCTAATCTGGCTCAGCGTTTTCTCTTGGGCAATGTCTCTACTGGCAGGATCGTTTGTTCAAAGCTTCATTGCTTTTTGTGGATGGCTTTTTTTGATTCCAGGCATCCATTGGCTGATGTATGAAGAGAAAAAAATTAACGAGTTTCTCACCATCGAAAAAATCTTTATAGGGTCTTGGATTACCGGTGCCTTAATTTGCTTTTTCTTATTTGCAACACCCGAAAATTTACCTGCCATCATGGTTGTGAGTTGGCCCATTGTTTCTGCACTGATCGCAGCGATGCCAAAATTTATTAAATCTGGTCCGGCTTATAAGGTGCCTGATCCTCCCGTTCGCCAAGATCTGATCATCATGGTGTTATTTAACTTATTGCTCAGTTGTTGGATTCAGCTTTGTTATTCAACTCAGGTTTGGTTGGCGCAATATCCCAGTTTTCAGGCAGATGATTTAACCAATAGTGCCTTTGTTGTTAAAACACAATCCACGGAGAGTGCTGATTCTCCAGGTTTTGATATTTTGAGGCAAGCTGAAACAGGGTTGAAAGACTCATTGCAAGGGCAATCTTGGTCGCAGGTTGAGCGATGGCTGGTCAATTTTGACGATCGCATTCGTGATTTGAATGGACAAATTATTGATCGACTCCCACCAAAAGCAGAGAATGCCTATTGGCAGGTTGAAGGGCGTGTTTTAGCAGGCGAGTATAATGTGCAACTGTTTGCGGTGTGGAAGGGTCCATCTTCCAATAACTTAGGGTATCACCTAGCAAAAACCTGTCAGATTTCGCAAGTGATGCCTAACGATATAAGAACACCGCCACAACCACCGTTATCGGTGGGGAGTGTTGTTCCCAGCAATACCCAAGTTGGCACCGCAAATGTGTCCTGTGATCCAGTAACAAAAACCATTAAGGGACAGCCGGATGTGGCAAAGTGAATTGAAAAAGCTGGAATGGTTTCGAGGGGTTAACCGTATGAACATTGGCAGAATATTCGTGATGGCATCGAATGTGTTTCGGGAAGTGATTCGCGATCGCGTCTTATATCTAATTGGGCTATTCGCTCTATTTTTAGTTGCCTGCTTTCGCTTGCTTCCCGAAGTTGCAGCCGCCACCGAAGACAAAATTATTTTAGATATGGGCTTGGCAGCCATGCAGCTATTAGGTTTAGTGGTTGCCGTATTCGTTGGCACTGGCTTAGTCAATAAAGAGATCGAAAAACGCACTGTGCTAGTGCTCATGGCAAAACCCATTAGCCGCACCGAATTTATTGTGGGGAAGCATTTGGGATTAACGGCAGTGCTAGCGGTGCTGGTGGCAGTAATGACCGCAATTTTTATCGCGCTGCTGGCATTCAACCGGGTCGCTTATCCACTGGCGAGTCTGTTGGTTTCGTCTTTGTTTCTGTGGTTGCAATTGTCTCTGATTGCTGCCGTTGCGATCGCCTTTGGGGTATTCACAGGCTCTCTTTTAGCCACGCTGCTCACCTTCATGATTTTTCTCATGGGGAGCTTTAGCGCCAATTTGGTCACGTTCGGCGCACAGAGCAAAGATGCTACGATTACCGCCGTTACCCGCAATCTATATCTAGTGCTGCCCGACCTGTCGCGGCTTGACCTGAAAAATCAGGCAGTCTATGGGCTACTGCCGCCTATGAATACCTTGCTGCTCAATGCTGGCTATGGAGTGCTTTACATCGTTTTGCTGTTGGCGATCGCAACCCTGCTTTTTTCCCGCCGCGAGTTTTAAGCAAGCTTTAGGCGGCAAACGCTCACCTTACGCCGCCATATCAAACAGCAACACTTCAGCCGGAGCGATCGCCTGAAGCCGCAGTAATGATTCCTGGGCGATCGCTGCCCCATCACCCGCCGCAAGAGTGCGATCGTTCAACTGCACTTCACCCCGCGCCACTTGCAGCCAAGCAACCCGCCCCTCTGCCAAAGTATGGTTTACTGTTTCGCCTTCTTCTAAAGCAGTCGCATACAGGTTCACATTTTGGTGAATCGTGATCGAGCCATCCCGTCCATCGCGAGAGCCAACCAGCCGTAGCTTGCTCTGTTTTTCAGCTTCAGCAAAAGTCTTTTGCTCATAGCTGGGTTCAATCCCTGCTTGCTCCGGCAACATCCAGATTTGCAAAAGGTGAACAGGCTCGGTGCTGGAGGCATTAAACTCACTGTGGCGAATGCCCGTTCCAGCAGACATCCGCTGCACGTCGCCCGGTCGAATAATTGATCCCGTACCAAGGCTGTCTTTGTGTTCCAACGCACCTTCTAGCACATAGGTAATAATTTCCATGTCCCGGTGTGCGTGGGTCGGAAACCCTTTACCAGGGATGACTTTATCTTCATTAATCACTCGTAGGCTTGCAAAACCCATGTGGTTAGGGTCGTAATACTCTCCAAAGGAAAACGTGTGCCGACTATCGAGCCAGCCAATATTCACCGCACCGCGATCGTGAGCCGGACGAATGGTAATCATTTTGTAGACCTCCTATGGATCGCACTGTTAACATCAGCAGTTGGTTTATGGATTGATTAATGGTTGTTGTTCTGGAACCTTAGGTTGCTCTAATTCTTGCTCTACTTTTACCGATCGCGTTTCTATCACGGGAACCTCTGAAGAGTCGGGGATTTGAGACTCTACAGGTGGAACGCTGTCTCTACGAAATCGTTGCCGCAATTGATTCAATTGAGACATAAATTCTGATTTGAATTGGGTCGTTTTTTCGCTCACCTGCGATCGCCCTTCTTTTTCCTCCACGGCATCCTTCGACGGCAGCGGCGATCGCGTTGCCTCGGTCATAGTTGAAGGAGTAAGTTCTTCGTTCAATTTAACGGATGGCTCCGGCGCAATTAAACGAGGTTCAATCGCTTTGTCTAGTTCAATCGGGCTAATAGATTGAGCCGGATTGGCTGGCTCCAATTTGGTGGAGTCGTTGAGAATGAGCGTCTGCTCAGAAAGGGGCGCTGGCTTGACCGTAGGCGCTGGTGAAGGGGTAGATAAAGGCGTGGGTGTTGCGATCGGCGCGATCGGTTTTGCGATCGGGGCGATCGGTTTTGCGATCGGCGGCACGGGTGCAGGCGGTTTGTAGTTTGGGTCTACCAGTCCTTGGGCATCGGCTGCCAAAATCTCACCTCGCACCAGCTTAGAGAGTGTATCCTTGCCGCCCGGTTCATAAGTAATCACCCGCGCCGTGTTGTTAAACGTGTTTTTAACCGGGTCGCCGTTTTCATCTAAAAACTCTAGCTGCACCCAATTTTTGCCCGGTTTAAAGCCTTTGAGATAGATGGGCTGCCATTGATCCAACATGAAGCTGCTGCCATTCACCGTGCAGCGAATTCGCCAGTCGGCAACATCATCTTTTTTGGTTTCGCGAGCAACCAAATGTAACGGCGCATTGGTCAGGTAAAAATCCACCATGATCGGTTCTGCGCCGTAAGAACCTTGAGGACGGCTGTAAGTGAGCAGCGGCAGGTTAGAACTGGGGCTGTTGTCCTGAGTTTTGGTGAAAACGTGAAATGTCGTTTGAGCGAAGGCTCCTTCGTTTTTAAAGCTTTCGTGCCAGGGGCGAGAAGCAAATGCTCGGATGGTATGAGTGCCGGGTGCCAAATTGTCAAAGGTGAGGGGTTTGCTCGTGTCGTAAACCGCTTGATACGTCTGGTTGTCTAAAAAGACGTGTAGATGAGTGCCTAGCCCCAGAGTGGCATCTTTAAAGATGGGCAAATCTTTGACCTGAAATTGAACAGACACTTTGTCGTCTTCCAGAATTTGGTTCGGTTTAGGACTCAGGATGAAAACTTGCGGTTGGTATCCGTCTAAGGCGGGTCTGAGGTTTTGAATGGCTCCAGGAGGAGCTACTTCCATTAACTTGCCTGCTGCTTTTTCTGATTTGGCTGAGTCGGCGGCAGCTTTTTGGGTGCGGGCTGCTAATGCACTAGATGGGGCGATCGCAGTCAGCGAAAATAGCATTACCAATATCAAAACAGTTGCAGCGTTAGTCACTCTGCCCCACTGAGAAGCATCCAACTTAGATCCATTCCGATTAATCTTGCCCCAGTTAATTTCAAGCACCAGCACTCTGCTCCTTGCGGCTTTTCATAGGGAACTATAGCGGAATCCACGACAGGCTATCCATATATAGAGATCCTGTGAGGCAATTCACCGACCTGGTAGGAATTAGTATCACAGGACGGGTAGATAAAGCGATCGCTATTCATTGCTTAATAAGAAGTTTTAAAGTACGAAGTTTACAATCGCCAAACCGCAGATTTAACACGCCCTGTGAGTCCAAGTAAACTTTTGTAAAGCTGAAGGGCTGGGTTTCCCACCTCATCTATCCATCTTAAAGGTCTCAATACTGCCCTCAATCCCTTGCTCATCAGGCAAATCAAGGATAGATAGAAGATTCCAACTCTGTGGATAGATCAAACTCGATTTTCCGATCAGCCCTCACCGCGAAAAAATGCTGAAGACCAGTCCTAAAAGGAGTTTCTGCGTTTTTTTGGCGTTTTGATCGCTCAACATTGCAGCGGCAGGGCTTGACTTTCGTGGTCATTGCTGGATGTGCAACCTAGGCTACATCTACTCTTGAGCGGTGTTTAAGTATTGTTAACCCCTCACAATCAGGTAAGAAGCGATCCTATAATGTCACGATGAGAACCCCGATTTAGGCTTCCACTCTGCTTTTTGGACTTTCACCAAGGTTCAACTAGCAAAAGCCGCTCTGATTCCCTCGAATCTATCGAAGTGATGCTGAGTTGTTCTATTCAAAAAGCCATGAATTCGAGCTTTTTCAAGTCTGCCTTTCAGGTTTGTATTAGTGAGGTTCATGGGTGAAATTAAGTAGAGAAACGCAACTTAGCCGTCAGAGCAAGCCTATTTGAGGGGGGATTCCTCGTTGCCTTGTCTAGAGAGAGGAGAGTCTCAATGACAATTACCCCACAGCGAGAAGCAAAAGTAAGAGTTGTCGTCGATAGGAATCCGGTTCCTACTTCTTTCGAGAAGTGGTCACAACCAGGACACTTTGACCGCAGCCTTGCTAGAGGACCCAAAACCACCACTTGGATTTGGAATCTTCACGCTCTCGCTCACGACTTCGATAGCCATACTTCCGATTTAGAAGACGTATCCCGTAAGATCTTTAGTGCCCATTTTGGTCATTTAGCCGTTGTTTTCATCTGGCTAAGTGGCATGTATTTTCATGGCGCAAAATTTTCAAACTATGAAGCTTGGTTGACCAACCCGACCGTTATTAAACCTAGCGCTCAGGTGGTCTGGCCAATCGTCGGTCAAGAAATTTTGAATGCCGATGTTGGCGGCGGTTTTCACGGAATCCAGATTACTTCTGGGTTGTTTTACCTGTGGCGAGCTTCTGGCTTCACGAATAGCTTCCAGCTTTACTGCACCGCGATCGGCGGTCTAGTGATGGCAGGCTTGATGCTGTTTGCAGGCTGGTTTCACTACCACAAGGCAGCACCCAAGTTGGAGTGGTTCCAAAACGTTGAGTCAATGCTCAACCATCACCTAGCGGGTTTGTTTGGTTTAGGGTCATTGGGCTGGGCAGGTCACCAGATTCATGTTTCCTTACCCATCAACGAGCTATTAGATAGAGGCGTTGCGGCAAAAGATATTCCTCTGCCTCATGAGTTTATCTTGAACTCCAAGCTGATGGCAGATATCTATCCAAGCTTTGCTCAAGGCTTAACGCCCTTCTTCACCTTAAACTGGGGTGCTTATTCCGACTTCCTTACCTTTAAGGGCGGTTTGAACCCAGTTACCGGTGGACTTTGGCTGACTGATAGCGCCCACCATCACTTAGCGATCGCGGTGATGTTCATCGTGGCAGGTCACATGTACCGTACCAATTGGGGTATCGGTCACAGCATCAAAGAGATCTTAGAAGCTCATAAAGATCCCATCCTGATCACGGGTGAGGGACATAAAGGGCTCTATGAAGTGCTAACAACCTCTTGGCACGCGCAACTGGCTATCAATCTGGCAATGGGTGGCTCTGTGAGCATCATTGTGGCTCAGCACATGTACGCCATGCCGCCCTACCCATATCTGGCAACCGATTACGCAACTCAGATATCTCTGTTCACTCACCACATGTGGATTGGGGCATTCATGATTGTTGGCGGAGCCGCTCATGGTGCCATCTTTATGGTGCGTGATTACGATCCCGCTGTGAATCGTGGCAATGTGCTGGATAACATGCTCCGTCACAGAGATGCCATCATTTCTCACCTAAACTGGGTCTGTATTTTCTTGGGCTTCCATAGTTTTGGTCTCTATGTCCACAACGACACTATGAGTGCGTTGGGTCGTCCTCAAGATATGTTCTCCGACACCGGAATTCAGTTGCAGCCTATCTTCGCTCAGTGGGTTCAAAACCTCCATACCCTCGCTCCCGGCGCAACTGCTCCCAATGCTCTAGCTCCTGCTAGTTACGCATTTGGCGGTGGCATCGTTGGGGTAGGCGGTAAGGTGGCAATGATGCCGATCGCGTTAGGCACAGCAGACTTTATGGTTCACCATATTCACGCCTTCACAATCCACGTCACCGTGTTGATTTTGCTGAAGGGTGTGTTGTTTGCTCGTAGTTCTCGCCTAGTTCCCGATAAAGCAAATCTCGGATTCCGTTTCCCTTGCGATGGACCCGGACGCGGGGGTACCTGCCAAGTTTCAGGCTGGGATCACGTGTTCCTTGGTTTGTTCTGGATGTATAACTCCATCTCCATTGTGATTTTCCACTTCAGTTGGAAAATGCAATCAGATGTCTGGGGCACGGTTTCTCCAGATGGTTCTATCTCCCATATTACGGGCGGCAACTTTGCTGCTGGTGCGATCACCATTAACGGTTGGCTGCGCGACTTCTTGTGGGCACAAGCGTCTCAGGTGATTGGTTCCTACGGTTCGGCATTGTCGGCTTACGGCTTGCTGTTCTTAGGCGCTCACTTTATC
>JBGTAZ010000282.1:0-4795 GCA_041749615.1 Leptolyngbyaceae cyanobacterium | reverse complement strand
ACCGCCATCGCCAACTCATCCAAAGTTGCCCCCGCTAGACCCAGCGATCGCCCGATGCTCGCCAAATCTGTAACCGCACTCAACTCCGTCTCCGCCTTCACCCAAAACACCCAGTCATAATCCACCGGAAAATGACGATAGGCATATTCCACCGCCGTTTGCGGTTTGCCAATGCCGCCTAAGCCCGCGATCGCCGCCACCTGACTCAAAGCTGCAACGCCAGTTCCCGTTAGCTCGGCATGAAGATCCTGCAAGAGTTGCGATCGCCCCGTGAAGTAAACATTTCGTAGAAAAGGAACCTGAAATTCAGTCGCAATAATCTTTTTTGCTTCACTGATCTGGCTAATTGTTCTTGTCGCCTGCAATTGGGCGGTCACCAGTTCAGGGCTAATGCCATGTTGATTGAGGAGGTCATTCCATTTCTCATCGCTACAATTTGTCCACAAAGGAGACGCTTCCAACGAAGCAGGACGGTGCGGATTCTGATGCTGGCTTTGAACAGCGACCACCAACCCATCGCAGACGATCGCTGCACCAGAAGCTCCTTTCCACTCAGAACCCTTTTCTGATAGTCCTTCTGGAGGCAACCGCTCAGCTTCTAAAACCAGTAAGCCATCGGCTGACGCATCCGCGAGGTAAATCACACCCTCAATTTGTCGCCCACCTGCGGCTGTCTTATTGTGTTCCCGTTGAGTCCTGGCCCACAGCGGATAGCCATACATCTGAAATTCAAGTTTTTCTCCCGCGCTGGTTTCTGGTAACCGACCCAATACCACCGCGTCACAAGGTTCAATGCTTGCATCTAGCTCAACCAGGGCAATATCTGCTGTCTCGGCTTTCCAGACTACCCTAGCTCCAGTTTTTCCAAACCCTTGGTTCAATCGGACTTGACAAGGGCTCCCCACCTCATCCACAAGGTGAGCAGCGGTCAGCACCAATCTGCCCCCAATCCGGTAAGCAGAGCCGTACTTTGGGGACATCACCTCTACTGCTCGACCTGGTTCAAACTGCCGACTCGCCATAAGCAATGGGGATCTATCCTTACTCTGGAACTTCGTCCGTATCGCCAGTTAATACTGGTCTACCATCCTGCCGCACAGGTTTGAGGGGAATGGTCACTTTATGAATTGCTTTATCTTTACTACCTGCCCCTCCCCCTAGCTCCACCACCCAAAATTTAATCCCCCCTTTCCCTTCAACACTTCGTTCCACCTCAACATGAAACTCCATCATGACCTCGCCAACTTCAAACCGCAATTTTTCGCCCTGTGCAGCCACAATAGACTCAATCAATTCCTGTCTCAATGCAGCGATCGCTTCCTTCAACCCGATCTGTGCCATCCCTTCTCCCCTTCCCTCTAAAATTTATTCCTGTTTCTCTGAGTGCCTAATCTTACGGGCTTTCTAAGAGAAAAATAAACCCTGCAAAAAACAGAATGATAGAGTCTCTCAAAAATGAAGGTCTTGCTCCCAAGCATCCAGCAGGGGATTACTAGCAGAGTTGACATTAGCAAACCTGATGAATTCAGAGCGTTTCACGAGAGAATAAGGGTTGCAGCCCTGCTCCATTGATAAGATTTTCATAAGTGGGGTATTTTCCCAGCAG
Source organism: Leptolyngbyaceae cyanobacterium (assembly GCA_041749615.1). Classification (GTDB taxonomy): domain Bacteria; phylum Cyanobacteriota; class Cyanobacteriia; order Leptolyngbyales; family Leptolyngbyaceae; genus ULC077BIN1. The sequence goes on along the minus strand of JBGTAZ010000282.1, from coordinate 3,189 downwards.
TCTATGAGAGTTGTCCACGGAATCTCCGTGTTTGGCTGCCTTACCTGAAGAAATCAGCCTTTCTTCAGGTAGAATGTAAAGGCGAAGAGCGAAATTTAGAAAATGAAAGTTCAAGGTCATGGTCAAGCAAAAATTTTGACTGGAACAGAAATTGAAAAATTGTTTAGCAAAGGTTTTGCCAATGACCGCGATCGGGCGTTATTCGGATTTTGCCTTTACACAGGCTGTCGGATTAGTGAAGCTTGCTCACTCGTTACTGACGACATCTATTGCAACGGGCAGCAACTGGAAGCGCGATCGGTAGTCACCATTCGCAAAGGCAATACGAAAGGTGATGAAGCAACTCGTCAAATCGATACTCATTCCAAGCTCAAAGCCTTGTTAGAAAGTTATGTGCCGGGCGATCGCCATGTCTTTCCTGGTCGCCATCGTCACCATGGCTCCATCAATCCTCGCTCCGCTGATGAGATTCTTAAGGCCGCTTGCGATCGGGTGAAGATTGAGGGAGTTTCGACCCACAGTTTTAGACGGACCGCTCTGACTCGCATGAGCAATGCTGGGGTGCCTCTTCGCCATATTCAAGAGATTAGTGGACACAAGGACCTGGCAACCCTTCAGAAGTATCTAGAAGTTTCCCCAGAGCATCGCAAGTCGGCGATCGCTGCTCTCAATTTCTGAGCACTCCACTAAGCCCGATGGATCCGGGGTCAAAGTATTATTGGAGTTCATGGTTCACCGTTATTCCAAATCATTTATATCTCTATACAATTTGGAATAACGGTGAACCACATATCTCCAAGTCGCAAGGAACAGTGCAAATGCCACTGAAAATCAATATTGTTGAATCTCCTGAAGTTCTTGCCCAACTCTTAGAACAAGAGAATGATAAAACACGATATAAAAAGCTACGAATGCTTTATTTGCTTAAAACTGAGAAAGTCAAGGCAATTACTCAAGTTGCTCAAATTGTAGAACGGCATCCAACTACACTGCACTCGTGGATTAAAGCTTACCGTCAAGGTGGATTGGAAGAGTGCTTGAGAGATGGAAACGATCGTTTTTCCGATATTCCAGAATGGGTCATTGATCGCCTCATTGAAAAGTTTCAGACCGCCCAATTTCTCCCACCAATCAGAGATATTCAACACTGGCTGCTAGAAGAGCTAGGTGTTTCCCTGAAGTATGGACAGGTGCAAAGGTTACTCAGGTTCAAGGTACTCCCTAAACAGGAAATTCATCGAGCCCATCCAGATATCGAAACGTGCAAAAAAGTTGCTATTGGGGAAATAACGCTTGAAGAATTTAGAGCAGATATTTATGAGCAGTTCCTTCAGTGGAAGGACGAGAGAGGTTTTCCAAGTAATGAGCAAGCAATAAATCAATTAATGGGTGAATTTTTTGAGCTAAGAACTACCCATGAGGTCAGCCCATTTCAGCAATCGGGCAAAACCTTAATTGAATCTCTAGCGCAGGGAGCATTAGTCCCTAATGTTCCTTACTATATTCCCAACCTTCTGATTCAAAACCGGCTGGCTGAACGTCTACACGTAGATGATTCGACTTTATCCCGTGAACGAGGAAAACGAACGTTTCCGGGCTGGACTAAGCAACGAGATTCGGATGGGGTAGGATGGCTGTGGGTATCGGAGTTAAAAAAATATCGTCCATTACTTTCCATAGAAGAGATAAAAGCTGTTCTGCTGTCACCTAATTAAAGCTAGCTATGTTCCGCCGTTCTTTTATTGATGCTGATATTACTGAGTCAAGCCAACAGCTTTTTGAGTTGCTATCTCAACAGACCAATCAGCGAAATTATTTGAAAGTTAAAATGCTTCACCTGTTGAAAACCGGTGAAGCGAAGAATCTCAAACATGTAGCCCAAATTCTTAACCTTCACTACAGAGCTCTCCTCGATTGGCTGAAAAAATATAACCAAGGAGGGTTAGAAAAGCTACTCCATATTTCTCCAAAGGGTCCAGCAGCAAAAACCATGGATTGGGTGATCGAGCAGGCACGTCAAGAACTACAGAATGCTCCACCTCTCTGCCCTTCCTTTTCTGATGTCAACATTGCTGAATCAAGTCAGCAACTCCTTGAATTGCTATCCCGACAAACCGATCAATGGAATCAGCTAAAGATCGGGATGCTTTATCTATTAATAATTAGAGAAGCAGCAACTTTCAAGCAAGCAGCCCAAATTCTAGGATTGGGTGAGGGTACGCCTAGAATTTGGCTCAAAAAATACGAAGAGGGAGGTTTAGAACAATTACTCCATCCTCCAAAATCTAAACCCAAAAGGAAAGCTCCATCTTTGGGGATTGAAAGATTTCGTCAAGAGCTACAGAATGCTCAACTTCCAACCTATTCCTTCTTTGATATCAATATTACTGAATCAAGCCAACAGCTTCTTGAATTGCTATCCCAACAAACTAATCATCGAAATTATTTGAAGGTTAAAACACTTTACCTACTGAAGAGCGGTGAAGCAAGAACTTTCAACCAAGCAGCCCAAGTTCTTGGTCTTCATCAGGAGACACCCAAAAAGTGGTTTACGACGTACAACGAAGGAGGACTAGAAGAATTACTCCACATTTCATCAATTAGATCAGAATTGGAAGTGCCCACTTGGGCGATCGAGCGGTTACGTCAGGAATTACAGAATGCTCAATTTCTCCCAGAGCTTGAGACTGTATCTGCTTGGTTACTTACAGTTGGGGTTAAAGTTGGTCGAGATAAGGCTGCTGAAGTTCGCTCTTGGATGAAAGTTTTTCTAGACTCCTTAAAGCTAGATAGCAATAGTAATTCTCTAGCAGACACCACTATTGATAGTTCTACCCAGTTACTGATAGAACCAGGTATCTACATTCGATATGAGCAGTGGAAAACAGAACACAGTATTGCAAATGATGCAGATGCACTACATCGCTTGATGCTAGAGTTTCTTAAATTAAACGCTTCTGACCAAGCCGAGACTTCAACCAACAATTCTACCCCAGCAGTAATTATGAAGGATTTATCTCAGCCTCCAACTATAGACACTAAAACGCCTACGTTTTTGAATCAAAGTGATTTAGCCAAACGCTTAGGGGTCAATAATTCAGTTCTTGAAAAGAATAGGAATAAACGTACCTTTCCTGGATGGACTAAACAAAAAGATCCAGATAAAATTAGTTGGCAATGGATTCCGAA
>JBGTAZ010000281.1:0-8309 GCA_041749615.1 Leptolyngbyaceae cyanobacterium | reverse complement strand
CATCTCTATCAGCGGTTTATGGCGATCCCGACTTCTTACCAATCTCATTTTTACAAAAAGGGATTAACTGTGGAGCGGCGGTCTGCCGATTGGTTCGCTACTACGGCTGTGCCTACGAGTACATTAAATCTAAACCACCTCAGTCAGACCCAAAACAGGATGAAGGGTTGGAGAATTTGATTGCAGCATTGAAACAGGTGAACCAGGATCGGGTTGCCATGAAAATGGAACCCTACACTTCTAATGATTTGGCAGAGATCTTGGGCATTGAGGACAGCGAGGCAAAAACTACTTTTTTTGCTGATTTTGAATCTACTCCACTTGATGCTCTAACGATTGAGAAGCTGAGGATCTTAATGCCGATGGCGTATGGAACAGGCTTTTTGGTGGGTAGGAACTATTTACTGACCAATCATCATGTTTTACCAAGTGCAAAAGAAGCAAAAGAGTTTCTAGCTCAGTTCGGTTATCAAAAAGATCTGTTTGGGCGAACGACGCTGCCAGTGGAATATGAATTGGACAGTAGCTTCTTCGTCACCAGCGCCAAACTGGATTACACCTTAGTGAAATTGCACCCTTTACCTGAGCCATTGGGTGATGCAGGCGATAATTTTGGCTACCTGCGAATGCCAGAAGACCCCAAAACGATCGCTCCCCCACTGACAGTTGATGAAGCTGAGAAGCGCGGCATTGTGGCGCAACTCAGTCCAGAAGTGCAGAAACGTCTCTACCAGGAAAGCATTTTGCAGAATCAGCCTTCTGGGTTGCCTGGTGAACCCGTCAACATCATTCAGCATCCTAAAGGGCAACCGAAACAAATTGTGCTGTCTAGTAATCGAATGCTAGAGATCACAGATACTTACCTGCGCTACGAGGCAGATGCTAACTTTAGTTCCTCTGGGAGTCCAGTGCTTAACCAGCAGTGGCAGCTTGTAGGACTGCACCACGCCGCTCTGTCTGATGACAAGTTCAACATTATTGGACAAGAAGGAATTCGCATTTATTGTATTGTTGAGGACTTGAAGACGAAACTGTTTAATCTTCAAGTCGCACGAGACAGCATTGATGAAGCATGGCGTACAGTAGAGGATTTAACCGTTCGTTGGAAAAGTATCCAGCAAGTAGCCGAATCAGGTCTATTAGACGATGACGAATCCCCACTTTCGCAAGCTCAGACAGGCGAAGCGCAAGACTTCTTAGAGCCTCCGATGTTTGGAGCATTCAAGCTGGCTGTCGATAAAGCTAAATACACAAATACACCTGTTGATCTCACGCCAGTCCAACAGGCGGGAATGCTTCACATTCAAGTCTGTCTTACTATGGCTAATGATGCGTTGAAAAAGTCTGGTTATGGCAGTTTCAGCGTCCCTGTCCCTACGTCTAGTGAGGAACTTGAGCAGTTACAATCAGCGGGATTTGGTAGCAATATACTGTTTACGATTTACAATAATCCTTTTGAGATTGATGAGTTCTTGAAAAACTTTGTGATAAAGCAAGAACGAGTCGTCAGGGAGTATCTCAATCAATCACCCGCACCTGCTTAATCAATAACCTTGCCGCAAATAGACGGGGCACGGAACAGTCGTTCTAAAACAGACTGACACCTCACTGGCACCTCAAGGAGTGGGGAATGTATGCTTGAAAAGATTCAAGAAAAGTTAATCGCTATTCCCTACTCGTCACTCGACATTCCCTTATGTCTGACCTAAACGCCGCATTCGATCGCCTCTCTCAATCTCTCAGTCAAATTGTGGTGGGGCAATCTGCCTTAGTTCAGCAGCTAATGGTAGCGCTGTTGGCAGGAGGACATGTGATTTTGGAAGGGGTGCCGGGAACGGGGAAAACGCTGACGGTGAAGGCGATCGCTCAACTGATCCAGGCAGAGTTTCGCCGGATTCAGCTTACGCCCGATGTCTTGCCCTCGGATATTTTGGGCACCAATATTTTTGATTTGAATACCCGCAGTTTCACGCTGCAAAAAGGTCCCGTGTTTACCGAAGTGCTGCTGGCAGACGAGATTAACCGCACACCGCCGAAAACTCAGTCTGCCTTGCTGGAAGCAATGGAAGAACAGCAGGTGACCTTAGATGGACAAAGCCTGTTGCTGCCCGACTTATTTTGGGTGATCGCTACTCAAAACTCTCTGGAATTTGAAGGCACCTATCCTTTGCCTGAAGCCCAACTCGATCGCTTCCTGTTTAAGCTGGTGGTGGAGTATCCTGACACGAAAGCCGAACGACAAATGCTGCTCAACAGTCAGACGGGGCTGCAAACGAAGCGACTAGATTTGGCAGCGCTGAAGCCTATTTTGTCGGCTAATCATATTTTGGCTGCTCGAAAAGCTCTGCGAGAAGTGAAGCTGACGGATGCGCTGGTGGATTACTTGCTTGCCTTGGTGCAGCGATCGCGCCAACATCCTGACCTATCTTTAGGAGCGTCTCCTCGTGCAGCGGTGGCGTGGTTGCAGGCAAGCAAAGCCCAAGCATGGCTAGCTCACCGCGATTTTGTCACTCCTGATGATATAAAGGCGATCGCGGTTCCCATTTTGCGCCACCGCTTGATTTTGCGCCCCGAAGCCCAGTTAGATGGGGTTCAAGTGGATAGCGCGATCGCATCCCTGCTCAGTCAAGTCCCCGTGCCCCGCTAAGTTTGATGGTGGGATAAAAGGCTATTCAGACCGTGCGAGTGGTCTCTGAGCCTGTGAATTGACTGTCAGGGCATTGCACCCAATGCCCTGACAAATCACTGAGCAATATGGAACTACATAACCGTGATGGTTTGTTGCCACGCTGGAATTTGATTGCTCGGAATAGACAGCGCGATCGCCCGTCGGATGGCGGCATCGGCATTCACCAGCCCGCTACCCGTGGTGCGATCGTAGCCAGGAGCCGACAGATCATACGCCGTTTCTGCCAGAACTTGCTTCAGTTGAGCCGCCGTCAAGTTGCTGTTGGCGCTCCAGACCAAGGATGCTACGCCTGACACATTGGGAGCCGCTGCATGAGTCACTCCAAAGTTTTTGTCGTAGACAAAGTTGACCGTGCCATTCGCGGATCGAGTTGCCTCTAAAGTCACCACTTCACCCGGAGCCATCAGCGTCAGACCTGCACCGTAGTTTGAGCCATTTGTACCAGAGTAGGAAATACGAGTGCCAGGAACTCTAGCAACCTCGTTTTCATCCTGCCGATCCCAGACTGCACCCACCGCCACCACGTTACTGTAGCGCTGTGCCAAAGATGCCAGGGTCGAAAGCTGACTGTCGTTGTCGCTGCCTGCGGCAATCACAAACAGAACGTTGGCTTGGTTTTGGGCAACCAGTTGCTCTAGTTGCGTCGAAACAGATGAACCGATTACATCAAGACTCAAGTTAATCACTAAACGCTGCCCTGCGTTGCCAGCAGCGTTAATCTGACTGCGGGTAGCATCGATCAAGCCTAAGTCACCAAAGTCCTCCCCTAACACGTCAATGCATAGCACGGGCGAGTTCCAGTTGATGCCGCTGATGCCTAGTCCATTATTGGAGCTTGCCGCGATGATGCCTTGGACAGCGGTGCCTTGAGAATAGGAGGAGTTAGAGAAATCATCGCCGAAATTATTCGTGTTCTCAATGCCAGTGTTTTGCCAGCGAAAGTCGGGATGGTAGTTACCCAGTTGATTAATCCCAATTCCAGAATCTTGAATACCAAGCAGGACGTTGTTAGAGCCAGTGGTAAAGTTCCAGGCGGTTTGCAAGCCCATCATGTGTAGGCTGGTTTGCTGGTTGAAGAGCGGATCGTTGGGCGTAATCGCTAAGTTGATGGTGCGATCGCTAAACCGAATTTCTTCAATGCCTTCAAACAAAATCTGGTTGCCGTTGCCCAGAGTGATCGAATCAAACATGCGTGCGCCGTTGCCCGTGTCGTAAGCCACCCCGCCGCTGGTCAATCCGGCGCGGTTGAAGGTTGCGGAAGTAGACAACACAGTGGATAAATCCAACAGATCACGGGAGCCTGTGCCAAAATCGACGTTGCCGTTACCGGAAATGATCGTCCGTCCGGTATCCGAATTTACTCTAAAGGTATCGGCTCCCAAGGTTCCCTGCAACTGCTGGAATCCATTCACCGCTGTGGAGGATAGGCTGAGGTTGTAGTTGGTGTTGCCTGTCCACTGTTCCACGCCTACGAAGTAGGTGCCTGCCGCCAGATTGTCCAATTGAATGGAGTCGGAACTGGTGCCGCTCAAATCGGAAAAGTCAAGCACATCACTCTCATCAAAGCGCCCATTGCCATTGCGATCGCGCATCAAATACAAATCCGCATCGGCACTCAGCCCGGTTAAATCAATCCGCACGTTGCTAGTGTCTGCCACATAGAAGCGGTAATAGTCGATTTCATCCATCGTCCCCACAAAATCGCTGAAGTTACGGGTGCCATTCAAGATGCCAATATTGCGGGCAGTGGCATAGGATTCTCCGGCGGCATCTGCCGTTAGGGTTAGGGTGTAGTTGGTTGAGGTGTTTGAACCGCTAAACGCACCGTTATAGACCACCTGCACCAAATAATTGCCTGCTGCTAGCCCATCTAAACTGATTTTTTCGGAGAGGCTGCCATTTAACTGCGATCGCCCAATGGTTTCATTCGCATCGATCAAACCGTTGTTGTTACGATCTTGAATTAAGTAGAGATCTGCATTGGTGGAAAGCCCCGTTAGGTCGAGGGTGAGGTCGCTGGTTGTGGAGAGTTGCAGTCTAAAGAAATCTTGCGTATCCGTTCTGCTGACTGCATCTCGAATCACTTGTTGTCCGGTTAATACGCCCAGTTCAGACGCGCCGCCAACGGTGTTACCCGGATCAGCCAACACTGCCGAAGCGTTGAGCGTGTAGTTGGTGTTGCCGTCATATTGCTTGACCTGGAGGTAGTAGTTTCCAGCGGCTAACCCTTGCAGGCTGATGGTTTCTGAGGTCGAACCCATCATGTCTGACCGCGCGATCGCTTCGCCGACTTCTGCCTGCCCATTAAAGTTAAAGTCTTGCACCAAATACAAATCGGCATCGGCAGATAGGTTGGTGAGTGAGAAATTAACGTTGCTGGCGCTGGTGAGTTGAAAACGGTAGATATCACTTAAATCGCTGGAGCCGACATAATCTTTGAACGTGCGGCTGCTGCTCAGGGTGCCTAAGTTACGGGCATCGGCGAGGGTTTCTCCAGCAGCATCGGCGGTCAGAGAAACGGTGTAGTTGGTGGTGCCGATATATTGTCTAACGAGTGCATAGTAGGTTCCAGTTGCCAGCCCAGTCAGGCTAAAAGATTCACTGCTACCGTCGTTAGTGGAAGAGCGCAGCGTTTCGCCCCGGTCAATGTTGCCGTTGTTGTTGCTATCGCGATACAGGTAAATATCTGCGTCGCCGCTCGTTCCGGTCAGCGTCATGGTCAGATCGCTGGATGCCGTTAGGTTAAACCGAAAATAATCATAGACATCGCCGCTGCTCACCTGCTCGTTATTAATCCAGTTTCCTTCTAGGTTGCCAATGTTGGTTGCGGTCGTTAAGGTGTTTCCGCCTGCAATGAAAGCCGGGGTTGGTGAAACACTGGAGGATGCGCTACTGGTCAACAGTTCAGATTGTTGCAATGGGTCTACAAGTCCTGAAGGGGTGGCACCGATCCCCGCTTGATTCGCTAGCAGGGCAGGATTGTCTATGGATGACGGAAAAACAGAATTTTGGTCGGGGGCTGCAAACATCGTTAATCATCCTTAAATTGGTAGAACACAAACAGCCGGAGCTAGTGAGCTATCAAAGCAACGTTGAAAAATTATGCGATCGCGGCGGATCACAATCAGGTATGGCAAGTTTTACGCCAGCATGGATAATCTATCGAAAACGGATCGAAAAGCAGGGAATTGGAGATTGGAGTTCATTGTGCGATCGCAATACGCCAAAATCGTAGAAAGGAAACATGGCAGGATACCTCAGCATGGATATCAAAAGCGGATTCGTTGGCTCCATCGGCAATACACCCTTAATTCGGCTCAATAGCTTTAGCGATCAAACGGGCTGCGAGATTTTGGGCAAAGCAGAATTTTTGAACCCTGGCGGATCGGTGAAAGATCGGGCAGCCCTGTACATCATCCAGGATGCTGAAGAGCGAGGATTGCTAAAACCGGGCGGCACCGTTGTGGAAGGCACCGCAGGCAACACAGGCATTGGCTTAGCGCATATTTGCAATGCCAAAGGCTATAAGTGTCTGATCATTATTCCCGAAACCCAATCTCAAGAAAAAATCGACCTGCTGCGAATGCTAGGGGCGGAAGTCCGTACGGTGCCTGCTGTGCCCTATAAAGATCCCAATAACTATGTTCGGCTTTCTGGCGCGATCGCTAGCACCCTAGAGAACGCAATCTGGGCGAACCAGTTTGACAACTTGGCAAACCGCCGCGCCCACTATGAAACCACCGCGCCCGAAATTTGGGCACAAACCGATGGCAACGTGGATGCGTGGGTGACGGCAACGGGCACAGGCGGCACCTACGCTGGAGTTGCCCAATTCTTAAAGGAAAAAAATCCGGCGATTCAATGCGTTGTGGCTGATCCCATGGGTAGCGGACTCTACAGCTATGTCAAAACCGGGGAACCGCACCCAGAAGGCAGCTCGATTACTGAAGGGATTGGCAATAGCCGGGTGACTGCCAACATGGAAGGTGCGCCTGCGGATGATGCGATTCAAGTGGGCGATCGCGAAGCCATTCAAGCCATCTATCAACTGCTCGAAAAAGATGGTCTGTTTATGGGCGGTTCCGTCGGCATCAATGTCGCGGCTGCCGTTACTCTTGCCAAAACCCTCGGCACCGGACACACCATCGTCACTATCCTCTGCGATGGCGGCAGTCGCTATCAATCCAAATTATTTAATCGGGAATGGCTGAAAGAAAAAGGGTTGATTTAGAGACCAGTACTATTCGGCATTGCCGAACGCAATTATAATTTTTGACGGTAGGGGTAGGTCTTGTGCCTACCCTGAAGTCGATGGAGGGCAACCACAAGGGATTGCCCCTACAAATTTCATCTTTAGATTCAGCATTGCTTACTACTGCTTTACAGGATCATGCTGAAAGCTATAGATGATTTGGGTTTGCAGATGTTGACACACGGCGGAAGGAGAGAAACTGAGCGGATAGGTGTGGCGATCTAGTTGGATTTGCAGCCCGGTCAGCGGATCGCCACCGTGGGCAACCAAAAACTCAAGCTGTTTGAGGGCGGCTTGAGCGGCGAGGGAATCTAGGATTTTGGCGATCGCTTCTACATAGGGATGATCGGGCTGTTGATACCAATCGGGGGTGCCGAGCAGCGGTTGTTCCAAGCCGAGATGGACAATCCGGGCAGTATCGCCGAAGAGGGCGATCGCCATCGGGCGTACTTCTTCTTGCAGTTGAAAATCATAGGGCTTTATCAGTCGGCGTAAGCTTTCTAACCGTTCGTACCAATCGGTGATGGATTGAGAATCGTCTTGCCATTGCAGGGCGATTGTGACGAGGTAAGTCTGCAACATCCAATGTCCTAGCTTTTCTGCCTTTGTGGTGAGGTAGGCAGAGTTATAGGCAGTCGCTTCAACGATGAGCGGAACGCGATCGACTACTTCTAAGCCGTAGCCTTTCAGTCCCGCAATTTTACGCGGATTGTTGGTAATCAAACGCATCTGGCACACACCCAAATCAGCCAGCATTTGGGCACCCATGCCATAGTTTCGCAAATCGGCGGGAAAGCCCAAATGCTCGTTGGCTTCCACCGTATCCAGTCCCCTGTCTTGCAAGGAGTAGGCTTTGAGCTTGTTGACTAAGCCAATGCCGCGCCCTTCTTGCCGCAGGTAAACTACCACGCCTTGTCCGGCACTTTCAATCATTTTCAGGGCGGCTTGAAGCTGCATCCGGCAGTCGCAGCGCAGGGAGCCAAGGGCATCGCCAGTCAAACATTCGGAGTGCATTCGCACCAATACGGGCTGATGGGCAAAATTGGCAGGATCGCCTTTGACGATCGCCACATGTTCCGAGTTATCCAGTGTATGGCGGTAGGCGTAGACCTGAAACTGCCCAAACTCGGACGGCAAATCGGCGATCGCTTCCCGCGAAACCAGGCGCTCGTGGGCAAGCCGATAGCTAATCAAATCGGCAATGCTGATGATTTTAAGATTGTGCAGTTTGCCATACTCAATCAACTCTGGCAGCCGCGCCATGGAACCATCCGGGTTTTGAATTTCGCAGATTACCCCCGCTGGATACAACCCCGCCATCTGTGCCAAATCTACTGCCGCTTCGGTATGCCCTGCCCGCTTCAACAC
>JBGTAZ010000280.1:0-3745 GCA_041749615.1 Leptolyngbyaceae cyanobacterium | reverse complement strand
CAAATGGACTAAAAGCGACTGCCCATACCCAACCACTGTGTTCATACAATTCCTTGCATTCTTTACTTACAACGTCAAAAAGTCGAACCTTGCGATCGTACCCACCACTAACTAAAGTGTGGTTTAGTGCTTCAAGCTCTGGCTTCTTAGATGGAAAAGCAACTGACATCACAGGTGCAGTATTATCTATAAATGTATCAGCAGGTTCATCAGTCGTTTCGTTGGTCAGTAGAGTTTCAATATTCCAAACCCTGATTGCTTTGTCCTTGCTGGCTGCTGCCAATAGTTTTCCAGTGTGATCAAACGTCAGGCTATAGATTGCTTCAGGATTCTCAACATAACGAGAAATTGTTCTGAGACAATTCCCTGTTTGAGTACTCCATAGATTTATAACTCCATCCTCATCTGCACTAGCCAATATATCTCCACTAGGAGTAAAAACTACTGACCAAATATCATTCTTTTGTGTTTTGTACCACTGGGGTTGTCCGTCGCTGGCTTTTAGTAAGTAAACACCTCCATAAGAGTCTCCTAATGCAATGTACGCCCCATCAGGGCTAAACCTTGTGCAGAAGGGTATACCCATGCTTTGAGTGAACACAGAATTGAGTAAACTTGAATGTGAAAAGTCTACTCTGTTGAGAGTTATTGCTTGTAAATCGGCTTGCCAAACTGCGAGATGTGAGAAATTGCGATCCATTCGCTCCAGATCTAGATCTGTGCGGCAGAAAAGATTGAGTATGTTTCCTGCTGCATAGGAAGATTGCGGCTTTCTCTGTCTCCTGGGAAGGTTTGCGAGGATACGGTTAAGTCGCTCCTCAAGATCTAGCTCATCGTCTTCAAATCGTCGAATAATCGGCTCTAAAATAAACCTTACCTGTGCTTCTCGGACATAATCATCCGACTGCGCTTTGAGAAGGGCATGGGTTTTCAATAATGAAATGTTTCCAGTTATTATCTCATTACAAACTTCTTCCACCAGACGATCAGTAGCGTATTCAATTAAGACTGGTTGAAGCGTGTATCTCCCGTTTTCGCTTCTCTCTAAAGGTATAAGTCTTTGTAATGCCTCCAAGTTGTTTTGAGTTTCCCTCTTTGAGGAATCAGATAGAATATCGTCTGCTAGCTCTGAAATCGAAACTGGCTCTCGATTAATTGCCAGCCAGTAAACTATCTCTTTTTGCTCTGGTGACAGTCTATCTGAGTACCAATCTAGCATTTTACGAATGTCCTCTCTTTCATCCTGAGTATCCTGTAAAGGCTTTCCAAGTATAAACCTAGCTTCTCTATGAAAACCAGCTACATTGCCCTGGAAAAATTCCCTAATATGCTTTGCAGACAAATCTAGGAACAGAGGATTTCCTCCATAGAATCTAAATATAGTTTCCAGATCTCCTTTTGATCCCTCAACCCCAGCATTTACAAAAATTTGATTCGCCTCTTCAAAAGTTAACCCCTTTAGTTCTAACAGCCGAACGAACTTGTCTGTACCTGACAAATTTTTAATGTTTTGCGGGTTTACTCTGCTAGTTAAAAGTAGGCAACTTTGGTGATCTTGTATTCCAATGGCGTTAAACAATAGGCGATAACCCTGATGTCCTTCTTGGTAATGCCCTGCCGAGTTACCTCGTTCCATTACAGACTCTACATTGTCCAGGATGATCAAACACCGTGAAGAGCTAAGATAAGTTTTAATTAATAAACCAATTTTTTCGGATAAGTTCTCTGACAAGCGTATTTCTTTGTGATCAGATACTAGTTGGATCAAATCTTCTAATATTTTCTCAACTGGTGGAGCATCTCGAAGGCTTCTCCAAATAACATAATCAAACTCTCTCTCAACGACATCAGAAAGTTGTTTCGCTAATGCAGTTTTGCCAATGCCACCTATTCCTAAAATTGAAATAGAGCGACATCGTTCATCTACTAACCAGCGCTTAAGCGTTGTTAACTGTTCGGTACGCCCCAAAAAAACATCATTTTCAGGCGCATCTCCCCAATCTCGTTGCAATTCTTTATCATCGGTCAGCCCTGAATAACCGATTAGCGACTTGCGTTCCAACGTCCGCTCTTGGACACGAACAAGCACAGGCTCTGGGTTTATATCATGCTCTCTTAGAAATTTACACCATTGCTCATCACTATAAATCACCCAGAGAGGAGATGCTTCTAGTGATTCGGGACGCTCTGGGTTCTGATGCCATTGCTGTACCGCAATTACCAGCCCATCACAGATAATTGCTGCACCCGAATATCCTCTCCAAGCTGAATCCGGATCGAGTGAGCCTCCTGGATGTCGAAGAGCTTCTACGACCAGTAAGCCATCTGACGATGTATCTGCTAGGTAAATGATGCCTTCAACTTGTCGTCCTCCTGCGGCTGAACCCTGTTTCCGTATCGTCCAACCCCATCGTGGATAGCCATACATCTGAAACTTAAGCTTTTCGCCCCTTCTGGTTTTTGGCAACAAACCAAAGACCACTGCTTCACAAGGTTCAACGCTCTCAGGTAGTTCGATCAAGGCAATATCTGCTTGTGAGGCTTTCCATACAACTCTGGCTTCTATTTCCCCAAAGCTCGGTTTTGACCTGACACGGCAACTAGAATCAACTTCAGGTAAAAGATGAGCAGCAGTTAACACCAGTCTGCCCCCAATCCGGTAAGCAGAGCCGTATTTCGGTTGAATCACCTCCAATGCTCGATCCGTTTCAAACTCCCTAACCATAAGCGTTTAACTCACCACTACATGGGCACCTCATCACTACCTGTCAACACAGGTTTTCCATCCCGTCTAAGAGGTTTGAGAGGGATAGTCACTTTATGGGTGGACTTGTCTTTCGTTCCACCGCTGCCACCCAATTCAACCACCCAAAACTTGATTCCGCCTTTCGCATCTGCGCTGCGTTCCACTTCGACATGAAATTCCACTGTTACCTCTCCGACTTCAAAGCGCAGCCCTTCACCCTGAGAGGCAACAATGGACGCTATCAATTCCTGCCGCAATGCGGCGATCGTCTCTTCTAATCCAATTCGCCCCACATCATTGTTCATATAAGCCACCTTGCCACCTTTTTCGCTGGCTCTATTTTATACAAGTAAGGTCAAAGCTGAACTCAAACAGGCAATGCTTATATGCGTGCCCCACCGATAACACAGGCGGCATAACTATTAATGGACTGAAAGTTTCCGCACAAGATCACGCAGTAGCTGAATAGGCAGAATGCGTCCGCATAACACCCCAAATTTAGTACTTAGGCAGAATCCTTCTACATAATACGCTGCTAGAGCGGGATAACCCGATTCTTTCCGCATATTTTCAGATTTACTACGGAGAAACAAATGTACTATTAAATACGCAGTACCTCTACCCATTCCTCATGCAGCTACCGCCCAAGAAGTTGTTAGACCAGGTGCGCGATGCCATTCGCCTCAAACACTACGCCTACCGCACTGAAGAAACCTATGTCCAGTGGGTTCGCCGCTTAATGGACTAATCACAAATGATAAATTCTGCCTTATGAGATAGTCCATCTCAGCTTGAGTTGGAGCCGAGTGCCGCTGCGTTGTCGTGTTCAACCCCCAAATTGAAACGGTTGAAGATCAGGAGGAACCCAATTGTCCTCAAGAGCACGACCATGAAACGAAACTGGAGCGGCAAGTGCCCAAGCTGATGCTCTGCCCACATTCGCTTCACTGGAGCAGCAAAATGAGCACCGCCATTTATGTCCGAGTCTCGACCCATCGC
>JBGTAZ010000279.1:0-19012 GCA_041749615.1 Leptolyngbyaceae cyanobacterium | reverse complement strand
CGCCTACTTCTAAATACACCGCGTCTGCCTGCGATCGATTCACCAACTGGTGTCCGTCTGCCTTTCCTGCTGGAAACCCTGCCGCCATCCCTGCTTGCAACATCTGCTCTCCAGCATTCGTGATCAGCGTTAGCTCACCTGTCAGCACATAGACAAATTCATCTTGGCGGGTGTGCCAATGGCGAATGGAGGATGCGGCTCCGGGTGAAAGGTTAACTTGATTCACGCCAAAGTTTTTTAGCCCTGTCGCATCTGCCAGCGATCGCTTGCTGCGTCCAGCCACTCTTGGCTTCAGCGACTCAGGATAATTCGACCCCGTTCTGGGTAAAACAGTTTCAGGATTCAAGGCTGGCAAAACCAATTTTTCAGATGACATCGCTTTTCTGCTCCAAAATCCACTGGGCAGCATCGGTAAGGTCTTTGGCGATGTAGTCGGGTTGAGTCTCGTGCTGGTAGTCGCCGCTCAGCACTTGTTTCCCAAACCCCGTTTGCACCAAAATTCCAGTGCAGCCGGCATTGTGTGCCATATCAATATCCGTGGCTTTGTCGCCCACCATGAAGCTTTGGGAAATATCCAGGTCGTGTTCCCAGGCGGCGGCGACAAACATGCCTGTGTTGGGTTTGCGCCAAGTGCTGTAGCGGGTGTATTGCGGATCGGTGCCGCCCTCGGGATGGCTCAGGTAAGGACAGTAGTAGAGGGCATCTAACCGCGCCCCGGCTTCTGATTGCAACAGGCGGCAGAGGCGATCGTGGAGGGCATCCACATGGCTGGCGGGATAGTAGCCACGGGCGGGACCGGATTGGTTGGAAACGAGGCAGCAAAACAATCCGCGATCGTTGAGTCGGCGCACTGCTTGGGCAACACCCGGTATCAAATGCAAATCTTCTATATTGCGGATGTAGCCTGCTTCAATGTTGAGAACTCCATCGCGATCGAGAAATACGGCGGCTCTACTCATAGGATATTTATGATGATCATCGGCATCGCTATTTTCGGCGATCGCAGCCCCTTTGCGATGAATGAATCTCACCTGAATTGGATTGGTTATTATGCTGCTAAAAAATCGGCTGGCGCGAGGATTTCAATCTCTTGAAAGGGCTGAAGTACAAGCAGGTCTTTGTCACTGCTAAGAATATAGGTAGCACGACCACTCAGCGCTAATTCAAGGAATTTGTCATCCTTGGGATCGCGACAAACTGCGATCGCCTCAGTAATTTCAACCTGCTCAACAACTGCTAATAGATCGGTTAGAAATGCCGTGCGTAAATCAACCGATAAGTATTTGTCGAAGCGCGATCGACTAAAAACGTCTTGGAGTTCTGCCCATACAGGCTCAGACATCAGAATTCGCCCATCTACTACTGCTTTGTTGAAAGCCTGCCGTGCAATGGAGTTTTTAAATAAGGCGGCGCTGACTAGCACGTTAGTATCAAGAACGAATCTGGTTTCACTCATCCAAAATAGACTGTAAAATTTCTGGGGTTAACCCATTGGCTTCAACTTCGTCACTCATCTGATCCATTGTGGTTTGCAATTGAGTTAAGCTCACAGCCCGTTTCAGCCAAAAATTAACCAAGGCTTGGATTTTGTGCTGTTGCTCTGGCTGGGCAGATTGAAATGCGATCGCAACGTCCGCGTCCACTTGAATTGAAATCGTCTCCATCACGGCTCCTGGTTTCAATGCTCGTAGTATAGCCTTGCTATTTTGACAGCGCTCAGAGTTTAGTGCCGCATCGCAGCCCTTTTCGCTGAATAAATCTAATGCTGGAGAGATCGCTGAAATTTACACATTTGGCAGATATGCGGAAAGTTTCCTCGACTCAACTATGCCAGCGTATTAATTGCTTGAAAACGGGATCTAACCCAAACTTTTTTGTGGTTTCGCCGAAAATGTGTTGACAATAGTGATGCATAGCAATCCCAATGCCGTATGACCGTTAAAAGATTTTCCGCTGTGATGACTGGGAACGTTAGACCTAAATTTAGACCTAAATTTAGATGTGATCGCAGCCCCTTTTCGCTGAATGAATTCATGTCACGGGCAGTGTTGATTCGTGGGGGCGCGTGTGAGGGGCGATCGCAACAGTTTTTAATAGTATGGTGAGTAGGGATGACGGTTTTGAGTAGATCGATCTAACGGAACCATCCGGCAATCTAATTGGCAAGAGGTCTACTATTGTGACGCTGGAAACGTTCAACTTACTGAGATCGGGGCGGTTGGAGCCTAGCAACCGATTGGCGCTGAACTGTGGGTTGACCCAATTTCCGATTGAGATTTTTGATTGGGCAGAGTCGTTAGAAATCTTGGATCTGTCGAATAATCAGCTTCGATCTCTGCCCGACGACTTTGGACGGTTAACCAACCTCAAAGCCGCTTTCTTTTTCAACAATCAGTTTGAAGAGATTCCAGAGGTGCTTGCCCAATGCCCCCATCTCAGCGTGATTGGGTTCAAATCCAACCGAATTCGCCGGATTCGTGCTCCAGCGCTGTCTCCTGCTATCCGCTGGCTGATTTTGACGGATAACCAGATTGAGCAGCTACCGACAGAGATCGGCACCCTGAGCAAGCTGCAAAAACTCATGCTAGCGGGTAACCGTTTGCGATCGCTGCCGGATGAAATGGCAGCCTGCCAGAATTTAGAATTACTGCGGCTGTCAGCTAATCAACTTTCAGCCCTCCCCGCTTGGCTGCTAACCCTGCCCCGGCTGGCATGGCTGGCGTATGCAGGCAATCCATTCTGTGCCAAAACCTCCACTGCGGCACCCTCGCTATCCACGATTAACTGGACTGACCTAGTACTAGAACAGACCCTAGGACAAGGTGCCTCTGGCATCATTTCCAAAGGATTGTGGCAGGTTACCCATGCCCAAACCCAAGACGTTGCTGTCAAGGTCTTCAAAGGTGAAATCACGAGCGATGGTTTACCGACTGATGAAATGCAAGCCTGTATGGCAGCAGGCTCACACCCAAATTTGGTGACCGTGTTGGGGCAATTAGTCAATCACCCGGATGCTAAGGCAGGATTGGTATTGTCCTTAATTCCACCAGACTACAAAAATCTGGGTAACCCTCCCAGCTTAGATACTTGCACCAGAGATACCTATTCACCAGACACGGCTTTTTCCTTAGTTGCTATTCTGCGGATCGCTGAGGGCATTGCCGACGCGGCTGCCCATCTACACCGTCAAGGCATCATGCATGGCGATTTGTATGCCCACAATATTCTAGTCAACGACCAAGGGCATAGTTTGTTTGGGGACTTCGGCGCTGCCAGCGTGTATGACGCGATCGCTCCCTTCCCTGCCACAGCATTGGAACGTCTGGAAGTCAGGGCGTTTGGTTGCTTGTTGGAAGATTTACTAGACCATTGGGATCAGAAAGACAGAATCGCTCAGCCAGATATCCTGGCTCGGCTACGCCACCTGCAACAAGACTGTATGCACCCAACGCCCTCTGTGCGTCCCCTGTTTACAAGCATCTGCGATCGCTTGGCGAGTATTCAACAGGATGCCGATTAAAACATCCAACTTAAAACATCCCATACGAGCCTGATCACTGCCGATCTGTTTACCGGTAGCCAGCCGCTTGCAGCGCAAATAAATGAGCATAGCGTCCATTCATTTTTAGTAACTCTTCGTGGGTTCCGGTTTCGAGGACTTCTCCTTTCTCCAGCACCAAAATATGGTCTGCCATGCGAACGGTCGAAAATCGGTGGGAGATTAGAATCGCCATCTGATGTTGAGTCATTGCCCGAAATCGGTCAAAAATTTGGGCTTCGGCTTCCGCATCCATAGCGGAAGTGGGTTCATCTAGCACCAAAATATCGGCTCCAATTCGCATGAAAGCACGGGAAAGGGCGATTTTTTGCCATTGCCCACCAGAGAGTTCGCGTCCGCCTTTAAACCAGCGTCCGAGGCGAGTCCAATAGCCGTCGGCAAGTTCTGCGATCGCGGAACTTGCCATGCCCTTTTCAGCGGCAATTTGCCACCGATCTTCATCTTGCAGCGCGGTCACGTCACCTGCCCCAATATTTTCGCCAACGGTGAATTGGTAGCGCATAAAGTTTTGGAAAATCACGCCAATCCGGCGCTGCAAGGTTAGCAAATCCCATTCTTCTAAGTCGCGTCCATCTAACAAAATCTTGCCAGAATCAGGGCTGTAAAGCCGAGTCAGCAGTTTGATTAAAGTAGTTTTGCCAGACCCATTTTCTCCGACGATCGCCAGTTTTTCTCCCGGCTTGAGATGAAAGGACACCTGCCACAACGCCTGCTTCGGGTTGCCGGGATAGGCAAAGCTGACATTTTCAAATCGCAAACCATCCTGTGGTAATGCTCCTTGTGTCGCACTCCCTACCGAGTCAAAAATTGGTTCCTCCAAAAATTCATACAGATTGGAAAGATAAAGGCTGTCTTCATACATGCCGCTGATGTTAGTCAGCAGGTTAGAAAAGGTCGTTTGTCCTTGGCGAAAGACTACCAGGTACATGGTGAGTTCGCCGAGAGAAATGCGCCCCGCGATCGCCTCTAACGCAATCCACACATACGCCGCATAAAATGCCAAGGTACTCAATAAGCCTAATAAATAACGCCACACACTGCGGCGAATCGTCAGGGCTTGGTCGTCTTGGAAGAGACGCTGGAACGTGGCTTTGTAGCGATCGAGCAGGGTATCGCCCAACTGATAGAGCTTTACTTCCATGGCGCTGCTTTCGTGAGAGATCAGCCATTCTAAGTAGTTTTGCTCACGGGTTTCAGGGGCGCGCCACTGAAATAAGCGAAAGGCTTGGTCGGCAAAGCGCGTTTCGGCAACAAAAGCCGGAAATGCCGCAACCAACAGCAATAGGACGACACCACTCGAAAACCCCAGGAGCAACCCGCCAAAGGTAATCAGCGATAAGCCATCCTGCACTAAGCCAAAACTGCGCCCGACTAAACTTAAAGGACGGCTGGACGCTTCTCTCCGGGCGCGTACCATTTTGTCGTAGATTTCTGGATTCTCAAAGTGCGCCATATTGAGCGTCAGCGCCTTTTCCATAATCATGACGCTGACCTCTTGCCCCAACAGCATCCGCAGCAGTGATTGGCACAGCATTAAACCCTGGCGCGAGGCAGTAAACAGGGCAGTAATACCTGCCTCAAGCGCCAGATATTGCATGACAATCCAGCGATCGCCCGCGGCTCCGGTTTGAGCCGCCAGCACCACACTATCCACAATTAGCTTGCCCACATAGGCGATCGCGGCTGGAAGCAAACCGCTAATCAAGGTGAGAATGGCAAACGCAATCGTCAGCGTGCGATCGCATTGCCACACCAGTTCAATTGCCCTGACACAATATTGATAGGTAGACAGCGATCGGCGAAACTCATTCCACCGCCGCCGTAAAGCAGATCTTCGATAATTCATTCTCCTAGAATAGCGATTGCCAGAAAGATCTGCGCGGTTGCTCAGGTGATTGGCGATCGCGGCTTGCTGATCAGGCAACGCTTTCAATGGCGCGATCGCGGGTTTAAGTCACTCAGTCATAACGTCTGCCGTTATATAGCCCACTTCTAACTAGCTAACGATCCCGTTCACCTGCCGCAGACAACCTCTCAAGCGCAATCAACCAAATTTATACGGTCGGTGTGCAACGGGATTGTTATGCAGCGCGATTAATTATCAACTTTATCTATGCTAATTTTCTGATTCTCAACGATTTCTTCAAATACTTTTTCGATTTGTTCTCGATCAGTTGAATTGTATAGGACTATTGATTTACCCACTCTTGGCACGTCTGAGGCAGTATCTCCTAAATCTGTCACTTCTACAGAAGTCGCTAAAATCTCGACAACATCATCTTCAGTTGAAATAATATAGTGAATTAAATCTGGATTATACAATTCCAGTAATGGCTCCTCAGATTGGAAAGAATCAATCCAGGGAGAGCTTTCAATAAGGAATGTGTGACCACAGCGTTGATTCGTTTGATCTAAATGCTTCCATAAACCCAAGCGATATTCTTCAAGAATATTGCGATAAGCAGGATAGCTCTGAAAAGTGAAACGCCAGCGAGGTCAATTGGGCAATCGAGGTGCTTCAAACGTTATACGAAGCATTCCATCATCAACCAACTAAACCATCACCAATGAATTTACATCGGAGACCGGAGTATCCCAACGCTTGATTTGCCAGCCTTCGTACATTTATTTGCTACTAAAGCCCAACTCGACAACGCTGCAATCAATTCTATCCCTGAACTCTCACAAGTAGCCTCTCAAGCATCCTCCTCATCGACACTTGAAGCCGCATAACAACTTTTATGCAGAAATTTTCCGTATAACATCCCAAATTAGGGGTTTATGCAGAAAATTTCTGCATAACAATCAAGCTCAAATTAGGGATAGACGAAAGTTGCTGCATTCTGCATTCTGCATTCTGCGTTTTGGGTGAATGGGCAAGAACTATGCCAGACGGTATGGCAAAAGTTAGCAACTGAATCGGTTAATGCTGGGTGATTTGTGGTGATCGGTGGAACGGGCGATCGCGCTTTCTTTTCTGTCACCGAATTAAGCGCGATCGCTCACCCCTACCATCGCCAGTCTAATCACCGATTCCGTTACAGTAATAGAACAAACTAATCGTTTCAGAGGAATGATTGATGAAGTGGCGTGTCATTCTTGAGCCTGACTCAGAAACAGGAGACTGGGCAGTCTGGTGTCCAGAACTACCTGGCTGCACGTCAGCAGGAGAAACTGAAGACGAAGCCCTCAGAAATATTCAAGACGCGATCGCCCTCTACATTGAACCGACCCCGATGAAGCTACTCTCTGGCGCAATCATTCGAGAGGTCGTAGTGGGATGAGTCGCCTCCGACGCATGAACGCTGACGAAGTTGAGCGCATTCTGAAAAACTACGAATTTGAATTGATTTCTCAGAAAGGTAGTCATCGCAAATGGCGAAACTCTGACCCAGAGATTCAGGTTATTGTGCCTTATCACAAAGGGCGTGATTTACCCATCGGCACTCTTCGCAACATCCTAATCACCGCTACTATTCCTGAAAGTAAATGGAAAACTGAATAAGATGAGTCCCTTCTAAAACAGCTTACGATCGCCCTTCTTTGCAAACCCAGCATTGATGGCGATTCTCTTTTTGGGAGGGGCATCTTGGGGTGAAGGGGCGATCGCCCTTTGGAGAAGAGCGCTCGGTTTATGATAGATACAAATCACTCTGTTGTGTATGAACACCAAACTGGTAGAGTCCCTAGCCCTCGCAATTCAAGCACTTTCAGATCAAGAGCGATCGCTCCTAGAGCAAAAGCTATTTTTTGATTCATCAGAACCCGCCACTCATAACCTGATGCAGCTTGCCGCAATTGGAGGAGGATTTGATTTTCTCCAGGATGAACCTGATCTCTACACCGCAGAAGACGGAGAAGCGATCGCATGACCCTCAGCAAAGGCGATGTTGTTCTCGTCCCCTTTCCCTTCACCGATCTCAGCCAAACTAAACTCAGACCCGCGATCGTTCTTTGGGTCGAATCCAACGGAAACGACGTTACTCTTTGCTTCGTCTCTTCCCAGAACTTGGACTCTCTCCAAACTGGAGAGATCTTGCTTGATCCCTCAGAACCAGAATTTGCAGCCACTAAACTTAAGCAGCCATCAAAAATTCGAGTTGCCCGGATTGTGACTCTAGAGCGCCGCCTGATTACCAGACGTTTGGGGCATTTGGAAATTCACTACCTCCAGCAATTAAACACACAGTTGATCCAAGTCTTTCAGCTATCCTGACCGATCGCCCTCTTTGCAAACCCAGATGGAGTGCGATCGGCTTTTGGAAAGAGCGATCGCGGCAATAGTGACTCTCAATCTTCGATGTTATTCAGTTCCGATTGTTTACTTGCGAGATTGTTTACTTGCGAGAAAGGTTTTGCCGTTGGGCAGCATAATTCGCCGCTGTGATGTAGTCACCGATCGCAAAACAGGCAACTTTGAGGTTGCCCAAAACCTGTTCTTCCACCCGACTATCATTCATCAAACGAGCGATTTCAAGGCGTTGTTCATAGCAGCGAATGGCGCTAGCGTAGTCTCCTAATGCGTCATAAGCGACCCCAATGCTGCCCAAAGCTTGCTCTTCACCCCGCAAATCATCCAGTTTGCGCGTTGCTTCTAGCCGTTGCTCTCCACATTTAATCGAACGGGTATAGTCTTCCATTGCATAATAGGCATTCCCCAAACTTCTCAGAATTTGAGCCTCCATTCGGCTATCTCGTAAGATTGCTGCTAGGGCTAGCCGCTGTTGATAGTAGTCGATCGCGTTGGCATAATCTCCTAATGCGTAGCAAGCATTGCCCAGATTTTTGAGAATTTGCTCTTCTACTTGCTGCGCCCCTAGTTCACGCGCAATCACTAGACTGTGCTGCTCGTAAGAGATTGCTTGCTCGTACTGATTTACCGCCTTATATGCCAACCCTAGATTGTTGAGGGCTGCCATTTCGCCGGGGCGATCGCCCACATCTTTTGCCAACGCCAGACTTTGAAGCTGGTATTCAATTGCCTTATCCGGTTGTTTGAAATGGCGATAGGCATTGCCGAGGGTGCTTAGACTAATGACAGCACTGGAGCGATCGCAGGTGTGGCGAGCATAAACCAAGGCAGACTGTGAATAGTCGATCGCCTTACTGTAATGCTTTAAGCTGTAGAACGTTAAGCCAATACTACTCAGCGATCGCCCCAGCCCCACCTCATCTTGCGTTGCTTGATAGAGAGAATAGGCTTGCTTAAAAAAATCTAACGCTGCTTCATAGCGTCCAGCTTGATACTGTTCACTGCCTAATCCTAAAAGCCGACTTGCCATGTGGTGAGACGTTTCAATCGGCTGTAAAGTCTCGCCTTTAGCTAATTCCCTTGCGAGAGGCGTGCTATCAATAGCTGGAATCAACGTCTCACTCAAAGACCTAACATTTTCAGACTGATCTATACAAATATTAGGGACTCGGTCGTAGTCTTTATCAAGGTATATAAATTTGTTGTCCATTGCTTGGTGCCTCCCGTTTCATACTGGCTCAGATTGCCTGGTTGGTAGAGACTTCCTGACTTGAACAGACTAACTTGCCCAGATGGGAAAGTATTCGGTGATTTCCAGGCTTTTCTTAAAAACTTACGGTTCTTGCGCCAGTATATTTAATGACTCTGATCCATTTAGTTACTAGAAGCCAGTTTGCTAACTGCACTAGCAGGTCCTACCAGAGAAACGTAAGGCTTCGTTAGATATTGCTGAGCAACTGCTTGAGCTTGTTCAGCGGTAACGCTGGCGATTTGTTTCTGAAAAACCTGATCAAACTGAATACCCAAACCCAATGTTTCATACCAGCCAAACGTTTGAGCAATCTGTGCATTGGTTTGTTTCCCTAATGCATATTGCCCCAACATCTTATTTTTAGCGGCTTGTAACTCTTCTGAGGAGAGGGGAATGACCCCCAATCGATCAATTTCCGATCGCAATCCTTCTAAGCCGATCGCAGTATTCTCCGCTGCCGTTCCCATATACGCCACAAATTGGGCAGTGTCTAACCGGGTGGTGTAGAAAGCAGAGACCTCGTAAGCTAAGCCGCGTTTTTCCCGCAACTCCACAAACAACCGGCTCGATAGCCCATTCCCTAGGTGTGTATTGAGCAGCTTGAGCGCGGCATAGTCAGGATGAGACGGTGAAGGATAGCCGGGTGAGATGGGTTGGGATTGCGAGGGTGAACGGACTACCGCAGGGGCAAGATATCCCAACATCAAAATGGATTGTTGCGTTTCTTGCGCCGTTGTTTGGTGTATGGGGTTTGCTAAAAGGGGCGGAGCCTGAAGGATCGACAGCGGCTGATCTGGACTTTGCCAATCGCCTAAGACGGATTCAATCAGCGAAACGGCGACCTCTGGCGGAATTCGACCTGATACGCTGATGATCAAATTGTCGGGTCGGAAGAAGGTCTGGTGGTAATCCAGCAAATCATTTTGGCTGATTTGAGAAACGGTTTCTTCTGTGCCTAAGCCGGATAGGGCATAGGGGTGATTCCCATACATGCTGCGCCGGAGTTGGTCATAGGCAACGGTGAACGGTTGCTCTTGCTGGGAGCGAATTGCTTGTAATGTTAAGCGGCGCTCTAGTTCCAGTTCTTTTTCAGGAAAGGTGGGCGATCGCAACAACTCTCCCGCCAAAATCAGCATTTCCTTAAAATCGGCTGAAACCGCTTTCAAGCTGAGCAAAAAATAGTCGGTTGTGGCATCGGTTCCCAAACTGGCTCCGACGGACTCGACCTGTTCCGCAATCTCCAAAGAAGAGAGCGTTTGGGTTCCCTTCGTCAACACGGCAGAGATTAAATGAGATAATCCAGCCTGATGGGGCTGCTCCCAGCGGCTACCCGCCCGCAGAAAAAACCGCGCCGCAATAATATCAGCGGTGGGATTCTCGGCGACTAGCACCACAATTCCATTGCTTAAGGTAGTGCGGTGGATCAGTTGAGTCGGTTGAGAGTCGATTGTGCGAAGTGTCACAGAGAATTCCTTCAGGATAAGGGCTAGGGATTAGGGTGGAACGCGAATGGCTTAGATAATAGTTTGACAATTTTTATAGGGTAAGGAGGGACTCGCGGTTGTTAGACTCGCGGATATTCCCTTACCCGATTCAACAAAAACTCCACGGTTAAATCGCATTCGCACTGGCAGTCCATTACAGCGGTTTTACAACAGTCACTGCATAGTGATAAGGAGACAGATATTGAGCCGCCAGTTGTTGGAGATCTTTCGGCTGGATTGCCTGAATCCTTTGAGGGTAAGTGCAAACGACTTCGGGGTGAATAATCACGCTGTAGTAGCCATAAAGTCCGGCGAGTTGGCTAGGGGTTTCGGTGGAAAATGCATAGTCATTGCAGAGTAATCGCTTGCAGCGAGCGAGTTCCGCTTCTGATATAGGCACCGATGCTAATTCTGAGAGGCGATCGCAAATGATCGCTTCCACCCGCGCCAAGTCATCTGCCTCCAGCCATGCCGTAATTGTAAACAAGCCAGATTCGCGCTGCACCGAAAAACCACTGCTAATTGCCTGCACTAAGTTGCGTTGTTCTCGCAGTTCCCACACCAACCGCGATGTGCGACCCTCTGCCAGCAGCACCGATAGGAGATCTAATCCATAGGCAGCATTCAACTGGTCATCTAGACTTTGTACCGATGAATCCATCCCTGGTCCTAGCCATGCCATCATGAGCCGTGCCTGCTCAATCCGGGGCATCAGCAATTCTTTACGCCGAATTTGAGTGATGGGGGGTTCTGCTTCAGGACAATGCTGAGGACAGGTTGCCCGCTCTGAAAAGGTGTGAAACGTGCGATCTACCAGGCTGAGGGTAGCATCTTGGCTGACATCCCCCACGACCACAACGGTCAAGTTTTCGGGCTGGTAGTAGGTGCGGTGAAAGGCGCGCATTTCATCGGGAGATCGCGCCATCAACGTTTCCTCATCGCCTAAAATCGGGCGACCGTAGGGGTGGCGTTGGTAAACGGTTTCGGAAAGCACCTGAAAGGCTACACAGTCTGGGTTGTCGTAGGACTGGCGAATTTCTTCTAAAACCACATCCCGCTCTCGGTCAAATTCATCATCCGGAATTGCCGCATTTAACAGAATATCTGCCAGGTATGGCAAGGTGTCTTCAAGATGCTGGGCGGCAGTGGCAATGAAGTAGTGAGCATAGTCATAACTGGTGGCGGCGTTCGTAACCCCGCCGCGATGTTCTACTTCGCGATCGAACCTGCCGGGGGCAATTTTTTTAGTGCCCTTAAAAATCATGTGTTCTAAAAAATGCGCCATGCCTGACCATTCATCGGGTTCTAAGACTGAACCCGCCTTGACCCACACGTCTACTGCTGCAACGGGCATCGCAGGAGTGTGTTGATGAATCACCGTCAAACCGTTATCCAGCCGGATTATGCTTGCGGGAAACGGCTCAGCCTTTAACAGAACGTTGGTCAATTTTTAATCCTGAAGCGTATTAGATCTATCATAGCGTCGCCTTGGATCAAGTGATGGCAATGCTTAAGGTCTGCTTAATGTATTTAGAGATAACAGGTTAGAGGTTTTCAGAGAAATCCAGTAGCCCTGTTCCCTTTCGCTCCTAGTACCGAATCCTAGGGTCGATATAGGCGTTGATGATATCGGTGAGGATGCTGGACATTGCGACGATCGCGGCGAAGAACACGACGATTCCTTGGACGGTGGGATAATCTCGCTGGGCGATCGCGCGATATAGCCGATTTGCTAACCCTGGCCAAGAGAAGGTGACTTCCGTCAAAATCGCGCCTCCCAGCAGCGCTGCAACTGTGAGTCCCAAAATGGTAATCACGGGAATCAGGGCATTTTTCAGCGCGTGGGAGACTAAAATTCGAGCTTCCGAAATGCCTCTCGCTCGTGCTGCTTCGATGTAGTCAGCCTTGAGAGTTTGCTGCAAATTGACTCGCACGATCCGTTCAAAAATGCCGCTGATCAAAATTCCTAAGGTTAAACAGGGTAACGCTAGATAATATAGCGCTGTGAAAAATTGACCCGGATTGACGTGCAGTAAGCTATCCACGAGATACAAGCCAGTGGGTCCATCGGGGGGGGCGATCGTCACTGGAAAGCGAGTGCCCAATGGAAACCAGTTAAGCTGCACCGCAAAGATCAATTGCAGCACCATTCCTAGCCAAAACATGGGAATCGAGTAGGTGAGAATGCCAAACAGTCTGCCCGCTAAATCTAGCGATGTATTGGGGCGGGAAGCGGTGATGATGCCAACGGAAACGCCCACCAAAAGGGCGATCGCTAAGCTACATAGCGCCAACTCTACGGTTGCCGGGAAAAACTTTTGGATAATGCCCCAAACAGACTGTCCCTGAGTCGTGAGAGAGTTACCCAAATCTAGCCGCAACAGCGAACCCAGATAACCCGCATATTGCATCCACAACGGCTGCCCCAAGCCTAATTGCTGACGCAATTCATCTTTGGCGATTTGGGGTGCCCGTGGTCCCAACAGCGCATCCACCGGATCGCCAGGGGTCGCCCTCATCAGCAGAAATACCAAAGTCGCAATCAGCCACAGCATCAGCGGAGCCAACAGCAAGCGAGTCAAAATGTAGTAGCGCAGGGAGCTAGAGCGAGACATAAATTAACTCGATTTGAGTGTTAAGAACTTTTTCATGGCGGCGATCATTTGGGGCGGCCAGCGGCGGGTCTTGGTCAGCCATTCAATATTTTTGTAGCGCGAATCTACGCCGACAGCGGCGACCCATTCGCTTTCGGCTTCTCCTTGCTTACCCTGTGACCAGAGTGCGGCGGTCAATGCGGCGCGCATATCGGCAAATTTGGGATATTTGCGGACTAGGTTTCGCATGGTGCGAATTGCTTCGTCGGTTTGCTCGGTTTGGTACAAAGCAAGGGCATAGTTGGCACGGGCAAAGGCATAGTCTGGAGCCAAGTCGCACGCTTGTTTAAAGTCGGCGATCGCGGCTTGCCACTGTCCTAACCCAGATTCCGCATTACCGCGATTGTTAAACGCCAGCGGATCTTTGGGGTCTAGTTCCAGCACATGATTATAGTCAGCGATCGCCTGCTCCCACTTGCCCAAGCCTTCCAGCGCTGCCCCCCGATTCAGGTATGGATCGGGGGCATCGGGTGCCAGTTCAATCGATTGGTTATAATCTGCGATCGCGCCTTCCAGTTTGTTTTGGCTGACCCGCGCATTGCCTCGATTGCTCCAAACCGCTGGGTTTTGCGGGAAGCGATCCAGCATTTGCGTCCAGTAGGTTTCCGCAGTCGCAAAATCGCCCTGATTGGTGGCATCCAGCGCCTTTTGATACAGCGCATCCAAATCTTGCATCAAATCTACTACAGAAGGCTGCACAATTTCAGATTTCGCGGGCGGGGTTGGAGAGATTTGTGTAGCAGCCACCGCAGAGGGCACTGACCCAGTCGTTAGAACGAAAATAAATAGGCTGAGGCAAGCAGCAATCAGGTGAATCATAAAATTTTGAGTTTTAAGTTTAAGGTTTAAGAATGTGGAATTGAGTTCTGAGTTTCTAATCTCTAGCCCCTACCCTCAATCCTCTAGCCTTTAGTCTAAAGGATTGACAACTGAGCATCCGGGGGAGTGTAGCCAAGATGTTTCCAAGCGGCGGCAGTGGCGATGCGTCCGCGAGGGGTGCGGTTGAGGTAACCAATTTGCAGCAGATAGGGTTCGTAGACTTCTTCGATGGTTTGGGCATCTTCGCCCGTGGCGGCGGCGATCGTTTCTAACCCAACGGGACCGCCGTTGAAGTTTTCGATCATCACGGTCAGCAGGCGGCGATCGGTCCAATCTAAGCCGAGAGGGTCTATGTTGTAGCGTTCTAGGGCTTCGGCAGCGATCGCTTCGGTTAGGTCACCCAACTCTTTCACTTGCACGTAGTCTCGCACTCGTTTTAGCAAGCGATTGGCAATTCGAGGCGTGCCGCGCGATCGCCGGGCAATTTCGGTTGCACCCTCATCAGTCACCGACATCTTCAAAATGCCAGCCGTTCGCAGCACGATTTGCAGCAGTTCATCAATTTCGTAAAAGCGTAGCCGTTGGATCAACCCAAAGCGATCGCGCAGGGGTGAAGTGAGTGCGCCAACGCGGGTAGTGGCTCCAACTAAGGTAAAGTGCTTCAGCGGGATGGAGCGTGTCCGAGCGCTAGACCCCTTGCCCAGCGTCACATCCAGCCGAAAGTCTTCCATTGCGGCATAGAGGATTTCCTCGGTCACCTTGGGCAACCGATGGATTTCGTCGATAAACAACACGTCTCCCGGCTGTAAGCCTAATAGCAATCCGGCAATATCTCGCGGACGCTCTAATGCCGGAGCCGTCGTCATCTTGCAGCCCACGCCCATCTCTTCTGCCAAAATCAGGGAGAGGGTCGTTTTTCCTAAACCGGGCGGTCCATACAGCAGCAGATGATCCAAGGTTTCCTGACGAACTTTGGCAGCCTGAATGGCAATATCCAGTACTTCTTTTAAATCTTTTTGCCCAATGTATTCCGACAAGCGACGAGGGCGTAGACGTTCTTCCTGCTGGCTGCGTTCCTCCGGTTTTGCCTCTGGTTCTAGCAAAGGCTCTTTGGCATTGCCTGAATGCGGCGATTTACCGTTCGACGAAATGCGTTTGGCAGCAGGTTCTTTTGGCATTCCATCGGAAACAGCCCCGGTTGCAATGAATCGTCGGGTTCGGGAGGCTGTGGATTGGAGGAGATGATTGCCATACTTTTAAGACACTTGCTAATCGCTTAACAGCTTATGATTAGTACGGATGCGTTCGTTAATCATACCCAGGATTTGGAAAGATGACGGTGGAGTCTAGGTTTACAGTGTCAGAGAAAGTGACGTTTGAACAGGCGATCGCCCTGAGTCAGGCGTTGGTGGATCAAATGGCGCAGGGCGCGATCGCCGATGCTTTACTAGAACAAGCGATCTCAGCGTTAGTCGCCAGCGAGAACGGCGCACGCGGTTTTTTTGTGACCTATCTCAGCGATCCGCGTCCGATTGCCGATCCGCCCGCTGCTGCCGTAATTGCTGCGCTGAAAACGGCTCCGGCAGTCGTTGCGCCGCTGATGGTGAAAAATTTGGCGATGTCTACAGCAATGGCGATCGCCCATCGTCGCAATCAGGATGAATCATTGGCGCAGGGATCGGATCGGGTGAAGGCGCGATCGGCGTATATTCTCCAGGCAATTCAGTCTGATGAAACCGTCGCTCAGATTCACGCGCTCATGACTAGCATTGATACCCAGGCTGGAGACTACGCCGCCTTTCTCAAGCGGTGGGGCTATGACTCAGAGCAACAGCAAGCAATGCGACAGGCGTTTGAGTCACTCAGATAAAGTTTTTAATGGTGCGATCGCGCTGGCACTATCATCATTTTTGGCACCGAGCGATTGCAGCGGATTGCTACCTGAGCGTTGCAGAAACCAGGCAAGCCCAAGGCTAAACAACAGGGCGGTGCCAATCAAAACGATAGTTTTGCTACGTTTGCTGTATCTCATCGGAATCCTATGGCTAAAGTTTTCACTCTCATGCTGCCCATTGCAGTGGCAAGAGTAATAGGCTGATTTCCTATTGTGTCTAGGCATCTTCCGTGAAAAGCTCATACCAAATATCTTCTAATCTAAAAAATTTAAGAGTGAATCTCCGAATCTTCATAAGGACCAAGAAATCTTTCACCATTGAAGTGAATCATGTGTTCAGGGTGGTCTGCTACCCATACTTCTGTCTCCCACGAAATCTCGGCAAGGTACCTGGTCATGTTTTTTCGATCTGGAAAGGCAGTGACAAAAACTAATCCCTTGCCACTAGGTAGAAATAATTGCTTCAGTTCATTACGTCGTTTTAAATTTACAGGACCATGACTGGTCACAGCTTCTATCAAAACAAGCCAATCTCGCTGCGTACAGTGAATTACAAGATCAGGCATTTTTCCATGAGGATCTAAGTCAAGACCGATTTCCCTCATTTTATTAGCTTCATTGACAATAAATTTTTCACCAGCATCACCGACGTATAAAACAATACCTCCCGGCGTGAATTTAGGACAAAACTTCTCCAAAATGTCTTTTATTAAATTATTTTGTCCGCCAGACGAAAGTTTAATTGCTTGACCGTTAGGCAAAGTAACAGGAACATGAAGCAAATTACGGTTTTTATTCTGCAATATATTTACGACTGAAACAGTATATTCTTGGTGAGCGTTATCCCAGTTCTTAGAACTATAGGCTTGCAAAAGTAATAAAGATTGTTGATGAAGTTGATAGCACCACTTAGGACTATTAATAGGGCGCGTAGGTTCATCTGGGTTTTCAATAATTAAACCCATTTGAATGAATTGATGTATTGTCTGTTTCCTGATAGTTTCACGTGTATTTGGAGCGTATTTCTTACCATAAAATTCCCCAAACCAATCCATCATTTCAGTAATTCCACGCCTTGGAGCTGTTGCTTGATTCCAAGGAATTTCAGGTTGAATATTTGCTAATGCAAGTAAACAAAGTGCTGAACGTTCATTCTGCTGCTCTCTTGGTGCAGCAATCGCTTTAAGAATAGCAAGTGCTTCCTCAATGCGCTTATTTGCTTGAATTGCGCTTGTTGCTTCACTCATAATTGCTAAGGTTTCGTGAATAATAGTGTCAAGTTGATCTTGGTTAATATCAAAATCCTTAATTCTTCTCCCTAATTGGATTAATTCATTTTTCTGAGGATATCTAATTTTACGTAAATCTGTTGCATTAACTTGAGTATGACCACTAAATTGACGGAAATAGCTATCAAATAAATTTGAATTAAGAAACCCTACCAAACCTCTTGCAAGATCTACATCATCTATTCCTTCACCTTTTGCATGGTAATAATTAAGGTGGTTTTCAATTCCAAAAGCTATCGCATTCAGTGGCGGACACAATGCAGCAAGAACTCGGCGCTTCTCTTCTTTGGCAGAAAACCGCTTTGTCAAAACATACCAGCCTGGGTGAATTAACCACTTTGCAGTTTCTTCATTTTTTTCGATGGCTATCGGTTTGCGAGGGTTAATTGGTGGAAATAAAAAAATTCCCGATTGTATAGATTCTGAGTATAGAAGCGGAACATTTTGAGCACCCAAACTATCTCTTAAAGCTGGCTTGAGCCGAAAATCTACAACTCGTCCTGTTGAAACTTCTAAACCAAGTTCTTCTAAGGTGGTGGAGAACTTTTCCATCTGTACTCTCAAAGAGTCTTCGAGAGAGTTTGCAATAATATGAATAAACATTTCAGAGTCATCTGTTCTGATAACCTCGTTGTATGGAACAAGTCTCATCTCCGAAAACTCATGTGGATTCTCTCCAATGTTATTTGTAATTTCTACAAAACTGGATTTCTGTTTGCTTTTAATAGCATGAAATACAAGATTTTCTTGCAAGACTTTATCTTCAGAAAAAGTTGCTGAACGACTCTCAAAAATGTGAATTTTATCTAGTGCCATTTCAGCCAATAGTTCTTTGCGAAATGGACGAAAATATGCGCCGTTGCAAAAACTTCGAGGTGTAATTGCAGCCATCTCACCATCCTCATTAAGCTGTAACATAGCAAGCCAAACGAACGCACTGTATAAATTAACTGCGTTGATTCCAAGCCTTAAAAGAATTTTCTTTTCTATAGATTGATTTTTAATCTTTCTGTAGGGCGGATTTAGAACTACATGAGTAAATTGGCGTTGAGGAATCGCTAAAAATGGCAGGGAAATTTCAGTGCTAGCTTCTATAAAACTTTTATTGTGTAAACAATAGTCTGCTTGAATTCCTTGATTGTTTAATGCAGAACAGCATTCTTCAAGACAGCGTTGCAAAGCTAGCAAAAAGCTTGTTTCTACTTCATAGGCTGTGATGAAGCAACTTTCAACTTTCTGAGGATCTGCCAATAATCTTTCTACAAAAGCAGCAGTTAATGCTCCAACCCCTGAACCTGGGTCTAAAAGACTAATATGACCAGATACATTAATGAATTGGTTTGCAATAAAACGAGCCATTGGTGCTGGAGTTAAAAACTGACCTAAGTCGCTACGTTGTTTAAGACTCAGTTTAGAGGCGTGGTGAATCCTGGCAATATCTGCGGAATCTGTCAGAAATGTCATTGTGCTACTAACTCAATACCTAAATTTGGAGAAATACTATAGATGTGCCCAATAGTGCACCTAGTAACTTGTGATCTGAGTTTCTATCATAAATTTCATCAATTGACGGAGATAACCGAATTGAGCCTACTTGCTTCCAGTGAGTACTAGGTAGGCTAGTGAACTTAGCATTTGCAAGACGATCTCGTTTATTTCATCTTTGAGTAGTTAATCGTATCCTCTACATCAGGCATCTCATTTTATATTCTGACTATTTCAGCAGAAATCGCAGGTTTGCCAGTAATTCCTTCCTATAATTAAGACTTGTAATCTTCAAAATCAGCCGCTATGTTTCGCGATCGCATC
>JBGTAZ010000278.1:0-3458 GCA_041749615.1 Leptolyngbyaceae cyanobacterium | reverse complement strand
GTCTTTTCCATAATTATTTCTGTTGATGTGGTAATCCCCAGAGTACGTGGATTTGCCCCTCATCCGATATTTTGTGTCAGTCAGTCAGGATGCTCCCCTCTAGAGATGGAAGGATTCTCACAAAAGAATTTCTTGTTGTAGCGTGGCGATTAAACCCAGTTGGCATTGCAGCGTACCTTTTTATTGAAGCCTGCAATAGCTTAAATGAATATACTGAAGACTCGCACCGTGCAGTAATAATTGGCGATGTCATACAATCAATTGAACTTCCCAAACTCACTCAACATGTCAATGATGTAAAGGGCATTGCAGGAGTATTTTTTGACGAGTCTATTGAAGGAATGTTAAGACTTCCACTAGAAGTATATCCAGATCTAGCAGATCGCATTAGCGAAAGAATTAAACCAAAAGCGAAAGATATGACTCCTCTTTTTGAGAGTCTCATAGAGGAGGCAATTTACAAGCATCAGTTGTCCTATGATTCGTTAAATCGGCATTTCCATCAGCTTTGTGAGTTTTTTCCACGATATAGTAGTTTAATGAATCGTTCAACAGTCATTGACCTTATCACAGCTTTTACAGCAGGTTTCTTTGGTGGGCAAGCTGGGGTTGCTGGTGTGCATATCTGGGAAGACTGGAAAAATACTTCTGATGGAGACTTCTTAAGTAAATTTGGAGCTGCCATAGATAATTTTGTACAAAACTGTAGTGAGTTTCAACAAGGTGCTGAAAATTCATTATCGTCAGTTTTTGATCGTCTTCTTGATGAAGTCGAGGAGATAGAAAATATTTTGTTTCAGATATACCGAGAGCTTGAAGTTAGTGGAAGAGAGTTAAAACCACTTTATGAAAAGCATCGAGAGATTCCTAAAGAGTTAGATGAGGATAGTAAGCAGATTTTTCTCATAGTAATCAGCAATCTTTCGGAAAATACAGCCATCTCAAATCGTCAGCTTACCAACATGCGCCAAATGCTGCGGATGTAATTTTTAATCAAAACGCGAACAGACTTACTGAAATTAAAATTTTGGAGAATTTACTGTGAATAGTCGTCCATATAATCCAGATGATCTTGCAGTAGAAGAAACACCCTTTAAAGAGTATTTTGACAGGCTAGCTTTTGAGTTTGGGAACGGTTATGAGATCTGGGTTCAGAATGACGATTTTTATCGGATGATAGCGGGTTGTGTAGTACATCCTCTATTAGAGGTAGTTGTGATTATTTATTTTAGATATGGAAGTACTAAGTAGCTAGCCGGAATTAAACTTAAAACGCTCTAAGGTGTATCCACCCTTAATACTACGTGCTTGCATCCCCGCCATAACAGCCAGGGCTAAATCGTATTCATCTTCAAACATTTGCCCTGGCTGTTATGGGTTTTGAGTTGATGCCATTCATCCTCAATCCGATTCATCTCTGAACAATACGCAGGTAAGAAGAAGAGAAATAAACCCTGCTCCCGCCACCCTTGCCACTGTTGCCGAGTCAGTTGGCTGGTATGCAACGAACCATTGTCTTGCACAATCACCGTTATCCGCCCCGTTTGAGTGAGAGTTTCCAATGCTTTATTGGCAACCGAGTCCATGAGTTTGATGTAACTTGGGCTTTTGAACCCACCACAGGCGAGAGCATACTCAAAACTCTTGTCTGGTTGCCATAGCCCCAAAATACTGATGCGTCTCCCCCGCCGCTCGGTTTGCTCTAATCGTTTTTGTTCGCCGATGCGGCTATAGCTATAGCTGACTGGACTCCACAGACAACATCCCGATTCATCTAGATATTTCAAGTCAATGTAGCCTTCCTCTGCGGCTAGCTTCAACGTATCAAGGTCAGCCTGTTTGAGCCGCTTTTGCTCCGGGTGTTGTTTGCCTCGGTGAGAGTGGCGCGTCCGTTTCCAGCAGAACCCCTTTTTTGCAACAAATGGCGAATCCGCCGCGCACTCAGCTTCACCTGACGCTCGGTTGCCAACTTCTTGGCTAACTGATGACTGTTGTAGGTGCGCGGGTCTTGCTTTAGCCACTGCTCGACTGAGCGCATATCGGCTTCCTGCCACTGCCGCTTGGCTCCGCGTCCGGGTGCTTCCCATAACCCACCTAACCCATTGTCTTGCCAGCGGCGAAGAGTGACTCGAACGCTCTGCTCGTGACACTCAAAGACCTCAGCAATTGCAGGTACTCTCCAGCCTTGAGCGTTGAGTCGAATCAGGTGAGTCCGTTCACGGGTTCGTTGCGGTACGCTTGTAGCAAGCCGTAGTTCTGTTAAGGTGCGGTCTTCTTCAGTGTTCAAAACCACGTGAATTGGGGCAGGCATAGGAGGGGGTGTGGAGGAGCTTTACAGGAACATTTCTATCTTAGTTTTAATTGCAGCCGCCTACTTAGTGCTGTAGTGCTAAGTATTTTCAGGGTTGTACATAACGCCATAGTTCCCATTCACTGGAACTATGGCATATGGCATTTTACGATTCGGTAAACTCAAATCTGCGGGGGGCAATCAAAGCATCGCAGCAACATTGCGATCGCTCTCAGAATACTCCCAATGCTGATCCAATCCGCACACCCCTGAATCGCCAGCTAGTTGGCTCTTTAGATGATTTGCCAGAGCGCATAGAGGTAACCCTTCAAGACGCTTCCCAACGGCGTAAAATTCGACCTGATTCTAATCTTGCCTGTGAAGTCCTGTTGACTGCCAGCACCGCTTGGTTTCGTCAGAACGAAGACCCAAAAGGCGAATTAGACATGAAGCGAGTAAATCAATTTGCAGAGTGCAGCACAGCATTTTTGGAGAAGGAGTTTCAGCGGCATATTCTCTCAGCCGTGTTGCACTTAGACGAAGTGAACCCCCATATCCATGCTCACTTCGTACCCCTACACCGAGATCAGGAAAAAGCTTGGCTTAGTTGGGAGAATTGGTTTGGAGGACGTGAGAAGTTGCGGGAGTGGCAAGATAAATTTGCTGAGTATTTGGAGCCAGTAGACCTGCAACGAGGCGTTAAGCGGATTACTGCTCAGCACATCCAAATTCAGAAAATTTATGAGCAGTTCAATTCACCGCTAGAATTACCTGAGTTAAAGCATGAATTTGCTCTCCCAAAACCCCAGAACACAGAATCCGCAGAAGAGTATCATCGGCGGGTCGATGCGCTCTTCTCTAAGCGGTTGCCCATTGCCCAAGACGCGATCGCGGTGGTGGCAGCCCATGCAAGGAATGAGGAGTTTGCGGTTCAAAGAGAGAAGGACAGCCGGGTGACTCTCCACGCGCTGACGAATGAAGTGGATGCACTGGAGCAAGAACTCAGCATTTCGCGATCATCCCTGGTGAAGCTGACTGAAAAACAGAAGGAAGCGATCGCGCAGGAGTTGATCGCTACGGCAAACATGGTGTTGAACCTGGCGGAGCGCAATTACTGGACAGGACGGCAGTATGTGTTTAGCCGCAGGAAAGGATTCACGAAGATTGA
>JBGTAZ010000277.1:0-7839 GCA_041749615.1 Leptolyngbyaceae cyanobacterium | reverse complement strand
TACCTGATGTGCAACTAATTCGCCCTCATCCCAACCCTTCTCCCCAAGGAGAAGGGCTTTCGGACATCTCCGGTTCCCTCTCCCATTGGGAGAGGGCTAGGGTGAGGGCAGTCTTTGCGTTGTTTCAGGAAAGTCGCACATCGCGTAATATTAGTTTTGCCACGATACTCCGTTTAACGCAATCTGTTGAGTGTTTTGATTTGCAGGCTGAATCAATGTTGTCATAATTTCTTGCCAAGCAGAACTCATCCAAAACTCTAACGTGACTGATTGAGTGAATCATTCAGTCATTCTCTGTATCTTCGGCGACGATTCTGGTACAACTAAACGGATACAAATCTTTCTATTAGTGTAGGGCATTCCATGAGCTATCGGATGAATCGCCGCGCCTATGCGGAAACCTTTGGACCGACGGTGGGCGATCGCGTCCGGCTGGCAGATACGGAGTTAATCATCGAAGTGGAGCAAGACTACACCACTTATGGCGATGAGGTGAAGTTTGGCGGCGGCAAAGTGATTCGCGAAGGCATGGGGCAATCGCCGATTACGAATGCCGATGGGGCAGTGGATGCGGTGATTACCAACGCGCTCATCCTCGATTGGTGGGGCATTGTCAAAGCCGATGTGGGAATTAAGGATGGCAAAATTTGTGCGATCGGCAAAGCCGGAAATCCCCATATTCAAGACAACGTGACGATTATTATTGGTCCCGGCACCGAGGCGATCGCCGGGGAAGGGATGATTCTCACGGCAGGCGGGATTGATACTCACATTCACTTCATCTGTCCGCAGCAAATTGAAGTAGCGATCGCCGCTGGCATCACCACAATGATTGGCGGCGGCACCGGACCAGCAGCAGGCACCAACGCCACCACTTGCACACCGGGACCTTGGTATATGCATCGGATGTTGCAGGCTGCTGATGCCTTTCCGATGAACCTGGGTTTTTTGGGTAAAGGCAACAGCGGCAAACCGGAAGCATTGGAAGAACAGGTGGAAGCAGGCGCAATGGGGCTAAAGCTCCATGAGGATTGGGGTAGCACTCCAGCCGCGATCGACACCTGCCTCAGTGTTGCCGATGAGTATGATATTCAGGTTGCGATTCACACCGATACGTTGAATGAATCTGGCTTTGTGGAAGACACGATCGCCGCCTTTAAAAATCGCGTCATCCACACCTATCACACCGAAGGTGCAGGCGGTGGACACGCCCCCGACATCATCAAAGTCTGCGGTCAGGCAAATGTGTTGCCCTCTTCCACCAATCCCACCCGTCCTTACACCATCAACACCTTAGACGAACACCTGGATATGCTGATGGTTTGCCATCACCTCGATCCGGCGATCGCCGAAGACGTTGCCTTTGCCGAATCCCGGATTCGTCGCGAAACCATCGCCGCCGAAGACATCCTGCATGATCTGGGCGCATTCAGCATGATCTCCTCCGACTCTCAGGCAATGGGGCGCATCGGCGAAGTAATCATCCGCACCTGGCAAACCGGACACAAAATGAAAGTGCAGCGAGATTGGCTTGCCCCCCCTTCTGAAGGGGGGAACGGGGGGATCGAACACAGCAGCCGTAACGACAACTTCCGTGCCAAACGCTATATCGCTAAGTACACGATCAATCCCGCGATCGCCCACGGGATTGCCGATCACGTCGGTTCTGTGGAAGTCGGCAAACTGGCGGATCTCTGTCTCTGGCGACCTGCGATGTTTGGCGTGAAACCTGAAATGGTGATCAAAGGCGGCATGATTGCTTGGGCGCAGATGGGCGATGCCAATGCCAGCATTCCCACGCCCCAACCGGTACACATGCGCCCGATGTTTGCCAGCTATGGCGGCGCGATCGCCCAGACCTCCCTCACTTTTATGTCCCAAGCGGCGCTCAAAAAAGGGATTCCTGAGGAACTGGGCTTGCAGAAAAAAGCGATCGCCGTCTCCAATATTCGCCAACTCACCAAGCGCGACATGAAACTCAACGATGCCCTGCCTCACATGGAAGTAGACCCCGAAACTTACGAAGTCCGCGCCGACGGGGAACTGCTTACCTGCGAACCTGCCACCGTCCTCCCCATGGCGCAACGCTATTTTTTGTTTTAAGTAACGCCGAAACTGCGGAAACTAAAGTTGAACGCTCGCTGGGTGAAGAGTGCAAAGGATCTGTCCCCATTACAGCAGTACGAGGAAAGGTCAAGACAACCACCGTCCGTTATCCCTTATTTCTCAAGGATCTGTGTGTCCGACCCTATCTATCCGTTGCCATACTCTTGAAATCGGTACTACGCTATTTAACGCTAAAATTCTTTTGAAATTTCATTTGCCCAAACCTATATGAGTGCTTTTCGGGTTGGCGTTGCAGGTCCAGTTGGGTCAGGTAAAACGGCGCTAGTGGATGCGTTGTGTAAGTCGATGCGCGATCGCTACAATCTGGCGGTCGTTACGAACGATATCTATACCCAAGAAGATGCTCAATATTTAGTACGGAGTCAAGCGTTGAGTCGAGATCGCATCTTAGGCGTGGAAACGGGGGGCTGTCCCCATACCGCAATTCGAGAAGATGCCTCTATGAACCTTGCCGCGATCGAAGATTTAGAACAGCGCTTTTTAGATTTAGATCTGGTGTTTGTGGAAAGTGGCGGCGATAATTTGGCGGCGACTTTCAGCCCAGAGTTGGTGGATCTCACCCTGTATGTGATTGATGTAGCGGGTGGCGACAAAATTCCGCGCAAAGGTGGTCCCGGTATTACGAAATCTGATTTGTTAGTGATTAACAAAATTGATCTAGCGCCCTATGTTGGGGCAGATTTAAACGTGATGGAACACGATACCCAAAGAATGCGGGGCGACAAGCCATTCGTATTTACAAATCTAAAGATACTGTCAGGACTGGAGGCGATCGTAGAATTTATTCAGTTTCAAGGAAATTTTGGGATTGCGACCCAATAAAAATGATCACAAAATGAATTTGTATATTAAAGCACAATATCCTTTGTAGTCTAGACTTTAGTATCTCAGGGATATTGCTGAGTTGACCAGTAGGTCAGTTTCATATCGCTTGGGAGGAGTCAGTAGATTTTATGACAGGACAATTTGGTCGGCGTGAATTTATTATTTTAGGGTCTACAGTTGCAGGCAGCGTCTTGCTGAAAGCTTGTGCGAGTAGTACGCCTACCACATCGGCTTCACCAGAAGCTTCACCCGCTGCATCCGCGGCGATGTCAGGCGATACGATTAAAGTAGGGATTCTTCACTCCCTCAGCGGCACGATGGCAATCAGCGAAAAAAGCGTCGTGGATGCTGAACAGCTTGCGATTGAAGAAATCAACAATGCCGGCGGGGTGCTGGGCAAGAAGATTGAAGCGATCGTGGAAGATGGGGCTTCCGACTGGCCCACGTTTAACGAAAAAGCGAAAAAGCTGATCGATCAAGATAAGGTTGTCACGGTCTTTGGTTGCTGGACTTCTTCTAGCCGCAAAGCGGTGCTGCCCACGTTTGAGTCTAAAAACCACATGTTGTGGTATCCCGTGCAATATGAGGGACAAGAGTGTTCCAAAAATGTTTTTTACGCGGGTGCGGCTCCAAACCAGCAGATTGAGCCATCTGTGACTTGGCTATTGGAAAAATATAAAGGCAAGCCTTTCTTCCTGGTGGGTTCCGACTACGTTTTTCCACGAACAGCCAACACCATCATTAAGGCACAACTGGAAGCTAAAGGCGGCAAGGTTGTAGGCGAAGATTACATTCCTCTGGGCGGTACGGAAGTCACCCCAATCATTTCCAAGATTAAGGCTGCCATGCCCAATGGTGGCATTATTTACAACAGTTTGAATGGGGATAGCAACGTTGCATTTTTCAAACAGATGCAAGGTGCTGGGATGGGACCGGATAAATATCCATCTATGTCAGTGTCGATCGCGGAAGAAGAAGTGAAGGCGATCGGGGTGGAGTATCTCAAAGGTCATTATGCGTCCTGGAACTATTTCCAAACGGTAGACACGCCTGAAAGCAAAGCATTTGTAGCCGCCTTTAAGAAGAAATATGGCGACGATCGCGTGGTCAATGATCCGATGGAAGCGGCTTACAGCATGGTGTATTTCTGGAAGCAGGCGGTTGAAAAGGCGAAAACAGCCGATGATTTAGACAAAGTTCGAGCGGCGGCACTAGGGGAAACCTTTGCGGCACCGGGCGGCAATTACACCCTGGAAAATAACCACCATCTGGCAAAAATCGTTCGGATTGGAGAAGTCCGCGACGATGGGCTATTTGACATTGTGTATGACTCCAAAACGGCGGTTAAGCCAGTTCCTTGGAATCAATTTGTGAAGGATACCAAGGGCTTTTCTTGCGACTGGTCTGATCCGGCGAAGGGCGGCAAGTTTAAGGTGACTTAACTTGAAATCGTGAATGTCGCGATCTCGCTGCATAACAAGGGTAAGTTGGCATGGATAAACTGCGCTAACTTGCCCTTCACAGTATGGTGCACCATCCGGTTGTATTGGCGACTCAACTAGTCCCTGTTTTATCTATATCGATCCTTTTGAAGTGTAGGCTACAGACCTCTTCTGCCTTCAGAACGACAATTTCCTAGCAATCTCTTTTAGCAATCTTTTTGGGAGAAGAAATTGACCCAACTTCTTGAATCCATTTTTGGTGGGCTGAGTATTGGTTCAGTCTTATTGTTAGCCGCGTTGGGATTGGCGATCGTGTTTGGTCTCATGGGCGTAATCAACATGGCTCATGGTGAGTTCATGATGATTGGCGCGTACACCACGTTTGTGGTTCAAAATGTCTTCAAGAAAACCCCTCTCTCTGAGGCATATATCTTTTTCGCGCTGATTGCGGCTTTTATTGTAACGGCAATGTTGGGCTTGGTATTGGAGCGGACAGTGGTTCGCTATCTTTACGGCAGACCGCTGGAAACCTTGCTGGCTACTTGGGGTGTCAGTTTAATCTTGCAGCAGTTTGTGCGGAGCGTCAGTTGGCAATTTATTGCAGGACTCACGGTTTTTACGGCGCTGTTTGTGGGAGCGCTGTGGGTTGCTGCGCGTCGCCCGGATTTTGAGCGGATTCGCGGTTGGGTAATTGCTTTGATGTTGCCCTTATCGGGGGCGATCGCGCTCCTCTTCGCCAACCTTTTAGGCGGCATATTTAAGCTAGCAGTCACCAAGCCCTGGTTTGGGACGCAAGGCGTAGATGTCACGGCTCCAAAATGGTTGCGGGGTGGGTTTCCCATGGGTGCCTATCAGTTGCCTTACACTCGGCTATTCATCATTGTTCTAACCGCAGCCTGTGTGTTTGCTATTTACTGGTTTTTGAACAAAACGTCTTGGGGTCTACGGATTCGCTCAGTTACCCAAAACCGCAACATGAGCGCCTGCTTAGGAATCCCCACCAAAACCGTGGATGCCCTGACGTTTGCCTTAGGTTCTGGACTGGCGGGAATCGCTGGAGTTGCGGTAAGTTTGCTAGGTTCCGTCAGTTCTAATACGGGTCAATCCTACATTGTGGATGCGTTCATGGTGGTCGTGGTCGGTGGGGTTGGCAAACTGGCTGGCACGATTATTGCAGCTAGTGCGATCGGCACGATTAGCTACATGGTGGGTTCCAATGCCCTGGGTCCGCTGGTTAGCTTTAGCCCCGCATTAACGGGATTGTTTGAGTTTTTTGCCACTGCCAGTATGGCAAAAGTGTTTGTGTTTGCGTTGATTGTGGTTTTTCTCCAGTTCAAACCTGCTGGTTTGTTCCCGCCAAAAGGTCGAACAGTGGATGCTTAGGAGGTTGACATGACGGTAGAAACGGTAGATGGCTTTGTGGATGCCGTACCTGGGCTGAATACACGGCAGCGAAAAAAAGCGTTAGTACGGGAAGCGGCGATCGCCCTTGGGGTGGCACTCGTCCTGATGTTCATCATTCCGCCACTGCTGACGGGTCTCGGTCAGGGCATCCGGGTGAATCAACTGGGTCGCTTTTTGGCACTGGCGATCGCGGCTCTCGGCATCGACCTAATTTGGGGCTTCACCGGGCTGCTCAGCTTGGGGCATGGCATCTTTTTCGCCTTGGGTGGATATGCCCTAGCAATGCACTTACAACTGCAAGATGGGCAGATTCCTGAATTTTTCTCGCTCTATGGCGTGTCGGAGCTACCCGGCTTTTGGCAACCCTTTCGTTCTTTGCCCTTTACATTGATTGCGGTCGTTGTCATTCCGGCAATAGTCGCGGCTGCGATCGGCTACTTAGTTTTCCGCAATCGCATTCGAGGCGTGTATTTTTCCATCCTTACCCAAGCCGCCCTGATCGTATTCTTCAACTTTTTCAACGGTCAGCAAAAACTGATCAATGGCACCAACGGTCTAAAAACCGATACTTCCACCTTCTTTGGGCTTCAAGTCAGCGATCCTCGCATCCAAACTGCGTTCTACGCCTTCAGCATTTTGTTCCTGTTGGGCGGATATTTTCTCTGCCGCTGGCTCACCAGTGGGCGCATCGGACGAGTGCTAGTCGCCATCCGCGACGATGAACCCAGAGTCCGCTTCTCTGGATACAATCCCACTGGCTATAAGGTCTTTGTGTTTGCAATTTCAGCCGCCCTAGCCGGAATTGCCGGAGCGCTCTACACCGTGCAGTCGGGCATCATCACGCCCAAAGCGATGGATGTCGCCTTCTCAATTGAAATGGTGATCTGGGTCGCCTTAGGGGGGCGGGGAACATTGGTGGGAGCCATTTTAGGCACCCTGATTGTCAACTTCGCCCGGACTCTGCTCAGCGAAAAATTTCCCGAATTTTGGCTGTTTTTCCAGGGGGCATTGTTCCTGATTGTGGTCACAGTTTTGCCAATGGGGATTTTAGGCTGGCTCCGTACTGATGGCATCAACTGGCTGCGATCGCTGTCGGGTCGCGAAAAACTAATCACTTACCCAAGTCTTGAAGAAGACCCAGATGTAGACTATGAACGGAAAAATCTTGGAGATTCAGAATCTAACGGTTAGATTTGGCGGCTTTACCGCCATCAACAACCTCAATTTCAG
This sequence comes from Leptolyngbyaceae cyanobacterium, assembly GCA_041749615.1. Taxonomy (GTDB): domain Bacteria; phylum Cyanobacteriota; class Cyanobacteriia; order Leptolyngbyales; family Leptolyngbyaceae; genus ULC077BIN1. The sequence continues at coordinate 811 of JBGTAZ010000277.1, read as the reverse complement.
CCTGGACAAGGGTGAATTGCGCGTCGTAATTGGACCCAACGGAGCCGGAAAAACCACCTTTATGGATGTGATTACGGGTAAAACCAAACCCACCGAAGGCGAGGTGTTCTTCAAAGGTAAAAATCTGCGCCCCTATGCAGAATATGAAATTTCTCGCATGGGGATTGGGCGCAAATTTCAAACCCCGCGCGTCTACCAAAAACTGACTCCCCGCGAAAATTTAGAACTCTCCGGTGCCCGCAAAAAGAATGTCTGGGCATCTCTGATGGCAAGTTCCTCAAAGGCTGAACGGCGAACGGTAGTCGAACTTTTGGAAACCATTGGGCTAGCCACCAAAGCCGATATTCCCGCCGAATTGCTCTCCCACGGCGAAAAGCAGCGGCTAGAAATCGGCATGTTGGTCGCCCAGTCGCCCGATTTGCTCCTCGTCGATGAACCCGTCGCCGGACTCACCGACGAAGAAACCGAAAAAGTGGGAGACTTGCTGCTAGCCCTTGCCGAAAGCCATTCCATCATGGTGATCGAACACGATATGGAATTTGTTCGGCAAATTGCCCGCCAAGTCACCGTTCTCCATCAAGGTTCTGTTCTCTGTGAAGGCACCATGGATCAAGTGCAAAATAATCCAAAAGTGATCGAAGTCTACCTAGGCAGCGAAGAAGCCCATGCCGCCTAGTTATTAGGAATGAACTATGACACAAACCTATAACTCAACCTTGGAATCCTCTGGCGCGAATGCCCACCCGATGTTGGAGATTAATAAGCTGAATGTTTACTACGGTGAAAGCCATATTTTACGAAATGTGGACAT
>JBGTAZ010000276.1:0-19227 GCA_041749615.1 Leptolyngbyaceae cyanobacterium | reverse complement strand
ATCGCCGCGCTTTAAAGAGAACGAGATCGGCGGGTAAACCGACCTCAATTCGTCCAACGGTGGGCAATCCCATCAAATTAGCCGGAGTGCGCGTAACAGCATCACACCAATTGCCATAGGGGCGATCGAGGTGGGCAATTTTGGCAGAGAGAGAGAACACTTCCAAGGCATCATGGTCGCCAAAGGCATGAAAGTGATCGCGACAGTTATCGCTAGCGATCGCCACGGGAACGCCAGCCTGCCTTAATTCGTGGAGTAAGGTTACGCCGCGCCAGTGAGGAGTCTGCCCTGGTTGGCGATCTTGCAGATATAAATTGCACATCGGCAAGCTAACAATGCCGATGTTTGCCTGTTTAACCAAGGCAATAGTCTTTGCTGATTCTTCAGTCGGCTGAACGGCAAGGCTACAGCAGTGACCGCAAACAATCTGCCTTTGAAATTGCTGCCGCAACGCCGTTTCTGCCACCAGTTTGAGACAAATGGAATTGGGATCGTTGTTTTCATCCACATGTAGATCGAGATCCAAATTGCGATCGCTCGCGATCGCCAAAGTGCGAGCGATTTGCAGTTCAATCTCTGGATTCATGGAGGCAAAACCGCCCAACACTCCGCCCATTTCTGCCATTTGGTCTGCCAGCTTTTCACCTTGGGGAGTCAGAAAATTGTCTAGGGATACTAAACAAACGGGTTGCAGGATCATTCGATCTGCCCAGCGATCGCGCAACTCTCGAAACACTTCTAAAGTGACTTCTGCCAACTTGCCGCCAGAGTCGAGATGAGTCCGAATGGCGGTGGTGCCGTGGGCATAGCTGCACTTCAAGCCAAACTCCATCCGGCGATACACATCTTCTGGGTTCCAATGCTGCTCGGCATCTTGTCCAATGGTTTTGAGGGCATCGGTAAAGGTGCCTGTCAAGTTGGGCGATCGTTCCCAGATGTGCCCTTTATCCAAATGGGTGTGCATGTCTACAAAGCCGGGAAACACCATGCTGCCTTGTAGATCAACAGAAGGATGATCATATCCAGTCAAAGTTTCAGCGGTATTTATGCCGGCGATCGCGCCATTCGCAATTTCAATATCCACCAGCCGTAACTCGTCTTGGATTGCCGATGTCACTGAAGATGAGCGATCGCCGCTTTGCTCCTGAAGGGTTTGCACCATCAATGAAGCAGGAACATGAGCATTTCGTAGCCAGTAATGATTAGTCTTAGGGATCATAAATTAGAGAGGAAGAAATATTTCAAGCAGGATATTTCGCAGTTTTACTACTAAAGCATGATCAAAAAGTAAAGGGACAAAGAATCAAAACTCTTTATCCCTTGATCGATTTATTCTTCGCCTTGCTTTATGCAGGAGTTGCTGCAACCCCATTTTTTAGTAGGTCGATGATAGCCGTCTTTTCGAGTAGACCAACCAATATACCGTTGGGTTGCACCACCGATAAAGCCGTTAGTTTGCGCTCTTCTAGAAGTTGCACCACTTCTGATAAAGGGCGATCGCCTGCCACCGTTAAGGATGGCTCAATAGGCGTGACCAACGCTTGCACCAGAGTTTCTGACCAAACCGCACTGGAAATCGTTTTCAGATCATCAACCGCGATCGCGCCGACCAATTGTCCATCGTCACCCGTGACTAGGAACTTACGCCAGTTTTTCGTATCCAAAATTCGCTGATCGGCAAACTCGCGCAGGGTTAGCGATTGCGACACTACAGGACTGTTAGCCACGACTGCATCGGCGGCGGTCAGACCTGACAATTTATCCTGTACGGTGCCATATTGGGCAGCTTGACCCGCATTTTGCAGCAAGAACCAGCCGATTAGCACGTTCCAAAAGTTGATGCCACCGCCGAACAACGCCAGCGGCAAGATACCTGACGCGATCGCCAGCCAGCCAAACACTTGACCCACACGACCGGCAAACTTCATGCCTTTGTAGGGGTTGCCTGTGATCTTCCAGACCAGCGCCTTGAGAATATTGCCACCATCTAGCGGCAAGCCAGGAATCAGGTTAAACAGTGCCAACGCCATGTTCACAGAAGCCAACACGCCCAGAATTGCGGCGAGTGGACCCGAAACTCCAGTGAACGCTGCGACCAGCGTTACGGAACCTGCAATCAATAGGCTGACTAATGGTCCTGCGATCGCCACCCAAAAAGCGTCTCCAGGAGTTTCCGATTCTTTTTCCAAACTCGCCAAGCCGCCAAACAGAAACAGCGTGATCGATTTCACACCAATTCCTTGCTTCAGCGCCACAAAACTATGCCCCAACTCGTGGGCTAAGACGGAACCAAATAGGAGCAGCGCCGTGACCAAACCCAGCGCCCAAGACGCACCCGCAGGCAGCAGGGGAAACTGCGCCGCCAACCCGGTGCCATAGCTAATCGTGACCAATCCCAATACCAAAAACCAGGATGGATTGACGTAAAAGGGAATTCCAAACAAACTGCCGACTCGAATATTGTTATTCATACCCGTGACCTCCACTGTCGGTTGAGTAATTTAAGCTAAATATCACTGTTCTTTTCTTCATGTCCCTACTGTAACGAAATGTAAAAGACTTGTTAATCGTTCTACCGACGTAATTACCGTCTGTTTTAGTTCGGTTAGGAAGGGTGGCGAGTTCGGAAAGGAGCGGCAAGCAAGGTTCCATCCTCGGTTTAGTGGCTGCCGCTGACTGAGTGATTTTTTCCGAGTAACCAATAGGTCGCCATTTCACCCTTTCCTTTTACGTCAATGCTGCCCCGCCGCTCAAATTGATATCGATCTTTTAAGCGTTGATAAGTCGCTTCGGTGACTTGGATTTTGCCTGGAATGCCGTGAGATTCCATGCGGTTGGCGATGTTAACGGTGTCACCCCAGAGGTCATAGGTAAATTTCTTTTTGCCGATGACTCCGGCAATCACGGAGCCTGTGTTGATGCCCACTCGGACGGCGATCGCGTGTCCTTCGTAGGTGCGAAACTGGTCGATTTCTTGCTGAATATCTAGTGCCATGTTGGCGATCGCTTCGGCATGATCCGATCGTGGACTGGGTAGCCCTCCCACGGCTAGGTAAGCATCCCCAATCGTTTTGATTTTTTCAATGCCGTGCTTTTCGCAGAGGTCATCAAACACCAGAAAAATTCGATTCAGCAATCCGACTAAATCTGCGGCGGAGATATTGGCAGACAGATTGGTAAAGCTGACAATATCTGCAAACAGTACCGTTACTTCGTCGTAGCTTTCGGCAATCAGAGCTTTGCTAGTGCGTTCTTGCATCAAGTCTAGGCTTTGTTTCAGTTGATCGGCGATCGCTTGGGGCAACACATTCAGCAGCAGTTTTTCGGAGCGTTCTTGTTCGATTGCCAGGGCTTCTTCGGCTTGCTTGCGGAGGGTGATATCTTCAATTACACCCAAAATGCCGATCACATTTTGGTAGGGATCGTGAATCGGAATTTTGCTGATGTCAAGCCAGGATTTTTTGCCATCTAGTGATCTGACCTTGGGGGCAATGAAGTGGAGTTGAGGCGTATCGGTTTCAATAATGCGGCGATCTTGGGCGCGAAACTGCTCGGCGATCGCCGGATCGGGCAACAGGTCAAAATCGGTTTTGCCCAAGACGTGATTGGGATCATCTAGATGGGCGGCTTCTGCCCAGTTTTGGTTACAGCCCAAAAAGACGAGATTGGTATCTTTCCAAAATACCTGCTGGGGAATGTTATCTAAAATCAAGCGGAGATATTGTTCTTTTTCTTGGAGGGCGGCTTCGGCACGTTTGCGATCGCTAATATCAAACCCAATCGACAAAATTTCGTTAATCTCGCCATGATCATCCAAGATGGCTTTGATCGACCACTTGACCCACACCTTTTCTCCAGTGCTGCAAGAGTTTTCAGATTCCGCATCTTGATAATGTTCTGGGGTTTGACACAGTTGCTCAATCCAAAGTTGCAGGTTTTCCCAAGAGTCTGGTTGGGCAGGAACGAGGGTGCCAATAATGTTTCGCCCTAAAATTTCCTGCTCTGTATAGCCAAAAAATTCTTGCCCATAGCGGTTTAAGAAGGTGATATATCCACTGGTATTCCATCGCAAGATAATGGTGCTGGCAGATTCTACTAGGTCGCGATATTTTTTCTGGCTTTCGGCGATCGCGGCTTCTGCCCGTTTGCGATCGGTAATGTCTTTCGTGACGGCGAGGAGGCAAGGTTCCCCTTCTAGCTCAATGATCTCCGCCGAGAGCAGGGCAGTCATCACGTCGCCATCTTTTTTGCGAAGCTGAATTTCTAAGTCTTTGATCTCGGATTGCTGTTCAATCAGGCGATGCAGTTCTGCTCGATCGTCTTGGTTTGCCCAAGCGCCTAGATCAAATACAGTTTGACCTAACACTTCTTCATGGGTGTAGCCCGATGATTCTAAAAAGCTTTCGTTGACATCAATAAAGTGCCCTGTTTTCAGGGAACTAATCGTAATGAAATCGGGAGAAGCTCGAAAGGCTTTGGCAAACTTTTCTTGGGAGATGTTGAGGGCTGATTCGGTGCGGCGACGGGATTGGGCAGCAATTCCTAAGGTGATCAAATCGGCGATCGCACGGGCAAAGCTTTGTTCTTCTAGAGTCCAGTGATGGGGTTTGCCGACCTGCTCTAGGCAAATGACTCCAATGGTTTTACCGCCGGAGCGAATGGGTGTATCTAACAGAGCGGTTACTCCCGATGCCGTTACATAAGAATTCAGCAGTTCTTGGGTGCGCGGATCGGTGAGCGGATCATCGGCGGTCAAGGTGACTTCTTCTTCTAACGCGCTGAAGTAGATGGGAAAATCAGCCGCCCTGAGTTGCGTGCCCGACGTATGTTGATTGAGCGATCGCTGATATAAATCCAAACATTGCAGCGTTGTGGAGGTGTCGTCAAACCGCCATACGCCAGCGCGTTCTACTTCTAATATGCGAGTGGCGGCTTCGGTAATTTGTTGGAGGGCAGCCTCCAGATTGCCCTCGTTCAGCACCGTACTTTTGGTCAGTTCGAGTAAGACCCGGTTTTGTTTACGCAGTTGGCGATCGCTGTGGCGGAGTGCTTCCTCGGCTTGCAGTCGTTCTGCTTCTCTAACTTTGGGTTCGCTAACATCTCTCGCCACCCAAATGACCGTCTCTGGAGACAAGGGCGACACGTTTGCAGAAAACCATACTTCCTGGTTATCCACCACGAGGCAGTATTCCACATTCACCACTTGCCCCATCTGCAAGGCTTGCCGAATTCCCTGCACTACCTTGTCCGCTTGATCCTTGGGCATTAGCTCGTGGGCAGTCTTGCCGATTTGCTCCGCCACGGGGCTAATCAGTTGCAGCGGGTGGGTGGATACAATTTTTAGAAACCGCCCATCTTGGTCATAGACCACGACTAAATCGGTCATCGCGGCAAATAAGGCTCTGAGTTCGGCTTCTGCGGCGGCTAAGGAGGCAGTCCGCTCTTGCACCCGCTGCTCTAAACTGGCATTGGTTTGTTCTAGGGTGGCAAATGATTCCTGCAACTGTTGCGCCATGCGATTGAAGGAATGCGCTAAGGTTTCGAGTTCGGTAATTCCTTTTGCTTGGACATTTTGATGAAGTTGTCCGTTGGCGAGGGCTTCTGAGGCGCGGCTAAGCTGCAAAATTTGGCGGGCAATCCAACGAGAGGTGGGAATGCCAAAGAGAGTTGCAGCGGCTAGGGCGATCGCGCACCCCAATAAGGTATTTCGCGTATTGGCGTGAATCTGACCCATAAAGTCAGTTTCAGGCACCACGACCACAATCAATAAATCTAAGCCATAGGCATCTTTCCAGGGCATGACTAGCAAAAATTGCTGCTGCCCTTGCCGATAAAATTCCAGCCTTTTAGTTTGATCGATTTGATCTAGACTGCCAAAGGTATTGATTAAGAACTGGGTGCTGTCTCGAATCAGCGGATCGGCGCTATCGGTGGCGGTGAGGCGAACTGCCTGACCATTGACGATGCGAAACGGCTTTTCAGTTTTTGATGAGGTGGCAACCAGTTTCCCAGAGCGCTCTAAAATAAAAGTTTGTCCGGTTTCGCTGACTTGAATCCCTGCCAAAAAGTCGCTAACCTGGGTCAAAATCTGGTCTACGCCCATCACCCCCAGCAATTTTCCGTTTTTGCCATACAGGGGGTGGTTGGCGCTAATGGATAGCACCTCTGGTTTATCATCCCAGTTATAGATGGAACTCCAGGCGGGTTTGCCGATTTTTTTGCCATCTGCATACCAGCCTTCGAGCAAGGGGTTGTAATCTGGAGTGATTTTGATCCTCTTGGCGCGATCGCCCTGGGGTGTGGTGGTAAAGGTATATTGCTGATTCTGGGTTCGCGCCGATTTTTCGTTAATCAGCAGTTCACCACTATCCAACCGCTCAACCCCAATAAAATCGCCCTTGGGGTTGGCATAGCTGATATAGCCGATATCAAATATTTTCATTTGCCGCCAAAAATATTTTCCGGCGACCTCAAAATTTTGTAAATCCAATAGCCCTAGCTCGATCGCATCGGCATTGGTGCGGTTCAGTTGGAACGGAGTTGCCAAATAATCATCTAAGTGCTGATGAATCCGGCTGCCCGCCTCATTCCGAACCTGGGTCGCCACTTCATTCACCGCTTTCTGCCCATTTTGGTAAGACAGCACGCCGACTGCCACTACGGCTCCCACCACTTGAATCAACAAGGGCACAGCCATAACAAAACCGAGCGGAACCTTTTTCACAGCATTCGATTGAGGACTCGCTAAAGAATGGGACAACGCAGGCAGTTTATTGAATACCATTGCGAAGGTTCCCTGTAGTTTGGGTGGCAGGCAAGAGGCAAGAGGCAAGAGGGAAAGGGTTTGACTCAACCTATTTCCCAGGTCAACGCTGCACCAACAGAATTTCTAACCCTGCACTCCTAACTCCGTACCCCTAACCCCTAACACCCGACACCCGATTCACCCGAATCCTAACATCCGACACCCGCCCCCTGAAACCCAACTCCTACTTAACTTAATTCAATTGCTCGTTTGGCTAGCGCTTCGGGAGTGATGCCATTCAGTGCCATTAGTTCGTTGGCGCTGGCGGTGGTTTCGCCGCGTTTCCAGGCAAAGGTGTCGCGTTTTGCAGTGCTGCGGAGCATGACGGGTTCTAGCATGGCGCTAGCTCCGCCGATCACGCCGATGAGGGCATCACCGCCAAATAAGCGATCGAATCCGGCATCGTCCAAAAAGCCATTGTCCGGTTCAGAACACAGTTCCCACGCCACGTCAGAAGGACGATAGAGCCGACGCGGACTGACGATCGCCACAATTCGCACGCCCAATCCCTGTGACTCTAGCTGCTTGGCGGCTTCAAACACGGGATTCAAAATCATGTCGCCAATCACGGCAAACACAATAGTTTTGCTCCCCTGACTTTCGTGCAGGGCGATCGCGCCGTCTTTAAGCGCCTGTCGGGTTTGCTCAAACGTGGTGCGAATCGGCAACGGCGATTTGCTGGCGGTGATCACAATCCCTTTATTCTGCGTCGTCAAGCCCCAGTCATAGCAAACCTGAACGCTATTGGCATCGGGCGGAAACACAGGAAACACATTGCCATTTCGCATCATCGCCGCAAAATACGCTTCGATTTCGGGGCGTTGATGAGTCCAGCCGTTGCGTCCTTGCTCTAAGGCTCCGGCAGTAAACAAAGTGATCGTAGAAGGCGTGGGGCGGCGTAGTTCTGCCATTGCCTGGATCACCGTCTGCCAAATAGGTAAGCCGTTGATTGCAAAAGATTCGTAAGAACACCAGAGCGTCCGGCAGCCAAACAAGGCTAATCCGGCTGCTAATCCGGCACAGGCATCTTCGCTCAGCGGCTCATAGACTTGCCCAATGGGGTTTTGGTTATACAGCGGATCGGCGGTGGGATGAATGATTTTGAGCGCTTGGTTTATGTTGGCAATGCCGGAAGCCTCGTTGCCATCGGCGTTGGTCACCAAATAGCTGGGATCGGTTTGCCCCACATAGCCCACCAGTTTGCCCATGGCGGTGGTGGAAATTTTGGGTTCTCCACCTACGGCAAATTCTTCTAGGGGGAGTGTGCCCAGGTCGGGCAGCGATCGCACAAATTCGGTGACCACGGTTTTGCTCGCTGGTCCGCCCCCGGCTCGCGCGCAGTTGGTTCGCACCAAATCCCAGGCTTCCGCAGTCAACGCACGGGTTTTTAGCGCAGTCACAATGTCAGGATTTTCTAACGTGTGATGGGCGTAAAGGTTGTGAGACTTGGCACCCCGCGCATGAACTCCGGCTCCCTTTAACTGTTTGATGATAAAAACCGTGAGCGTGCCGTTTAGCGCGGACTCCGCCGCTTTTGCCATGCCCTCTAGCACCGCTTGAGTAAACGCCAATCGCTGCTTAAAGGAAAAGATCGTGCTGTCGATAAAGTCGCCCGGTTGGTTTTGGTCATCAAACTCTTTGGCATCCACCAGCACGACTTGCTCAAAGCCATTGCCGCGCCAGTAGTCGATCATGCGATCGCTCGACAAGGTAGACACCATACTGTGATGCTCTTGGGAAAAGCCATTCCACACCAGCACAGGCAAAAAGTTAGTGGCATCGGGAAACGCCGTGTGGAAATGCGCCATGGAACTGACGATGTAGGGTTCGCCCAAACCGCCATCGCCCACGGTAAACGGAAACAGCTTATCGGGATTCAGCAAGGCACCCGCCATCGCGAAATGCTGCCCCTGACCCAATGGTCCTGCGGGAGCCAGCAATCCCGGAATTTGCCCCGACAGGTGACCCAACAATCCGTGGCGCTCCCGGTAGCGATCGCGCAATTGCTGCACGGTTTCAATCCCCATATCTTCCAGGGAGCGATCCAAAAACATGGCGCTGTAAAAACCGGGGGCGTGATGCCCGACTTCTGTGACGAAGTTTTTGTGCCCCAGCATGACCAAGGCGGCGTAGGCTTCTGCTTGGCTAGCAAACCCGCCGGGATGCCCCGATGCTTTGCTAGCAGTCACTTGCAGCGTCAGATAGCGCAACGCATCTGCATAGAGCAAGGTTTGATAAACAGCACAGGGATCATTCGGAGCCGCGATGGCAGTTTTGCCATCTAGAATTGCTGGCATGATGCCATAGCGATCGAATTCAGGATAGGAATCCGCAAAATATTGAATCCCCTCACAAAAGGCGGGGGCAGATGTAGGGTTTGGGGTGACTGCGGTCATGCTTGAGATACCTGGTTCAAGAGTAGGGGTAGGGAATTTGGGTGGAGGGGCGAGGGAATAACGTCCTAAAATTACTGCAAAATGCCCAATGTTCTATACTACACAGCCATTTGCAAAAAAAAATGACAGGCTTGATACTGACTTTTGCAGTCTAGCTATTGAGTTTTGATGATGCAGGGGGAGAGGAGCCGATTCCCGTCAGGACTTATTCCACCGCTTCTAAAGCGGCAGGGGGAGTGGCGACAGGAGAAGTGGCGACAGGGGGAGTAACTTGCGGCAATTGAATCTGTTCAGCAACGGGGGTATAGCCGAGCCAGTGGGTGGCTAGTTGATTGAAGGTGTTTGGGCAACCGCTGACGCAAAAGCGCGTAGGTTGGGGCGATCGCAGATTTCGTAGACCCAACAGATCTAACTCTTGGGCGGCAGCAGCAATCACATGGACTGCCGGATCAACCAGTTGCACCGAGGGCGGCAAAATCCGTTGCAGCACCGGAGCCAAGTAGGGATAGTGGGTGCACCCATAAATTAGGGTGTCAATTTTCTCGGCTAGCAAGGGTTCTAAATAGGTTTGCGCCACTCGATAGGTGTAAGGATCTTCCACCCGGTTTTGCTCGACCAGGGGCACAAATTCTGGACAACCCACTTGCCAAACGTCCACGGTGGCATCCACTTCCAAAATGGCACGGCGATAGGCATCACTCGCAGCCGTTGCCGGAGTAGCAATCACCCCAATCCGACGACCACACTGGACGGCGGCACGGGCACCGGGCAAAATTAGACCCAAAATTGGCACTGTAAACTCATCTCGCACGGCTTCTAATGCCAGCGCAGAACTGGTATTACACGCCATCACCACCATCTTGACTCCGCACTGCTCCATCCAGGTGAGAATTTCGCGGAAATATTGCTGGATCTGAGCCTGAGATTTTGTGCCGTAGGGCAGTCGAGCGGTGTCGCCAAAATATAGCACCGACTCTTGGGGAATCTGGCGATAGAGTTCTCGGAGGACGGTTAAGCCGCCCAGTCCACTGTCAAACAGTCCAATTGGAGCCGCATTGAGTAATCCATTCGCTGGCAAACTACTGATAGAATCTTGGCTTCCTAACACTCCACACACCTCGTAACGGATAAAACACCACACCTAGACGCGCCGTTGCGACTTCTTTCCTTGCGACTACTTCCCTCCAAGATTACAGCCGCGACGATTGTTGCAGGTATTGTAAAATACCACGAGCGATCGCGTCTGCCATCTGAGTTCGGTAAGCTGGGTTCGATAATCGCGAGGCATCATCCCGTCCGGTGACAAATCCTACCTCGACCAAAACCGATGGCATAGATGTTTTTCGCAACACATAAAAACGCGCTTTGCGAACGCCGCGATCGCGGACTCCTGTGAGTTGCAAAACGTTCTGGTGAATGGTTTTCGCCAATCCTAGCCCGGAATCGTAATAGTAGGTTTCCAGTCCATTAACCTCCGGACGACTGAGGCTGATGGCATTCGCGTGAATACTCACAAACACTGCTGCATTACTCTGTTCAGCCATCTGGACGCGAGGTTCTAGGTCAAGATCGCGATCGTCTGCACGGGTTAGCAGCGCTTGAATGCCTTGCCGCTGTAGCGCCACCGCCACCTGATTACCAATATCTAGCACAATGCCTTTTTCTTGCAGTCCATTAATGCCGATCGCGCCGGGATCGGGTCCGCCATGACCGGGATCGATGATCACCACCAGCCGTCCATTGGGCGATCTCGGCACCTGCGTAGTCGTCATCGCTGGATTGAAAACCGGCATTACCCGTGGAGATGCAGTGGTCACAGATTGAACTAAGGGCGCACCCGCGATCGCGGGTGCCGATGCCGATGCCGATGATAGCTGAGGAGTGGGCAGTTTGATTAACCAACGCCGATCACTGATGCCGCGAAATTTAATTTGGCTCGGTTCCAGGGTATAGCCCGGTGCCAATTCGATGACGATGCGAGTGGTGTCGCGATCGAATTGCCCAATCCGCATCGATCGCACCGTTCCACTCATCGATTCATTGATCACCGGGCGACCTAAGACAATTCCAGGCAGATCGATCACGAGGCGAGTCGGGTCAGAAACCAACTGAGCTTTGGGCTGCACTCCCGCATCTGTGGTAATTTCAAGCTGGTTTTGGCTAGCGTTAAATTGCCAAGATTCAAGCCGTGCCGCTTTCGCAGGAGCCGCCATGACTACCGCAAAGAAGGCAATTAGAAAAGGATAAGAAAACTGATTTAAACGATGGGTGGAGGGCTGATAGGTATACCAACGAAGGAGCGAAGCGAAAAATTTCATAACCATGGGTTAAGAACCTGTCACGTTGCCAAGGTGCAGGATTGAAAGAACGTTAGCAAACTGCGACCAAATATACTCGATGTTTGCCAGAGCGATCGCTTGTTTTTAGTCGTCCTTCGCGATTTGTCCTTCCTCACTAATCTCACTGGGTTTGGCAAAGGCAATCCGCAAGAAGGGAGGAGCCACAAAGGTTGTGAGAATTACCATGGCGATAATGGCGGCATTGAGCGACTTGGAAAGCACACCACTGGCTGAACCGACTGCCGCAAAAACTAAGCCCACTTCTCCACGAGGAACCATGCCAATCCCGATCGCCAATCGATTGATGCCGGGTTGTCCAAAGACCGTCAGTCCAGTAATGACTTTGCCCAAAATGGCAACCACGACTAAAAAGCTTGCCACAATCAACCCTTCCTGATTTTCGGGCACAAATGGATTGAGGACGCTGACATCAGTTCGGGCACCCACCGCAATAAAAAAGATCGGCACTAACATATCTGCGATCGGGAGAATCTTCTCCTCCAGTTCCCGTCGTCGTTGGCTCTCCGCCAAAACTAGCCCTGCGGCAAACGAGCCTAAAATCGCTTCAAGCTGAATCACATTCGCAATATATGCCAGAGTAAACGCAAAGATTAATGCCGAAATCAGCAATTGTCCGCGTGTTTTCAGCCCGTCTACCACCGTTTCAAACACCGGAATCAGTAAGCGTCCTAACCAGATTGCCCCCACCAAAAAAGTCGCCGCACTCACAATCAAGTAAATGACTTTGCCAATTTCAACGGTGCCTTCCCGCGCCAGGCTGGCAACCACTGCCAACACAATAATGCCCAAGACATCATCCAGCACCGCCGCCCCAATGATGATTTGCCCTTCCCTGGAGGTTAACTGCTGAATTTCTGCCAGCACTTTTGCCGTAATGCCAATACTGGTTGCGGTGAGCGCGGCTCCTGCAAAAATGGCAGGAACCACAGGGGTCTGAAAGAGCAAAATTAAGCCGATAGTTCCGAGGGCGAAAGGAACTGCGACTCCCACTACCGCGACAACGGTTGCTTGAGGTCCAACCCGCAGCAGTTCTTTTAAATCGGATTCTAAGCCAATTTCAAATAGCAGAATGATCACGCCCAGTTCTGCCAAAACGGAAATGACCTCGCTCTGTGCCTCAAAGATAGAGGTGACGGACTCTGGGCTAATTGTGGAAGTGAGTTGAAGCAGGGTCATGATCATTGAGCCGCTGCCATCTTCTCCGGCTCCTGGAAAAACAAGAATATCAAAGGCAGAAACGCCGACCACGACTCCCGCCACCAATTCTCCTAAAACTGAGGGTAGGTTAATGCGATCGCACAGTTCACCGCCTATTTTGCTACTCACATAAATCACAACCAGGCTTAAAAGCACGCCTGCAAGGACAAGGGGCGAATCGGTCGCTGCAACAGTGGCAAAGAAGAAATGCGGAGGAAGGAGAGAGAACGGAGCAGAAGGAATAGAACCAACTGAATTAAGAGAGTTGACTAATAGTTCTGTGTGCATGTCGTCCGCAGGTTGGGTTGGATAAACTTTGTTACATAGTAAGACCAGTTTGGGCGATCGCAATCAATCCGCTGCTCTAGAATGGCTAGCAATTGGGCAAAAGGCAAAAGGTAAAAGGTAAAAGGCAAAATCCTCACTCGTCATTCCCCATTTGCCATTCGTCACTCGTCATTCGCCATGGTTCTCCTTCTCACCGATGTTTTTCTGCTGCTCACTCAGATCCTGCTATGGATTCTGGTTGGGTTCATCATTTGGTATTTCCTCCAAAATGTCCTCAAGAAAGAATTTTTGGGACTGTTGGTGCTGCTGCTGTTTTTGGCAGTGATTGCGCTGTCCTTCTTTCAAGGAGGAATTAGCGAACCTACTAGCATCTTGGCGATCGTGTGGCGGCTGATTTCCTTTCCGTTGACTCCTTTCGGCTTGGGGATGATTCTATTAATGGTCATTCTGCTGGGCGGAGTGAAAGCAATTTGGGCAAGACGACTGATTATGATTGGGCTGATTTTATTGGCGATCGGCAGCGTTCCACTGGTGTCCTATTGGCTTGCCCAAGAGTTAGAAATGGAGGCAATTGAGTTTATTGCACCCCTGCGAGCCTTAGATCCAGGAGCGCGTCCGGTGATTGTGCTACTGGGGCAAAATACAACCCGACTCCAGTTAAAGCCCCGCAGAGAAGCACTGCCTGTTGAGCCGCCGAAGATCGAACGACCAATTACGCCGTTTCAGTTTGACCTACTCAGTCAATTACCGATTCAACTGACTGAAGCGGGCGATCGCATGGTCTATGCTGCCCAACTTTATCGAGAAGAATCGGGTCGGGGGACACCGCCGCTGATTGTGGTCAGCGCTGGAAGCAGATCCGATCGCATCAAAAAAGAAGGTGAAAATCGCGAAGATATTACGGAAGCGCAGGATATTCAAACCATGCTGACGCGCACTTTTAATATCCCAGAAAACAACATTTTGCTAGATCACAGAAATGGCAATATTCGCAGCAGTGCGGAAGAGGTGAAAAAACTGCTAGAAGCCCAACAAATTAACTATGGTCAGCAAATTATTTTGGTTGGCACTGCCTTGAATATGAATCGGGCTGTGCTCACCTTTCAGCGGGTGTTTGATGAAAGCTGCATTGGGGCACGCCCCACCGACTTTTTCACGGTGCCCACGCCCACTTCATTGAAGCAAGTTGCCACTGGGCGCGATTTGATCGAACGAGAGATTTTGATCACGGATGTTCTGCCCACCGTGGATGCTTTTTGGCTGAGTTCCAAGGCATTTCAGGAATATCTGAATGCCCTATATTACTTTTTGCGCGGCTGGATCAAACCGCTCAGCATCCTCAATCCAAATTGCCCTGCGCCCCAAAGAGTTCCAATTGATCAGTCTGAAATTCCCCGTAGAACTGAACCGTCTGGCAGAACTGAATCTTTTGATAGAACTGAACCGTCTGGTAGCCTTGAGCCGTCTGGTAGCCCTGAACCGTCCAATCCAAACTGATACCCAATTTAAATGGAGGATGTGACAGATCTTAGGTTGAAACCATGACTGAGTAAAGCTTCTACAATTCAAAATATCTCCTACGGAGACGCTGAGTGCAAGGCACACGCTGCGCGAACGCGAACAAAATTAAAAACTCAAAACTCAAAACGGTATGAGTTGCTCGGTGTCCCTGAAATTACTTAGGCGGCTCAGCCATTGCCTGATTCGTTTAGGATAAGAAAGCCTGTTTAGTGAAGAGTGGCTGGAATTCTCATGGCTCAATCCCGATTGCGAAAGCTAGGGCAATATCTCCGTCCTCACTGGCGCGGCGCGGCTTTAGGCGTGGGGTCGCTATTCGTCGTGAATTTGTTGGGCATGTACATTCCGCTGTTGATTCGCGATGCGATCGACAAGGTGCAGGTTGCTTTTAATCTAAACCAGATTGTAATGCAGTATGTGGTGCTGTTATTTGTGCTGGCATCGATCATGTGGGTGGCGCGAATGGTGTCACGGGTGTCGCTGTTTGGGGTGGGGCGACAGGTTGAGTTTGATCTGAAGCAAAAGCTATTTGCTCATTTTTTGACCCTAGAACCATCGTATTTTGCCGCCAATACGGTGGGAGATTTAATCAATCGAGCCACCAGCGATGTGGATAATATCCGGCGGTTGTTGGGGTTTGCAGTGCTAAGTTTGGCAAATCTGATCTTTGCCTATGCGCTGACGTTGCCGGTGATGTTGTCGATCGATTGGAAGCTGAGTTTATTAGCGCTTGCGGTCTATCCGGTGATGCTGGTAATGGTGCTGATATCCAGCGATCGCCTGCGGGATCAGCAGCAAATCGTGCAAGAAGAACTCTCCAACATCAGCGAACTGATTCAGGAAGACATGAGCGGCATTGGGCTGGTCAAAATCTATGCCCAAGAAGAAAATGAGCGCCATGCCTTTGAAATACTCAATCAAGACTTGCTGGAGGCAAACCTGACCCTAGCCAAAACGCGCACTGTTTTATTTTCAGCGCTGCGGGGTCTGGCAAGTGTGAGTTTGCTGGTAGTGCTGTGGTTTGGCGTGGGGGCAATTAGCAACGGATCGATTTCGGTAGGCGATTTTGTGGCGCTGTTGCTATTTGTAGAGCGACTGGTGTTTCCAACGGCGTTGCTGGGTTTCACGATTACGGCATACCAGCGCGGCGAGGTGAGCATTGATCGGATTGAATCGATTTTGACGGTGGAAGCCAAAATTCAAGATGCCGTGGGTGCTTTGGCTTTGGAGCGATCGCAGGTGAAGGGAGAACTGATTGCCCGTCATCTTACTTTTACTTATCCTTCGTTGGGTGGCTCATCCCAGGCAGCCCTAGATAACATTAGTTTTCGGGTGTCGCCTCAAGAAACCGTGGCGATCGTCGGTCCGATTGGCTCTGGCAAATCTACCCTGGCAAATGCCTTGCCTCGCCTGCTGGAAATTGCGCCCAATCAGCTATTTCTGGATGGCTATGACATTACCAAACTGCGGATTCATGACTTACGCGGCGCGATCGCCTACGTGCCCCAAGAAAGCTTTTTGTTTAGCACCACCATCCGCAACAACATTCGCTACGGCGTTCCCCATGCGGAGGAAGCGGCAGTATTGGCGGCGGCGAAACAAGCCCAAATTCATGATGAAGTCCTCAACTTTCCCCAGCAATACGACACGGTCGTGGGGGAACGGGGCATTACTCTATCCGGTGGACAGCGCCAGCGAACTGCCTTGGCACGCGCCCTAGTGATTGATGCGCCGATTTTGATTTTGGATGACTCGCTCTCCAGTGTGGATAATCAGACGGCAACCCAAATTCTGAAAAACCTCTCTGAAGGCAGCGATCGCAAAACCGTGATCTTCATTTCTCATCAACTGTCTGCCGCTGCCATGGCAGACCGAATCTTTGTGATGGATCAGGGTAGAATCGTGCAATCGGGCACTCATCAAACCCTGATCGCTCAAAATGGACTGTATCAATCGCTGTGGGAACAACAAAAGTTTGAGGAAGCACTGCGGTGACGCACTCCCACCCCAAAAGGCGATGGGATTCAGCGATACTGGCGAACAATGCGAGGCGAATCCCGTCTGATACATCCCAATATCAGATACATCCCAACATCAGACAACTGAATTTGGCAACGATGCTTGAGAGCAGGAAGCGATCGCTTGGTTTGTCATTAATTTACTTTTTCATCAATAGGAACTGCGTGTTTTGAAGGTTTTATCGGTGTTCCTCGATATTTGGAATAAACCTGAGTAAACTCAGCGCCAATTAACAAAATTTGAGCAGAATAGAAGACCCAAATTAGCACTACCACCAGTGAACCAGCGGCTCCATAAGTTGAGCCAACGCTGCTGTTTCCTAAATATAAACCAATGGCTAACTTGCCAAGATTAAACAGTACAGCCGTGACAGCAGCACCCACCCAGAGGTTCTTCCAAGGAATCTTAACATCGGGCAAAAACTTATAGATTGAGGCAAACAAAACTGTAATTACACCAAAGGAAATTATGAAGTTAATCACTTGTCCCAAAATGGGAAGACCCGGCATTAAGTTGTTAAAAACGTGACTTACTGCTGCCAAAACACTAGACAGTACAAGAGAAACTAACAGTAAAAAGCCAATGACTAAAACCATGGCAAACGATAGGAAGCGAGAGACTAAAAAACTACGGATTCCTTGTCCTGGTTTTGGTTTAACTTCCCAAATGGTGTTAAGTGCGGATTGCAGTTGACCGAAGACTCCCGATGCCCCAAACATCAACAAAACAACTCCAACAATGGTCGCGATCGCGCCTCCAGAACCGGGTTTATCTGCATTCTGAATCATTGCCTGAACCGCTTCCGCCCCTTCCTTGCCCACTAGCCCTTGGATTTGGCGCACCAGTTCTCCGCGTGCAGCTTCTTCGCCAAACACGGCTCCGGCGATCGCGATCGCAATGAGCAGTAGTGGAGCCAAAGAAAACACAGTGTAATATGCCAACGCAGCGGCTAATACGGGCACATTATCCTCTTTCCATTCTGCGAATGTTCCTTTGATCAATCGCACGCCATCTTTAAGCCGCATATTGTTTATCCAATACCTTTAGGCTCATGATTGATGACGCTCTACCGATGATGCATCCATCCTAAGAAGGAAGATTTGCGGTTTTCTAAGCGCTGTTTAATAATTCGATTAAATGGCTGAAATGCCGCGCTGAAGCTGGCGTGCTTGAATGCGCTCCAGGCTGCCTGTGGGAATGGCGGAAATCAGTTGGCGGGTGTAGTCTTGCTGAGGTTGACGATAGATGGTTTCAGCGGCACCGATTTCTTCGATCGCCCCCTTATTCATCACCATAATGCGATCGCTCATAAACTTGACCACGCTCAAATCGTGGGAAATGAAAATATAGGTCAAATCGAGATCGGGCTGATTTTGCAATTCTTTCAGTAAATTGAGGACTTGCGCCTGCACCGACACATCCAACGCCGACACCGACTCATCGCAAATGATGAACTTGGGATTGAGCGCCAAGGCACGGGCAATGCAAACCCGCTGGCGTTGTCCACCCGAAAACTCGTGGGGGTAGCGATTCATGGCATCGGCAGTCAGCCCGACCCGTTCCAGCAGTTCTTGAGCGCGGCGACGCTGTTGGTCGCGATCGCTTGGTTTACTGTGAATTTGCATTGGCTCCATGATCGCGGCTCCTACGGTCATGCGGGAATCGAGGGAGCTAAACGGATTTTGGAATACAATTTGCAGATCTTGGCGCACCCGGCGGAGTGCTTTGGGCGATAGTTGGGTTATCTCCTGCCCGTCAAAAATAATTTGCCCTTCCATCGGCTTGATCAACTGCAAAATAGTCCGTGCCAACGTGGATTTGCCACAGCCCGATTCGCCGACTAATCCCAACGTTTCACCGGGATACACCTCAAAGCTGACATCATTCACCGCCATAAAGTAGCGTTTGGTTTGCCCAAAAATACTGCGAATCGGAAAGCCAACCCGCAGATTTTTGACAGAAAGCAGCGGTGGTTTTTGCGCTAGAGTGGCAAGCCGCTGAGCCATTTCTTCGGGGCTAACTTCCTGCACCATCTGAAACGCCCGATTAATGTCGGTCTCGCGCTCTTCAATGATGATGTTGCCGTCTGTGCCCGTGCTGACCTGCATGAAATCGGAGACGGTGGGGAGTTTTCGCAGGCGGCGATCGAGTTGGGGGCGGCAGGCAAGCAACCCTTTCGTGTAGGGATGCTGCGGGTTAGAAAAAATCTGCCAGACGGGTCCTGCTTCGACGATTTTGCCCTGATACATGACGGCAACCTGGTCGGCAATTTCGGCAATGATGCCCAAATCATGGGTAATAAACATGATTGACATACCGCTGCGATCGCCAATTTTTTCCGCTTGAGCATCGCGCAAATCGCGCAATAAATCCAAAATTGTTGCCTGAACCGTCACATCTAGTGCCGTAGTCGGTTCATCAGCAATCAGCAATGCGGGATCGCAGGAAATCGCCATGGCAATCATTACCCGCTGCATTTGTCCGCCGGATAGCTCATGGGGATAGCGGTTGAGAAAAGCATGAGTCAGGCGATCGCGTTCTCGTGGATTGCCATCAAACTGCTGATCCAGTTGCTCATTACTGGGCAACAGTCGCACTTCTTGTAACCGGGCGATCGCTTCTTGGGCAGCTTCTTCCTTTGTTA
>JBGTAZ010000275.1:0-10283 GCA_041749615.1 Leptolyngbyaceae cyanobacterium | reverse complement strand
GGTGACTTTTTCAAAGGTGTCGTCGTGGCTGATGACAAACAGTTGCCGGAAGGTTTTGATGTTGGCGATCGCTTCGGCAAGTTGATCGCGGCGCATTCGATCCATGTTGGTGGTGGGTTCATCGAAAAAGGCGATGTCGATATCTGCCAGAATTTTGAGCAATGCCAGCCGCACCGCAAGGGCAGCGCACATTTGTTCGCCGCCGGATAGGTTCACAAAGCGGCGAGGGTGTGCGCCTTCTTGAATCACGATTTCGTAATCCCGCGTCCATTGCAGGCTGACATTCGGACGGTTAAGCAATTCTCGCAGGAGTTTATCGGCTTCACGAGAAATACTGTAGATATAGCGCTCGGTGATGCGCGGTCCGGCTTCCTTATAGGCTTTGCGGGCAAATTTGATAAAGCGTTCGGTTTTCTTTTTTTGGTCTAAAGCGGTTTGAGCGATCGCCCGTTTTTGGCTGACGGCTTCCAGTTTGCTCAATTGCTGATCCAGTTCTGCCAATAGTTTTAGCTCCACGGGTAACAGAGCACTGAGCGCAACTTTTTGATCATTTGCAGCTTGATAGGCTGTTTGCACAGTTTGAAAGTGGGTCGGGTCAAAGGTTTGCTGGAGGCGATCGCGTTCTTTCGTGGCGCTGAGTGTTGCTTGCTCCAATTGTTGCAGGGCAGCGGTGGCTTCCTCAACTTGCTGCTGGCGCTGTTTGCGGGTGTTTGCCAGTTCTCGCTGTGCCATATAGGTTTCATAGGCAGCGCGATGGCTGTCTTTGAGGGACTGCTGTGCCTGTACCTGCTCTGAAAGGGTGGCAAAGGCGGTAAGTTGCGTGTTGATATGGGCGATCGCGGCTTCTAGAGTATCAAGAGCAGATTGAAGCTGAGCCGCCTCCGTTTGCACCGTTGCCGCTTGCTGCAATTCTTCTTGCCGCAGTTGAATCCGCCCTTTCGGATTGGTGAGTGTCTCTAACTCTGCTGCTAGGGTTGCCTGCTGCTGGCGCAAGTCGGGTTCTGCGAGCAGGTGCTTTTGTAGCTCCACTAAGCTAGCTTGCAAATTTGTTTGCTCTTGGCTAAGTTCCGCCTGATCCGCTAAAAGCCGCTCTAGGTTAGTGACCTGCGCTTGATGCTGACGTGCCGTTTGTAGGGAGGCTTGAATCGTTTGCAACTGCTGCTCTAGTTTTGTGACAGCGGTTTGTTCTGCCAAATCATCCAGAATGGTTTTTAAGGCGGCGATGAACTGCTGTTGGCAATGGGTGCCGCTTTGCAGCGTCGCTAAAACGGCTTCCAGGGAGGATGCCCAGAGTGGAGCTTTTTGCTGGAGGTCTTTGAGGGTGGCGGTGGCGTGCTGTGCTTGGGCAGTAAAGCGATCGCGCATTTCCTGCGATCGCGTGAACAATTCCTGCAAATCGGCTTCAAACTGGCTGGCGGCGATTATTCGGCTGAGATGTTGTTGCAAACGCTGCTGCTGTTGCTCCAGCATCGGAATTTCATCCACGGATAGCTGCAACTCTCGCAATCGGAGAATGTCTTTGGCAAGCTGGGTTTGGCGAGTTTGCGTTTGCGCTAGCCGTTTTTCCTGTTGCTGGAGGGTTTGCCGCTGGCTGAGGCAGTTTTGTAGATGCTGATTAAGTAATTGCTGCGTTTTTTCTAGCTCAGTTTGCCGGTAGGCAAGCGGTTCTAGCTGTTGAATTTCTTGCTGGGCATTGGCGAGACGGGCAAGCTGGACGGTGACTTTGGCAAGAGCAGTGTGGCGATCGCTCCGGTGTGCTTCCTGCTGCCGCCGTTCCTTCTGAAGCTTCTGTTCGGCTTGGCGCTGCTGTTCCAGGTCTTGCTGGGCTGACTCCGCCGCCAAAAAAGCCTGATAGGCTTCGCGCTGCGCGGTACAGATTGCCACGGCTGCTTCTGCCTGGGCAAGGTCATTCTGCGATCGCTGCAACTGCGAGGTTTGAGTCTGTCGCTGGACTGCCAATTGGGCTAGGTGAGTATCCAACTGCTGCGATCTCGTTGCCAACGCTGCCAGGGTTTCCTGCTCCTGCTTCAAATGAGCCAGTCGCGTTTCCGCCTGTAATAACTCCACTTGTGCTTGGGCGATCGCGGTCTGTTGCGCCAATTGTTTCTGCTGCAACTCCTCTAGCTGCTGCAACTCCTCGTCGTGATGGGCGATTTCTCGCTCTAAAATTTCCACCTGGCTTTTAGCATATTTTTCCAGGTCGTTAAGCTGCTTATAGGTCTGCTGATATTCCTCAACCTTGAGAATTTTGTCGAAAATCGGCTTGCGCTTTTCCCTGGTCAGCAAAAAATCTGCGGTGAAGGTGCCTTGCGGAACGCCAATCGTGCTAGAAAAAAGCTGGCTCAAATCGGTGCCGGGTGAAACGCCTAAATGCTGCCGCAACCAAGGCAACACTTCTTCCTTAATCCGGCTGTAAGGCAAGCGCTCGTTCAGTTGAGGGTCATACAAAGTGTAGCTTTTAGTCGTGCAGCGCTGAACTTCATAGGTGCGTCCATCGCGGCTAGAAACAAACGTGACTCGCACTTGGGCACTCGCTGCCCCGTTGCGGATCAGGTCGTCTTTGTTGTAGTCGCCAGAATAGTCAAACAACACCCAGGCGATCGCTTCCAAAATACTGGTTTTACCTGCGCCATTTTCGCCACAAATCGCATTGGTGCCCGGTTGAAAGGCAAAGTGGCGATCGCTATGAGATTTGAAATTATTGAGTGTAACCGAAAGAATTTCCATAAATTATCTAGCTAAAAAAGCAGAAAATTTCAACTTCTACCAATCTTTTCCAAGAGTGATTGAGTCTCCTAAAGCAATGGGATACTCTTGATCAAAGAGGGATAGGAACGTTTTGAGGTCTGAGTACAAAGATACTTCCTTTCCACACCTGCCCCCTGACCTCTAATCCTTGTTCCCTATTCCCTATTCCCTTCTTCCAGTATGCCCGTTAGATTGAAGGACGATTCGATCGCACGCAGTATGATGCTACTTTGCCTGGGAACAGCAGGAATGCTGGCGCTTGCCCAATCGCAAATGATGGCGGGTCGTTTTGGCGCTGGCAATTCTCAAATGGCTGCTCTGCCGGATGGGGATCGATCGCAACAATCCCTTGTTGTCCTAAAGCAATCCCTTCAACCTTTCAGTAAATCCGATTCATCATCGGCTGCCCCTGCCCCAACTCCCACCCTAGAGTCAAAATCTGAGGCGGTGGAAAAGCAAAATTCTCGTGTGGTTGTGAGCTTGAGCGAGCGGCGAGTTCAGGTTTATCAAGGGAGTCAATTGTTGGATAGTTACGCGATCGCGGTCGCCAAACCCGGTTGGGAAACTCCGACGGGCACCTTTCAAGTTTCCGATATGGAGCAAAACCCCACATGGGTACACCCCATCACGGGGATTGCCGTCCCCCCCGGAAACGATAATCCCCTCGGTGCTGCCTGGATTGGCTTCTTGTCCAATGATGAAGGAGAGATCGGCTTCCACGGCACCAATCAAGAAGAACTGATTGGCGAAGCAGTTTCCCACGGCTGTTTACGGATGCGAAACGAAGATGTGAAGGCTCTGTATGCTCGCATTGGCATGGGCACGACAGTCATTGTTGAGCAATAAGAGGATAGGGAACAGAGAACAGGAAGATAGAAAGGAAAAGTTTTGGAGCTAGAAAATCCTATTCCCTGTCTCCTATTTCCCATACCATACCTCCCTATTTCCTATCTCCTATTCCCTGCCTCCTATTCCCTAATTCGTGGGTTTGGTCGGTTGCTCGTAACCCGGAGCGTAGGCTTGGAGTAGGGCGCTGACTTGGGTGAGAATTTCGTCGCCGGAACTCTTGCCAATCACCTGCCGTTCAGGGAAGAATTCTGGACGGTCGAGGTTACGAGCGATCGCTTCCCCAACCTGCTGAGCAATCAGGGCTTGCAGTTCCTCTTTTGCCCGCTGCCGCTGATAGCTTGCGCCTTCCTCAGTGGTGGCATAAAGGGGCGGCAATCGGTTTAAGCCATAAGCGGCAATGTCTCCTAGATCTAAGGTGCGATCGCTAGTTGCCTCAATTTCGGCAACCCGAGCGATCGCCTCCGTTAACACGAGTTCTTCCATCACATTAATAAACTGCTTCCGAGGAACAGCAACCACTTCCCCAGTCAAGAGCGCCCCCATTAAGCGATCCAACGCCATATACTCTTCAATCGATAGTTCTGAGGCGGTATCACAGATGCGTCCGACCTCTGCCTCCATTGCCGGGGTCAGATACCCGTCTTGCAGAGCTTGTTCAACAATCTTTTCGATGCTCATAGAGCCTCCTACACCTCTTCCCTAGCTTAAAATTAGTGATCCGCTTTAGTAGTCTTGAATAATGGTGCCCTAGATTGCGCCTAGTAGACCACTTTCATCAAAACCTTAAAGAACAAATTATTCAAATCCTACCTCACGCCAAGGAGATGGATCGACTGATAAGCCATTGACATACAATCCCCAGTGTAAATGAGGTCCTGTGACTCCACCCGTTGCGCCCACCGCTCCAATCACCTGCCCCGATCGCACAAAATCTCCTTCCTTCACATTGATGCGGCTAAGGTGAAGATAAATCGTGGTGACTCCTTGCCCGTGGTCAATGCCAACGGTGTTGCCGTGGAGCTTGAATCCTTCGGCGACTCGCCCCACGATCGCGATCCGTCCTGGTGCGGGAGCGACTACCGGAGACCCATAGGCTCCGGCATAATCAATGCCACGATGGTAATAATCTTTGGCGAAAACGCCATTGTAATAGCGACGAATGCCATAGCCAGAGGTGATGGGTCCTTGATTGGGGCGGCGAAAGGCACCCTGCCACAATTTTTCGGGAGTCACAAGTTTTTTAAAGGCATCCACGCGATCGAATTCGCGATCGGTGCCATCACTGCCGCTGCCTGAAATCCGAATAGATTGGGTCGGAAATTTGCGATTAGCAAGCTTTACCGTGGCTTCAGCGGTTTCGCCGCCGCCCGTTACTCGAATAGTCAAGGTGCCGGGTTTATCCAGTGGAGTCGTGGGCACCAATGCCCGAAACTGGTTGGCACCACTCAAAAACGTTTGATAGGTTTGCTTGCCAACCGTTACTTGAGGGGGGGCGCTGGTGCTGGGATCATCATATTCGGCAATAATTCGTAATGTATCGCCCAGTCTAGGATTCGCGGGAGTGACCTTAACTTGCATGGCGATCGCTGAGAAATGGGGGAGGAAGGCGATCGCCCCGCCAATGACTAAACTGGATGCCACTCGTTGTGACAGCAAAGCAAATGCCTGATTTGAAGGCGTGATGGAAAAAGAGAGTTTTACAGCGAAAGCTTTCAACGAAACCCCCTCCTCATTCAACAGTGCCACAATTCACAAAAACTGATTTCGTCAAGAATAGCGCTCAATCGCTGCTATTTTCTACTCATGGTCAAAGTTTTTGTGTATGGAACACTAAAAACTGGAGAAGTGAACTACTGCATTTGCGATCGCTGGGTCATAGGAGCCTCTCCTGCGATCGCCGAAGGCAGGGTTTATCCGCTTCCCTTCAGCGATCCGGCAATGGTTGTAGACGCAATCCATCCACCTCGACACAAACGGTTTGCGTTTAACGAACGTTTTTATTCGGATTCTGCGGCAGTGGAGAAACCGACTTGCTATCGGCTTGATCCGCGACAGGCGTTTTAGCAATGGCGATTAAAGGCTGATCCAACGCAATCAACAAGGGTTCTGGCTTAGCAGCCGTTTGAGTTTGGGCTGGATCTCGCGCTGATTCTGCCATTTGAAACAAGGGACGCTCACCCAAAAGACTAGAGGAAATGGCTCCTACGGCAACGGCTGCAAGCGCAATCCCCCCCCAAATTGCTGAAAAACGAGGGCGGCGATCAACCCGCGCCAAGACGGCATCGACTGTTTGCTGAACAGATTTTTCAGAGGCGACGGGAACGGGCATCGCCTGAAACGTTTGTCTTAGCCGCAATAACCGGGAATGGAGTTTTTGCACCGTGGGGTCGTTTGCCAGCCAGTCTTCTACGGTGCGGCGTTCATCCGCAGTCACTTCGCCATCCATGTAGGCGCTTAGCATTTCAAATCGATCGCGCTGTACTGCGTCAAGCGATCGCGCTGGAGGAGTGAGATCATCAGCCGAAGAAGGCATTTGCTTGGAGTGGTGAGGGTCAAAATTAAATGTCATTTCAACATTACTTTATGTGTGAGGAGTATACCCAATGCTCAACTAAAGCATAGAGAATTTGTCTGAGAAAAACAAAGTTCGTAAGATATATTGTCAGGGACTTGGGTTAGGTCAGTGCTGACATTCATCTGCGGCTTGAGGCATCTCGATTAAGCGCAGTGGCTTCAAACCAGTGGCTACTCGCCATCCAAATAGCCTTGCAATTGAGTTTGCAACCGTAAACGCGCCCTAGCAATTCTAGATTTGACTGTACCGAGGGAAACCCCTGTAATCTCAGCGATTTCTTCGTATGCCAGACCTTGGATTTCGCGCAGGACGATGGTAGTGCGAAACGCTTCCGGCAAATCGGCGATCGCGGTTCGCAACTGGTCATAGAACTCTTGAGACGTTAAATCTTCATCGGGTCCCGGCGCATCCGAGGCAACATCCCAACTCATTTCTCCGTCTTCCATTGAGCGCGGGGCATCAAGGGAGAGCGGCGTTGCATGACGCTTTCGCTTTCGCAACTCATCGTAAAATAAGTTTGTGGCAATGCGGCTCAGCCAGCCCCGAAACTTAGCCGGTTCTTGCAGTCGCTTAACATTACGATAGACTCGAATCCAAACTTCCTGCGCCAAGTCGGACCGATCTTGCCAATCAGGAGCTAAGTGATATAGCACCCGTTCGACATGAGATTGGTATCGCCGCATGAGTTCTGCAAAGGCAACCTTGTCAGGAGACTGACTAGCTTGACACTGCAAAATTAGGTCGTAATTAGAGAGTTTGTCTGCTTGCACGGGCACCTGGGTAGATGTAGATTCCACCGATGACCAGGATAGCCGAAGTGAGTGATTCATGGACGGAACTTTACTCTAGTAGACATTCCATTTTTTATGACGGGCGGTTTTAGAGAAGGTTCCCATGCATCAACCAAGCTTGAAGCTATCGGCTACACCGTAATAATTTTGCTGCTTTCCAAGGGCGATCGCTCCATCTCTAGGGGCAGATAAACCGTCATGATCTCTCCGGCTTTCGGGCGTTGTTTGACCGTTAATTTGCCGCCGATCGCCTGAAACAAACTTTTTGTTACTGCCAAAGTGAGGCTGAGGCTACCTGTTTCTGGTTGAAACATCAGCATCCGACCGATTGACTTGGGCGAGGGCTTGGGCAGAGACGTACCAAACAGTCCCTTACAATGACTCTGGCTGGCAGCATCTAGCAGGGATTGCAACTGAAGTTTAAGCTGATCTCCCGCTAAGGTTACGTCTACTTGAATGTGGCTACCCGCAGGCAGATTGCGGGTGAAGCGTTCAATCAAGCTGGTGAGCACTTGCTCTAGCATGGTGGGGTCGCTGACGACGGCTGGCATGGTTTCAGGAACCACGATGTCTAAGGTCATCTGGCGTTGATTTGCCTGTTGCTGCCAGCGGGGAATGCTTTGTTGAAACACATCCACGACAGAGGTGCGAATTAAAGACATTGGGGGGTGATGGACGGGGGTGTTTTCCAGTTCCATTGCCCGAAAGATTAGCCCAAACCGATCGATCTGTTCGCTGCATTCGCGATCGATGATACTCAGCCGCTTCAGCACATCGGGGGCTAAATCGAGCCGCTTCAGCAGCGATCGCGTTAGGGTGCGAATGGTGGTCAACGGGGTGCGAACTTCATGGGCGATCGCTTGCACTAATTCTACATCCAAATATTTCTCATCTAATTCTGGCGGCACGGTTGGCAGCGGTGGATTGCCAAACACTGTAGATCGGGCAACGGGTTGAGTCGTGTCTATTTTTTGCGCCTGATTTTGCGTCTGACTGGAGCGGTTGAAACGTTGGGTTTGAGAAATCGCTTCTAACGGCTCGTCCTCTAATTCATTGGGCAAATGTTCCAACATCAAGCGGCTAAACTGCATCACCGTTTTGTAGTCTGGCGAAACGGGCGAAAACTGATGCACTAATTCATCTAAGCGATCGACCTGATGAGAAGTCATTAGCAAAATGCGAGGGCGAATCGTTTCCCAGGCTTTTTGCACCACTTCTGGCACAAAGGAAAAGCAAAAAGCAGGTTCCTGAGTGAACGTTTCACCCAACACCATGACTAAGCTGAACCAAGGAGTCATCACTAAGCAAAATGGTTCTGCCGCCAGTGGATCGCCGGGGAGTAGCGGCAGCACGGGCAGCGGATGGTCGCTGGCAAGCGTTCCTGATTCTGCTGGAAGTAACTGAAATGGCATCCAGTTTGGCGAATGAAGGGAGGTGGCAGCTAGGGTGCGAGTTGCAAACTGCTTGACGATTTGAGGATGGTTGAAAACAGGGGTAGGACCCGATAAAATCATTCCAGAAATTGCCTGATCTCCATGGCTATCCATCGTGTGGGCAACGGTTTGGGCGGCAGCATAGGCAGGAGTGTTGGGAACAGTCAGGTGTTGTTGTAAAAGAATATTGAGCGCTGCGATCGCGCCATACCATTCGCGCTCTGCCCTAAGTTGCTGCAAGGCGATACGGCTACCAGAACGCGGAGACGATCCCGGCTGGACATCACTCGCTGATTCTGAGGTGCCAATCCAGGTTGGATCATGCAGCGCTAGCACTTCACTTAGAGTTGGCAACAACCACTTTGGCACACCCTTATCCCTCTTTTTTATCCGGTTTCAATCATTGACTAGTAGGCTGCTTAACGTTGCAAATTCCATCACACTACTTTTTCTGAAGATTGAAATAAGTTTGGATGGCGATCGCCTACTAATACGACGTTAGCCGGAATTTCGGATCAGCGATAGTCGCCAAACCGAACCTTTAAGGTGGCAATTGCCGCTAGCGATAGTTGGTAAATTGCAACGGGGTTGGGTAATCTTCTTGCCTTAACCGCTGGATCACGTCTTGCAAATCATCTTTAGATTTCGCTGTAACCCGCACGGCATCGCCCTGAATCGATGCTTGAATTTTGCTAAAGTCATCGCGAATCAGTTTAGAGATTTGTTTGGCGAGTTCTTGAGAAATTCCTTTTTTTAATTTCACTTCTTGCCGCACCCGCGTACCACTGGCAGATTCAACCTTGCCATAGTCAAAAATCTTCAGGGATAGGTTGCGTTTAATCGCTTTGGTTTGAATCAAACTGTTGACGGCATCTAAGGTGAAGTCGCTATCGGTGTTGATGGTGATTGCTTCTTCACCCAGTTCCACAGTCGTTTTGGTGTCTTTTAAGTCATAGCGACTTTGAATTTCGCGGGTTGCTTGATCAAGGGCGTTGACCAACTCTTGGCGATCGAACTCGCTAACGATATCAAAGGAATAGTTTGCAGCCATCGGTGAGTGTTGTAAGTGAATGTTTAAATTCAGGGTTGAGCGCTTAGTTTTCTGTGTGGGCATTTCGCAAAACGCCCACACAGAATCAGCCCAGTTTACGCTTCGATTTTGACAGACAAAATCTTGTCATTCTGACGAATGGCATTCACCACATCCATGTCCGCAGTTTTACCAAAGACAGTGTGTACGCCATCCAGGTGAGACTGGGGCGAATGGCAGATAAAAAACTGACTGCCACCCGTATCTTTGCCGGCGTGCGCCATGGAAAGACTGCCTGCCTCGTGCAAATTGGGATTAATTTCGCACTTGATTTTGTAGCCCGGTCCACCAGTTCCCGGTGCGCCTGTTGCGCCGGGACGAGTGTTGGGACACCCTCCTTGCACCATAAAATTGGAGAGAACTCGGTGAAAGGCTAACCCATCATAAAAGCCACTGTTGGCTAGTTCTACAAAGTTTTTGATGGTGTTGGGGGCATCTTTGTCAAAGAGTTCTAGATGAATGGTGCCCTTATCGGTTTCCATGATGGCGCGGGTCATAATTGTCTCCTAAGGACACGAATCGAAACATTCTGATCCTACAGTGTTAGGGCGATCAGTGTTAGGGCGATCAGTGTTAGGGCGATCGCTTCTCCTACTGCGATCGCCGATCCCCACATTTCACCCCCGTCGCTTGCTCTGCGATCTCCAATCCACGAATCTCACACCCATCTTCTCAGCGTGACAATGCCGACACTCCTACACTGGCAACAAACATGGCGGCAACTCGGTGCTGAGGGCAGCGCAGACCGAGATTATGACTGGGTGCTGGCTTGAGCGCGGCAAGATTTTGCAAGGGTT
>JBGTAZ010000274.1:0-16992 GCA_041749615.1 Leptolyngbyaceae cyanobacterium | reverse complement strand
GTAGGCAGATGCAATTATTTATCAGATGCATTTCGACTACGCTCAATGCTCAATGCTCAATGCTCAATACCTCTGTAGGAAGAGGGTTGAGCGGAGTCGAAATCCGGTAATTTAAGCTAACTTTAATTTCGCTCTGCTACTTATTTAGATATAAACATTTGAGATGACTTTCTGCTTAAGGGATGTCAAATAAATTATTGCTCAGGATTTTACATCACTTTTACTTACTGCTTAAGTCAATAAATAGTTTGAATTGATGTCTCTCCTTTGATGTCGCTTTAACCTTTCTAATGACAGACTCAGTATTTATTGGCACAACCTACAGTTTAAACGTCAACTTTACTGTACAAGGCTCAAAACTGAGAAGTTGAATGTTCTTCTCAAATGTTGAAGTACTACACCATAAAAATCTATGGCGTTCTGATATGGCTACTCAACCCATAACATCGTTAGGATTTTATAAATTTAGGAAGAAACCATGAAACTTAATCTCGTTAGATTTGCTAGTCTTAGTGCTTTTGCAGCTTGTTCTACATTTACATTATTTCAGCCAGATGCTGCTAGCTCACAACAGTCACCTGCTACCTCTCCAAGAACAGGAGGTTTAGAGCAACAAAACACTATCAATCCTATTGATTCAGAGAATCCATCTACACTAAGGCAAAATCCTGCAACTATTAGACAGGATTCTAATCGGAATGATAGTTTAACTGCTCCTAATTCCAATTTTCCTGGCAGAGGCACCTATACTGCCCCTCGTAATGGCACCTCTCCTGGTGTTAGCGCTCCTAGCGGTACTCAAGATTCCATGAGTCCAGCGATGAGTGGCGATGGAAGCGCTGATTCTAATATCGGTGGCAGCAGACGCACCAGTCCGAACACAGGTGGTAGCGGTAGTGGCTATACCCAGGAGATGCGTGTGAATGAACGCACCAATTCGACTAGTGGTACTCAGGATTCTATGAGTCCAGCGGTGGGGGGTGAAGGTGCTGGCTCCAATGTGGGCGGAAGAGACGTACCAGTCCAAGCACGGGTGGTAGTGGAAGCGGTGCTAACCCAAACATGGGTGTAGACGGAAGTACAAACTCTAATACGGATGGTAGCGTAAACTCTAACCCTGACATGAATGGCACTACGAATAATTCTGGTGGTACTTCTGGCAATACCTCTGGGTCTGTTCAGGGGCTTTGGTAAGCTTCTATCGATCAGTTAGCCAAGCGAATTGATTGAAGTTCTGCCAGATAGGATTCAGCGAAGATGTGACTAATCCTTTTTGACTAGTGAACCTATCCTATGAAAACGATGGGTTTGCTAGTTAAACCATCTAAGGAGTTACTAAACCTGTCTCTAAAAACATGATTTCTCATCACTCTAGCATCAATGTTTTGCAGGAAAAAACTTCTTTATCTCTTAAGAGAGAGGTTTCTCTATATCGATTATTCGTAGAGTTTAACCCATGTATTTAATTAGGTTAGCTCTATGAATGTTAATCAACAAAATACAAGCAGTAAATTTCATGAAGGAGTCAATACTATGATGGAAAATCCGGGAAATAATATTCAAGAAACTTTTCAAAATGCTCACGAGCGTGAAGAGGATACTCTAGGAAAAGCAAAAGAAGCGTTTAATGCTAAGCTTCCTTTTTCAACCCCTCCAGCTTCTATTTCTGGGAATGAGGTGAGTGTTCATGAACTAAAGTCTCGCCTTAATTGGGGAGAACCCGGTTTAACAATTTTGGATGTTCGCGATCGCGAGGCTTTTGATGACTGTCGTATCTTAGGTGCTATGAACACGCCGTTGTCAATTCTGCCCGATGCGGTGCAGCCGACTTTACAGCACAAGCGTGACATCTATATTTATGGCAACAACAGCGAGGATGCTACAGCCGCCATTAATGTTTTACGGGAAGCTGGTTTTCATCAAGTTGCAATGCTGAAAGGTGGCTTAGAAGCTTGGTTAAAAGTAGATGGTGCTGTAGATGGAGTGGCTACAAATGTAGAACCCAGCCCAGGTGCCTATAATGTCGTTTCTCGGCTTAAAGAGTTTGCTCATGAACGCGCTCAGGAAAAAAGTGTGAAATAGCTTTTTTAGGAGTGTCTTTTGGCGACTTCTAGAAGGATATTCTAAGTTTCCTTGTTCTATAAATTCGTACAAAGCTATGGAACAAGGAGTTCTTTAAGGCTGTGGCGATCGCTTAGTTTATCTTTCTTTTAATTGAAGTTTTTGGTGTATTTCACTGCTAAATTTACGTGTTTGATCGGACAGTCTTTTGTTTATCTATAAGGAGACCTAATGATGTTAGAAGATCAAGTAAATCAAAGTGACGGGGCTACAATTCCGAATGATCCAACGGAAGTAGAAGCAGCAACCCTAGCTCAAGCGGTTAAGCGTCCTACTGATACAGAAATTTCAGATGAGCATCGTCCCTTTTTAGAGAAAGTGATGGTGAATGGCGGACTTTCCGACCCCTATGATGCGAGAGATATTACCGAAGTGGTTTTTCGAGTAATGCGTGATTTAATGACTACAGAAGCTGCGGATAGAGTAGCAGAAGAGTTGCATGAAGAAGTCTTGGTTACTACCGATAAAACACTTCAGATGGAAATCACAGAGTTGTGGAAAGATACCAATCCACTGGTTGGATTTTTAAGTCGGGTACGTCCACCTTGGCAGGGACCTGGTATTTTCAAAATTACCTCCGATCGCTTTTTGTTTCGAGTTGCCAATGAGTCGGGGATGTCTAGTACGGTAGATCGAGATAAGGTGATTAGAGCAATTTTTGCAGCAACAAAAGATGAGTTATCGGAAGAACGTATTCAAGAAGTGGCAAGCTGGTTGCCAGATGTTGTAAGAAAGCTTTGGGAACAAGCATAGTCGATGTAGATTTGTGCTGATAGGCATTCAAGTTTCAAAAAATGGGTGTGCTTCACCTTTATATCCATCCCCGAAAGTGCTTTTTCTACTCTAGAAGAAGCACTTTACTTTGGATATGATTACCCAGTCTAAATCTATACTTTTCTTACTTCCTAAATCTCTCTTTAGGACTATCTTTTTGAGTTTAAATTCGTTTGTTCATGATTGATAATCAGAGTGCAAATCGAAGTTTCAGAATATAAGTTTCGGATTAATGGATATTTACATTCTTGAGCTACTGGCGATTGGATTATTACTTTTATTGGTTACTTTAGGTTCTGGTTTAATCTCTCGCTTACCTCTTTCCTATGCACTCATTTACCTATTAGTCGGAGTTTTTTTGAGTCCTTACGGTTTGGATTTAATTCAGTTGCGTCCTGAGGCGGAACTTTTGGAGCGACTGACTGAATTTGTCATTTTGATTTCGCTCTTTAGCTGCGGCTTAAAGATGAATCGTCCGCTCAAGTCTTGGGCATGGAACTCAACTATTCGGCTGATTGGTTTGTTGATGCCGATGACAATTTTTGCGGTTGCGGCGATCGCCCATTTTTTCCTGGGTTTCGATTGGGGAGTCGCAATTTTATTGGGTGCAATTCTTGCACCAACTGACCCTGTGTTGGCATCCGAAGTGCAAATTTCCCATCCTGATGATAAAGATGAATTGCGCTTTGGTTTGACCTCAGAAGGGGGCTTGAATGATGCTCTGGCGTTTCCGTTTGTTTATTTTGGGTTGCACTGGCTGAAGGATGACCACTGGCAAAACTGGTTCACTCAATGGGTGGTAGTGGACGTGATTTGGGCGATCGCGGCGGGTTTAGTCATGGGCATTATCGTTGCCAGAGTAGTGGTATGGCTCGATAAACAAGCTCAGCAGCTTATCACAGTGGATAGTTTAATGGAAGATTTTGTGGCGCTGAGTATGATTTTGCTAGTTTACTCGCTCACAGAATTGATCAACGGCTATGGTTTTTTGGCAGTATTTGTGGCGGGCGTGGTTGCCCAAAAAACCTATCGCGATCCAGAAAAGCGTTTTTCTCAGCTTGAGTTTACTGAAACCCTAGAAAAACTATTGGAGGTTGGCACCATTTTACTATTGGGATCTTTGCTGAGGATTGAACCCATTATGCGATTTTTGCCGCAAGGGCTTTTAGTAGCAGGCGCATTGATTTTTTTAATCCGTCCTGTGGGAGCCTGGATTAGCACAACGGGTGAAAACTATAGTCCGCTCCGGCGTTTGCTGTTTGGCTGGTTTGGTATTCGTGGGGTGGGTTCGCTTTACTATCTTGCCTATGCCCTGGGATCAGGCTTGAAAGGAGAAATCGGCGAACAAATTGCTTGGATTACCTTTATCACAGTGATCGGTTCCGTCGTTCTGCATGGAATCACTTCAACGCCGCTGATGAATCGATATGAGCGCCACATTGAACGCAGAAAAAAACGAGCGATCGCTGCAAAAGTTGAGGCGACCTAAAAGCTACTCATTCCAGAAAGATAAAGTATGAGCACTGCTCTACCTACCGAAATCGGGTCTGAAAACGAAGCTTTCGAGCCGTTGGCAGATTGATCCAATCCATCGCTTCTCAAAGTAAATTGGTATTACTTTGAGGAGGCTCAAGATACTGCTCCCAGTCAACATCAGGCATCCGATCGAAGGCTTCATTCAAGGAGACTTCCCATAAACGGCGCATTTGGGATAAATAAGGTGCGCCTAACTCCAGTTTTAACTCGTAGCGAATTTTGAAGGAATCTTTTTCATACATCACCAGATTGATGGGTGGTCCTACTGAAATGTTGGATTTCATTGTGGAGTCGATGGAGAGTAGCGCACATTTGGCAGCAGATCCTAAAGTGGTTTCAAAGCTGAGGATGCGATCGAGAATAGGTTTACCGTATTTCGCCTCACCAATTTGCAGAAACGGCGTGTCTTTAGAAGCCTGAATACAGTTTCCCTGGCTGTAGATTAAAAATAGTCCTGGTTCTTCGCCTTTTATTTGCCCCCCTAACAAAAAGCTGCATTGGAAGTCGATGCGGTCTTTTTCGAGCCATTGACGGTCTTGTTCGCGAATTTGCCGAACTTTGCCGCCGATGTAACGGGCGATTTCGTAGAGACTATTTAGGGTATGAAGATTTATTTCGGCTTGGGTTTCAATATCTCGATGCAGCAGGTTGAGAACTGCTTGGGTCATGGATAGGTTTCCTGCGGTGCAAAGCACGATGACGCGATCGCCAAGCCGCGAAAAGTTAAATAGCTTTTGATGGGTTGAAACGTAATCGACTCCGGCATTGGTGCGCGAATCCGCCGCCATAATCAAACCCGCATCTGTAATAATTCCAAGGCAATAGGTCATGCAGGCAACAAAAATAATACTCCTTTCGATTTTAA
This sequence comes from Leptolyngbyaceae cyanobacterium, assembly GCA_041749615.1. Taxonomy (GTDB): domain Bacteria; phylum Cyanobacteriota; class Cyanobacteriia; order Leptolyngbyales; family Leptolyngbyaceae; genus ULC077BIN1. The sequence continues at coordinate 11,696 of JBGTAZ010000274.1, read as the reverse complement.
GGCGATCGGTAGAAACTGAGAAAAAACTGCCAGCGATCGCCCTCCTGATTGGGGGTCGTGTTTATACTTTGGCTACTTCGGATGACTAGAGGGCGATCGATCTCAGCCCCAAAGCCCGATCTGCTGTATCAGTCTGCCTGTATCAGAAATGGCATTTTATTCAACTTCACACTGATACTATCCCGATATTGTCGTATAGACGTAAGCAGTACAGTCAAAAGCCGCAACCCACTCAGCAAACTCCCTCAAAAAATAACTAAAGCATCGTTTTCCGCCATTGCAGTCGAAGGATGCCATCGTCATGGGTGGTGTCAATTTTTAGCACGTTCAGAGGGTTGAGAAACGGCATCAGGGTAGACACGGGCTTGGTAGAATAGACTCTGCGTGAACGACGATTCCTTTTGAGAGAACACCCATCATGGCGCAAACGATTGCCGCACTCGATATTCCCAGTTTGGAAACAGAACTTACTAGCCAAAGCCCTCAAAAAATCTTAGAGCGATCGCTGAGCCTATTTGACAATATCGCCATTTCCTTCAGCGGGGCGGAAGATGTGGTGCTGATTGACATGGCGCACAGGCTGAATAAAGCCGTCAAAGTTTTTAGCTTAGATACGGGTCGGCTGCATCCTGAGACCTATCAGTTCATCGATCGCGTTAGAAAGCACTACGGGATTGCGATCGAGCTGATGTTTCCCGACTCCGCCCAAGTGGAAGCGCTAGTCACGGCTAAGGGGCTGTTCAGCTTCTATGAAGACGGACACAAAGAATGCTGCAACATTCGCAAAGTTGCTCCTCTGCGCCGCAAACTCTCCACCCTAGATGCTTGGATTACCGGGCAGCGGCAAGATCAAAACCCTGCAACTCGTGGCAAAGTACCTGTCGTGCAAGCGGATACTGCATTTTCGGCAGGCGATCGCTCCTTGATCAAGTTCAATCCCCTCTCCAACTGGACTTCTGCCGATGTCTGGATGTACATCCGCTCCTACGAAGTTCCTTACAATGCCCTGCACGATCGCGGGTTTGTTAGCATTGGCTGTGAACCCTGCACACGCGCCATTTTGCCGAACCAACACGAGCGAGAAGGGCGTTGGTGGTGGGAAGATGCAACGAAGAAAGAATGCGGTTTGCATTCCATTAATCAACCGCAATAAACCGCAATAAAGGGACCCCATTCAAAGTGCGGAGTACAGAGTTCCAACGTTGATTTCCGCAAAACTTTGTACTCCAAACTCCGTAAGCCAAACTCCAAACTCCGTCATCCCCTACACCGCCTCATTTAGACGGTGGGGAGTATACTCATCGAGTATTCAAGCACAGCGTTTTTAATCTATGAGCTTAACCACACCCACCGATTTGCTAGAGCGCTTGAACTGGCGCTATGCCACCAAAAAGTTTGATTCAACTAAAACGATCGCGGCAGATGTTTGGGCAGCATTGGAAGAATCTCTAGTTCTAACGCCTTCGTCCTATGGGCTACAACCCTGGAAATTTTTGGTTGTCACCAGTCCAGATCTGAAAGCGAAACTTCAGCCGTTGTCTTGGAATCAAGCGCAAGTGAGCGAATGTTCTCATTATGTGGTGTTCACTATCAAAAAGAATCTTACTGCTGAGCATGTCGATCACTTTGTCGCGCGCACGGCTGAGGTAAGACAAGCTGAGCCAGAGTCATTGGCAGGCTATCGAAAAGTGATGGTCAGTGATGTGATCTATGGTGCCCGCAGCCTGAGCGTCAATGAATGGGCAACTCGGCAAACCTATATTGCTTTGGGCAATTTTATGACCTGTGCGGCACTCCTTGGTGTGGATGCTTGCCCGATGGAAGGGATTGAACCTGCGAATTATGACAAGGTATTAGGGCTACCCGAAAAAGGCTATGCAACGGTTGTTGCTTGTGCGGCGGGCTATCGAGCCGAAGACGATAAATATGCCACTTTGGCAAAGGTGCGATTTGCCAAGTCTGAGGTGATTGAAACATTGTAAGACGGGACGCGATCGCGCTTTTCCTGTCTGAGGGGATGGATCAAGATCCCCAGCTTTCCTCAGTTTCCCTTGACAAGGGAAACTGAGGAAGATCGGTATAAAAATGGCTGTAACGGAAGCAAAACGGCAATTGATAGGTTGTTAGGGTTTTAAGATGGGGTGTCATGGGGCTAAACCATGTGCTAATTCTCCAGCAATGTATACGGCATGAATTGCGCGATCGTCGCCCAGCATCATCACGCCAAACAACTTCTGCTCCAGTTCTGCCAGTGTTTGTGCCGGAAACCCTTGAGTCCGGGTTGCCATCAGCGGGGTAGCTTTTGGGTCTAGCACAATAAAGTCAGCCTCTTTGCCCACCTCAAAGTTGCCGATTTTATCATCCAGCAAAAGAGCTTTTGCACCTCCCAACGTGGCGAGAAACAGGGTTTTGAATGCAGACAGAGGTTCACCTTGAAGTTGCGCCACTTTGTAGGCTTCATTTGCCGTGTGCAACATCGAAAAGGTCGTTCCGCCGCCAACATCGGTGCCTAAACCCACTTTGACTGGATAGTCCTTAGACTTTGCTTGGGCAATCTTGAATAAGCCGCTGCCCAAAAACAGGTTGGAGGTCGGGCAAAATGCAATCGTGGATTTCGCCTCGGACAACCGCTGAAATTCGGCATCGGTCACATGGATTCCATGGGCGAATACTGATCGCTCCCCCACCAAACCGGCGCGATCGTACACATCCAAATAGCCCTGACTCTCCGGAAATAATTCGGCAACCCACGCAACTTCTCGGACGTTTTCGGATAGGTGGGTGTGTAAATAAACATCTGGAAATTCTTGTAATAGTTTTCCAGCTATCTGAAGCTGTGCCTCGCTGCAAGTTGGGGCAAATCGGGGGGTTACGGCATAGAGCAAGCGACCTTGTTTGTGCCATTTTTGAATCAGTTGTTTACTATCTGCATAAGCAGTTTCTGGAGTATCTCTGAGATACTCTGGTGCATTTTGATCCATGAGAACTTTGCCAGAAATCATCCGCATATTGCGACGACTGGCTTCCTCAAAAAACGCATCTACCGATTCAGGATGAACCGTTGCAAACACAAGTGCTGTGGTCGTTCCGTGCTTCAGTAGTTCATCAAAAAACAGCGCCGCTATTTTATGAGCATAGGTCTTATCCTGAAACTTTCTTTCTGTGGGAAACACATATTTGTTGAGCCATTCTAGTAATTGTTCCCCATAGGACGCAATCATTTCATATTGGGAATAATGCACATGAGTATCAATGAATCCCGGCATAATGAGCTTATCTGGATAAGCTATGACTGGAACGGTGGAGTATCTCTCTTGCAGATCAGCATACGCGCCAAAATCAGCGATCGCACCATTTTTAATCACCAATAATCCATCAGAAATATATCGCACACTGTTAGATTCAGAGACATAAAATGGATCATCTAAAAAGTCTAAAAAAGCGGCACGAATCGCATAAATCGATTGAGAAACAACTGAAGACATAGATCTAATTTTATTGAATTAAACTCTAAACAGGATTGCAAAGAACATGGTTATCGTTTGCAAAGGTACTCCTTAAAAACTAAAAGTATATTAACTTTGCACATCGCCTAGCTGCTTACCCTGAGTAAAGTAAGATACATTCCCTAGCCCCTGCTTTTTTGATCAGCAATGCTAAAATCAACTTAAAAATTGAATGCCAAAAGAATTAAAATATTCTGTATGGGATGTAACCGATCGCTAAATATTAACTTCTTAAATCATCCATGTTGAACGTTAATTCTTGGATATTATATCTAAGAATTACAATAGGTTCATGGATGAAAATAAGTCCGAAAGAAAGTTATGTATCTGGCTGTAACTGGGTGTCAAAGGGCGATCGCTCAATGTGAAAATACTCCCCGCTGCGGCAAACCCCTTTCACCTTTAACCGTTTGGGCATCGTCATCATGCCAGCGTTCGCATCCTTTAAAGTTGTGGGTTTATCTTCCCACTCAAAAATGGTGAAATCTGCCAACTGACCGGGTTTAAAGCCGCCTAGCTGACTAGATTGACCGATCGCTGCGGCTGGCTGATGGGTGACTCGCTCTACCACTTCGCTGAGGGACAATCCTAAATTAACAAACCGAGTCATGACGGCTGCCAAGCTGTCTGCAATATGGACATTGGAACGGTTGAGATTCGTGGAAAGAATATTCGGCAAAATGCCTTGAGCGATCGCGGCTTTTGCGGTTTCCATGGAACAGTCGGCACTGCTGTAGCCCACATCCAATAAAACACCACGAGCGATCGCATCTTGGGCAGCAGGCAATAGTTTACTGTTCTGATCAAACAGGGCATCGTTTGGTTGAAAGCAGTGCGTCACAATGTCTCCCGCTTTCAGTTGGGGCAAGAGTTCCGCTGATGGCACTACCTCATTTTGCGGAAACGCTCCTAGCTGCACCAGCAAGGGTAATGAAAACATTTCTGCTAGTTTCTTGGCAGTTTCCAGCACCGGAGAAGCGCTTTCTCCAGCACGGCGCACCGGGCGCACATGAAAGCCCACGATCGCATCGCGGTTTGCTTCCACTACCGCAGCAGCGCGATCGATATCTTGGTTTTGTGGATTGGCAACAATTTCTAATCGGTGGGCAATTTGGTCTAAGGTGGCAATGTAGAGCAACGAGGGATTCATAAAGGAGAAAACCCGCGTTTTTGCAGTCGAGATCGCGGTTTGACGAAACGCATCAAACGTGAGGATGCTAGAAGTGCCAGCATCGGCAATAGTAGTCACGCCAGAGCGAATCCCCACATCATCGGCGGACAGGCAAAAATCGCCCAAGGTGTCACAAACATGGGTATGAATATCCATCCATCCCGGAGACAGAAAGGCTCCTTCTAGGTCAATAATTTGGGTATCCCACTGGGGCACCAAGATGGGCACGATTTTGCCGATCGCAGAGTCATCTTGCAGCACACCCACAATTTTGCCGTTTTCCACCAGCACATCGCCGCGTCCCTCAAGTCCCTGGATAGGATCAAGCAGGTGAGCATTTTTAAAGATTGTTGCCATACCCAATTTACTGTCCTTAACACGCCTTCCAGAATACCGCTTTTGGGGTGCGATGCAAGGTGTTGTGCGATCGCTTCATTCTTCGATTGAGGTCGTGGTCAGAAAGGTCGTAGTGGGTGCAGAATTTTACGATTGACCTAAATGTGAAGAATGATTGCCAAAAAGTAAAGTGGCAAGCGAATAGACTGTAAGGGACAGAAAACTATTCTGTGATCGCTTAATTGCAAAAACTATGGATGAACTTACGGTTCAGATTTTACACGATCGCTATCGTATTCAATCTCTGTTGGGTCGTCAGACGGGTCGCAGAACCTTTTTAGCAAGCGATTTGCAGACAGGCTTGGCTGTTGTCATCAAGCTGCTGCTGTTTGGTCCTGACTTTACCTGGGATGATTTGAAACTGTTTGAACGGGAAGCAGAAGTTCTCAAATCTCTCGATCATCCTGCCATTCCTAACTATCTTGATTCCTTCGAGGTTGAGACTAAGCAAGGGAAAGGTTTTGCGTTAGTTCAGACTTACATTGAAGCGCGATCACTACAGGACTGGATACAGTCTGGTCGTACTTTTAGCGAGGAAGAGCTAAAGATAATTGCCAAAGAACTATTAACCATTTTGGACTACCTGCATCACCGCCAACCTGCGATCGTCCATCGCGACCTCAAACCTAGCAATATCTTGTTGGGCGTTGGCGAAGCCTGCGTGAAACGCACTCGCACCGGAAATAGCCCTGGACAGGTTTACCTGATTGATTTTGGTTCTGTTCAAACAGCGGTTTATGGTGGAACTCGCACAATCGTCGGCACCTATGGCTATATGCCCCCGGAACAATTTGGCGGGCAAACCATCCCCCCGTCAGATCTCTACGCTCTCGGAGCAACGCTAATTTATATAGCAACGGGACAGCATCCCGACCAACTGCCACAGCGAGAAATGCGGATTCTATTTGAGAATAGCGTCAATCTCAGTCCAACTTTGATTGACTGGCTGAAATGGTTGACAGAGCCAAGCACTGATCGACGGCTGAAATCTGCAAAGCAGGCATTAGACGCTTTAGAAAAATCGGCGTTGCTGACTGCAAGTATGATTTTTGACTGTAGGGGTAGGTCTTGTGCCTACCCTGACGTAAGTGGAGGGCAACCACAAGGGATTGCCCCTACAAATTTCCTCCCCAGATTCAGCAATGCCGAAAAATCAACTCTACGAAAAAGTAGTTTAGCAAGCCTTGCCAAACTCGTTGGTAGCAAAGTGCAAGTGACGAATACTCCACAAACACTGGAGATTTTCATTCCGCCGCGCGGTTTTCATTCTGAGCTAATACCCTCGATTGTATTAATCGTAGGAGGAGCTTGGTTCTTGGCGTACTTTTTCAGGTTTTTTTCGGATTTGGATTATTACAGGTGGTTCAGCGCCATACTTGTAATTTATTGCTTGTGTCACATTCTTGAATCTATTTGGAGCATTCTTCGCGCTTTATTTGGAACAGTAAGATTGCGGATTACTCAATCAGAAATTTTTCTCACCTATGAAGTACTAGGGTTGAGATTTTTACCATCGCTCACCGCCTCTCGACAGCATATTGTGAAAATTGAACTCACTCGTCTTTCTTATGAGAGAGGTTCTAACGGGTATAAGATCGCAGTTCCTTCTCAGCTTGACATTTGGGCAGGAACAAAGAGATTTCCACTGGGTAATGTAGACCGTTTGACTGCCCCAGAACTTGACTGGCTAGCTGAGATCTTGAGCGATTGGCTAAATTTACCGATTACCTAAAGATGAGTAATAAGGAATACCTCAAAGAACGCTTGCCATGAATCGCAATATCCTATTCTTATGGTGCTTGCGTATTCTTATGGTGCTTGCGTTAATCCTGATTTAAACAAAATTTCACTTTAATGACAAATAGAAAACTACTACCTTTGTTGACTAGCGTGGGCACATGGACTGTCGGCGGTCTGCTTGGAGGGGTGGTCGGCTCCCTAGCGGCGGTGCTGCTGACCGTGTCGATCAAGCAGATCCTCGATGCCGTCTCCGGATTAAGCACCGCATGGCTACTGCTGCTGCCACTGCTCGGTGTGACGCTAGCTGTAATGGTATTGCATGGACTGGGCAAGGGGGATGCCGTGCAGTCATTGATTCCTCGCAAAACTGCTCGTCTCAGGCGGCTTCCTCCACCCACATGGTACTGCTTTCCCCGCGACGTGGCGCGGGCTGATATCACCGCTGACGTGGTAGCTACAGCCGGAGCAGAAGAGAACTTCCCCTGGAATCTGGCACCGTTGCGCGCCCTTGCCATTCTGCCCACTGTCGGGCTGGGTGCGGCGATGGGAACAGAATCCCCGGCGGTTCATCTTGGCGTGGCGGCGGGAACCTGGTTAGGCAGCACGAATCCAGCGCTGCGGCGGCTGGTGCAACCTGCTGCGATCGGCGGTGGTGCCGCTGGGGTAGCCGCCCTGATGGGGATTCCGCTGGTGGGTAGCTTTTTCATGCTTGAACTGAGCCAGCGACGCAAGGTGCCGATTACCCTAGAACGGGTGGCGGCGGTGTTGGCGGGGGGGCTGGTTGGTTGGGGGATCAACCTTGCCTTCAGGCTCGATCTGATCCGGCTTGTCGTGCCGAAGGTTCCCCCCAGTGACCTCTGGGATGCGGTGGGTGCGGCTCTGTTTATTGGGGCGATCGCGGGATCTATCACGTCGCTTTCCGGCGAGGCGATCTACTGGGCACGAGGATGGAAAGCCACTCCAGTCATTCGTCTTTTGCTCGGTGCCTTGGCTATGCTAGCCTTTGCGGCGATGACCGCGGTCATCGCCACACCCGCAGCAGCATTTGGTCCGGGAGGAGCCGCGATCGTCTGGGCTGAAACCGTCGAAACTACCCCTTATCACTTGCTAGCAGTGGCACTGCTTCGTGCTGCGTCTACTACTGCTGCGGTGGCGGCAGGGGGTTGTGGCGGAGTTTTTGTACCCTTTCTGGCGATCGGCGACCTCGGTGGACGGGTGTTTGCGGCAGCCTTTGGAGTGCCGCCGGATCTGGCGGGTGCGGCGGGTGCGGCAGCCGGTATTGCTGGTGGATATCGGCTGCCGTTAACCGCCGTGGCGATGGTGTTGGGGGTCGGTGGACCAGAAACAGCCAAGCTTACCTGCCTCGCCACAGTGCTGGTTGCCGCGATCGCTGGATTGGTAACCGCACGGGCAGTTAATACATTCAGTTCTATGCTTTCCACGATCAGCCAGACGCGATCGCCAAGGAGCTAAACTTGTGATTGATTTAGTCCGGCTTGAAACGGCTCAACCCTCTTTTCTAAAGCACATTCTTACTTGTTGAAGCATATTCTTACGGATGGAGTCAGGTTGTGAAGTAACTCCATTTTGTCAATTTTTTATTGAGACCATTTCTTAAAGAGGGTGATCGGATGGAGTCGTCTATTGTTTTGCAAAATTACGTTAAGGGTGAGTGGGTTTCTTCCCACACAACCGATTATCTAAACGTGACTAATCCGGCAACGATAGAGGTTTTGGCACAGGTGCCGCTGTCTCAGGTGGAGGAAGTGGAGGAGGCAGTGCAAGCGGCACAGGCAGCGTTTACCAGTTGGCGTAGGGTTCCCGCTGGCGATCGCATCCAATACTTGTTCAAACTCAAAGTGTTGCTAGAAGCACACCTAGATGACTTGGCGCAAACTATTACTATGGAATGCGGCAAAACTTTGGCAGAGTCAAAAGGAGAACTGCGGCGGGCGATTGAAAATGTGGAAGTTGCCTGTGGCATTCCGCTGATGATGCAGGGGTATAACTCCGAAGACGTTGCCCGTGGAATCGATGAATTTATGATCCGACAGCCATTAGGGGTGGTGGGGATTATTTGCCCGTTTAACTTTCCCGCAATGATTCCCTTTTGGTTTATGCCCTACGCGATCGCCTGTGGCAACACCGTGATCCTGAAACCATCCGAAAAAGTGCCGCTGACCTTGCAAAAAATAGTGCAGTTAATCGAGCAAACAGGCTTACCCGCAGGCGTAGTGAATTTGGTGAATGGCGCAAAAGAAGTCGTGGATGCGCTGCTTGATCATCCGACAGTTCGCGCGATTAGCTTTGTCGGGTCTACGCCTGTTGCTCAGTATGTCTACAGTCGGGCGGCGGCGAATGGCAAACGTGCCCAATGTCAGGGCGGGGCAAAAAATCCGGTGATTGTGCTGCCTGATGCGGATATTGCCACCACCACGCGAATTATGGCGGATAGTGCCTTTGGCTGTGCCGGACAGCGATGTTTGGCGGCATCCGTGGCGATTACGGTAGGAGACGCAACGCAAACGTTTACGGAGTCGATCGCAGAGGTTGCCGCTACTCGGAAAGTCGGGTATGGGCTAGACGACGGAATTCAGATGGGCGCGGTGATTACCGCAGACAGCAAAACCCGAATCGAACGGTTGATTCAGCAGGGAGTCGATGAGGGTGCGACTGCCTTAGTGGATGGTCGCACTCCAAAAATTTCGGGCTATGAGCAGGGCTATTTTGTCCGTCCCACCATTCTGCAAAATGTGAATCCCTGGGGCACTATCGCCAAGACCGAGATTTTTGGTCCGGTGCTGAGTTTGATGCATTTAGACACGATGGATGAAGCGATCGCCCTGATCAACCAAGGAAAATATGGCAACATGGCGTGCTTATTCACGTCTAGCGGTGCGGCAGCCCGTCAGTTTCGGTCTGAAGCCGAAGCTGGAAATATTGGCATCAATATTGGCGTAGCGGCTCCGATGGCGCAGTTTCCCTTTAGCGGGTGGAAAGATAGCTTCTTTGGTGACCTCCATGGACAAGGACACCACGCCGTAGAATTCTTCACCCAAACTAAAGTCGTGGTGGAACGCTGGCATCATTGGACGCGCCAGTTTTAGGACGCGCCAGTTTTAGGAACCTAGAGAAATTGATCGCTTGATCTGATCACAATTGACTCACCGCGATCGCACCGAAAATCCAAGCCGCAACCGTGCATACTGAGCGTGCCTTCGGACAGCTAGAACCCATTTTATTGACATCGGGTAACCATCCGCGATACATCATGAGTCAATAGTCACGTCAATTTTTTACATGCAACGTTTTTTGAATACCTGGATTTATCGATTACAGGAGGATAAACATGGATGGTAGCTTAATCATCTCCAATATCCTCAATCCGCCTATCCTATTTTTCTTTTTAGGAGTGACGGCGGTTCTGGTCAAGTCAGATTTAGAAATTCCCCCGCCAGTTCCCAAAATTCTCTCGCTGTACCTGCTATTTGCGATCGGGTTTAAGGGTGGAGTCGAACTGATCAAAAGTGGAATTACGCAGGAAGTTATTCTCGCACTTGCCGCCGCAATTTTGATGGCGTGTTTTGTGCCAGTTTACACCTTCTTCATTTTGAGGCTGAAGCTTGATCATTATGATGCTGCCGCGATCGCGGCAACCTATGGCTCCATTAGTGCAGTCACCTTCATCACCGCCAGTTCATTTCTAACCGAGTTAGGAATTGAGTTTGATGGCTACATGGTCGCGGCTCTAGCCCTGATGGAATCGCCAGCCATTATTGTCGGCTTGATCTTGGTGAATCTCTTTACCGCCGACGAGAAGCGAGAATTCGCCTGGTCTGAAGTGTTGCGCGATGCGTTTTTGAACAGTTCAGTTTTTCTGCTGGTTGGCAGCTTGATTATTGGGGTTTTAAGCGGAGAACACGGCTGGAAGGTAATGGAACCCTTTGCCCAAGGGCTGTTTTACGGGCTGCTGACCTTCTTTTTGCTCGATATGGGGCTTGTCGCTGCTCGAAGAATTAAAGACTTGCAAAAAACCGGATTTTTTCTGATATCGTTTGCCATACTGATTCCCATAGTCAATGCTGGAATTGGCATCGCGATCGCCAAATTGATTGGAATGTCTCAGGGAAACGCCCTCTTATTCGCGGTGTTGTGTGCCAGCGCTTCCTACATTGCCGTTCCCGCAGCCATGCGGCTTACGGTTCCTGAAGCCAACCCTAGCCTCTACGTTTCCACGGCTCTAGCCGTCACCTTCCCATTCAATATCACAGTTGGAATTCCACTTTATCTATACATCATTGATCTGTTTTGGAGATGATAGTATGCACACCGTTAAAAGAATTGAAATTATTGCCAATTCATTTGAGCTTGGCAAAATTTTGGATAGTTTAGATAAATCAGGCGTTCATGGTCATGCCGTGATTCGCAATGTTGCCGGAAAGGGCTTGCGCGATGGGAACGAAGATCTCGATATGACCATGCTAGACAATGTTTATATCATCGCGTTCTGTATGCCCGACTTGATTAAGCCTGTAATCGAAAATATCACCCCCTTACTCAACAAGTTTGGAGGAACTTGTTATATCTCAGAAGTCATGGAGATTCGCTCTATGAGATGTGTTGCATCGCTGTAAATGCAGGATTCAAGCTTCGCCCTCACCCTAGCCCATCGAGCGAGGTTGTTAAATCATGCCGCGATCGCCCAGCGATGTAATTCATCACAATTTGGGCAGATTGCAACATATAGCTGTCGCCAGTCAAGATAGGACATAGACTAGAAGCATCCTAATCGTTTTACTACGACTAGCAATGGCTAAAGCCTACAGTTATGATTTTCGGCAAAAGGTAATGCAAGCGATTGAGTTGGATGGACTCAAGAAAAG
>JBGTAZ010000273.1:0-21428 GCA_041749615.1 Leptolyngbyaceae cyanobacterium | reverse complement strand
TCTTGCTTGGTAATGTCGCCGTTGATCACATACATTTCGTTGCCAATGATCGGCTTAATATTCTTGCCCTTGCACACCTTCAACAGTTCGATCGCGCCATACATCACGCCGTGATCCGTCAGGGCGATCGCAGGCATCCCTAGTTCTAAGGCGCGATCGATTAAAGCCGGTAACTGACTGGCACCATCGAGCAGGCTGTAATCACTGTGAATATGAAGACCAACAAAGGACATAATGGCTCAGGCGATCGCAAGGTCGAGTTTAGAATACTCGAAGTGAGTCGCTATGACTAGCGTTTTTGATAAGATGCAACCCTAGATATGGATTCTAAATCGATCAGGCGGATCAAAAATTATCCTATCTATGATCTAGCACGGATGTATTACTAAAATCCGATTTTTTTGAGTTTTTGGGTACGATCAAATCGGTGACGATACACTGAATTTAGGATGAACCGCGATCGTTGTAGGAGAGTATCCATGCTGGCAAACCTTCGCCTGATCACCGTGCAGGAATATCACCGAATGGCAGAAGCGGGCATTCTGGATGCTGATGAGCGAGTCGAGTTAATTGATGGATATATTCTAAAAATGGCTGCAAAAGGAACTGCCCATTCTTCCGCAACGACCCGTACCGCAAGATTGATAGGGCAACTTTTAGGCGATCGAGTGTTACTGCGTCTGCAAGAACCGATTCGGTTTAACAACTATTCAGAACCGGAACCCGATATTGCTGTGGTGCAGATTGATCCGTTAGATTATGCAGATCACCATCCAACCGCATCAGAAGTTTACTGGGTCATTGAGGTAGCAAACTCTAGCTTTGAGACAGATTGCGGCTTGAAGGCAAAGGCATATGCGCGATCGCACATCCTAGACTATTGGGTACTCGACGTAACCGAACGCAAACTGCACGTCTTTCGCGACCCCAGCCACGACGGATATCAAAGTGAAACCGTGCTGCTAGAAGATGCCACCGTTTCGCCCTTGCAGTTCCCCAACGCGATCGCGATCGTCCGCGATTTACTGCCCAAAGTTCGCGCTGATTGATTGGATTGATTGGCTAGTGGCTGCGATCGCTCAACCCATAAAAAACCTTGCTCAACCCTTCACCCAAATCGATATCTCGTACAAACAACTTTGATCTACTTTCTCAATTGAGTGGGATATGGAACCCATTTTGAATCTTTTTGGTCTTGCCCTTGCAGAAAGAAGCAAGGAGAGAAAAAACTTAAGTCTTAGCGCTATCATTGGAATTTCATATTTAGACTGTTGCGTTTTTACAATTTTTATGAGTAACCTGCAAGAAATTGAAAGTGCTATCAGTAAGCTCTCTGCTAATGAGCTTGCTGCTTTTCGAGTCTGGTTTGCGGAATTTGATGCGGAGATATGGGATCGGCAGTTTGAGGAAGATGTTGCAGCGGGTCGGCTTAACAAGTTGGCAGAGCAAGCAGTGCAACATTTACGAGAAGGGCGTTGTGCAGATCTGTGAGATATCGCGCAACTCCTGATTTCTGGTATTACTACCGGCAATTACCAGATGAGATTCAAGATCTAGCTGATCGATGCCATGAACTACTCAAGCAAGATTCTCGGTATCCGTCACTGCATTTCAAAAAGGTCGGTCAGTTTTGGTCGGTTCGTATTGGTATTCACTACCGTGCTTTGGCAATTGAGGAAAACGACGATATTGCATGGTTTTGGATTGGAACCCATGCAGAATATGACCAATTGCTACGACGTGGATAACGCCAAGTAACAACCGTATTGCAGCGGACTAAATTAAGCGTTCGTGCATTGCGAAAGATACGGGCAGTGCTGAGCATGACCGCTACCAAATCTGGGGTTGAGGAAGACCTGAATTGGGTGGGTGAGCGATCGCAGTTTCAGAAACGGTTCTTGAGATGTTGAATCAGATACCAAAGCTTTCCACATTCACTACAGGCTTCAATTGTTCAGACAGCATACAGAATTCGTTTTGAGCAAAGCGGATGCGTAAGGCAGGGCGATCGCCGCACGTTGCTAAACAATTTCTGCAAATTTTAGTTGTTGTAGAATGAATCGTTTATCTTCGTAGAGATTCTATTGAGCTTAGATAGTGTATGGAAAAACTGAGAATAAAAAGACGGTGGCTTGGGGCAGTATGTTTGGGCGCGATCGCGCTGTTCGGGGGCAATGCTGCGATTGCGATCAGTACGCCAGCCTCCCTTCCTCAGGCGAATGACACTAATGCTGGGCAATCGGGGCGATCGCCGCTGGATGGCACACTGGCTCAGCGAAATCGAAACTGCCGCAGAATCGTTGCAGAGCGCTTCATTCCGTTTAATGAGGGGGCTGGATCGGGAAACAGCTTGGGGGATTTGGCAAAAGGGGACAAAGTTGAACTATCAAACGGAACCAATACGATTCTAGGGGCAGACGGGCGATCCTATATTGGGGTGCGGATTCCGTTCATCGAATCTTCCTATAATCGCCCTATCCAACAGAGCGGCTACATTCCAGCCCGCTATCAAGGCTACGATGGGGTAATGCGCTCCACACTAGGAGCGTGCCAAATTCGGGCACTATGGTAACAAAAATCTGATATGAAAAGTCAAACAAACTGGCAAACAACGGTGCTGCTTTCTCTGGCAGCGATCGCCTTGCTGATTGGGCTAAATGCTTACGTCGTCATTAATCCAGGTGAAGCGGGAGTGCTGAGTATTTTAGGAAAGGCAAGAGACGGGGTTTTGCTAGAAGGCATTCATCTGAAGCCGCCGCTGGTTTCACGGGTGGATATGTATGACTTAACGGTGCAAAAGTTTGAAGTTCCGGCTCAAAGCTCCACCAAAGATTTGCAGCAATTGACCGCCAGTTTTGCGATTAACTTCCGCCTCGATCCGTTACAGGTGGTCAATATTCGTCGCACCCAGGGATCGCTGCAAAATATCGTGTCAAAAATCATTGCGCCCCAAACCCAGGAATCCTTTAAAGTCGCTGCCGCCCGCCGCACTGTAGAAGAAGCGATTACTAAGCGCGACGAATTGAAGCAAGATTTTGATGTTGCCCTGGGGGAACGGCTGCAAAAATACGGCATTATTGTGCTGGATACTAGCGTGGTTGATCTGACTTTTTCGACTGAGTTTTCTAAAGCGGTGGAAGAAAAGCAAATTGCAGAACAACGCGCTCAACGGGCGGTTTACATTGCTCAAGAAGCGGAGCAAGAAGCAGAAGCGAATGTGAATCGGGCAAAGGGTCAGGCGGAGGCACAGCGATTGCTGCGAGAAACCCTCACCCCAGAACTGCTGCAAAAACAGGCGATCGACAAATGGGACGGTAAGTTTCCGCAGGTGATGGGTGGCAATGGTGCGCTGCCGTTTATCAACCTGGAACCCGGAAAATCGTCTTGAGGTGTAGGGTAATAAAGAATTAGAAAATAAACGACTCCATCTCACGCATCTTAAAAATGTGCGGTGATAGGTAAATAGAAGTCCTATGCTGGAGAGCGTAGAATGTAGTCCTTGGAGTAAGAGTCTTTCCAGTATGTCTTCTGTTGCCACCGAGATTGCTCTCATTATTGCGTTGATGATCGCCAACGGCATTTTTTCAGGATCGGAACTTGCAATTCTTTCCGCCCGTAAGGTTCGGTTAGAGCAGTTGGTCAAACAAGGCGACAAGAGGGCGCGTCTGGCGCTGAAGCTGGCAAGTTCTCCTAATAATTTTCTGTCCACGGTTCAAATCGGTATTACCTTAATTGGCATTCTCAGCGGTACTGTGGCGGGAGCAACTCTCGCTCAACGGCTGGAAGAGGTTTTTAAGACGATCCCTCTGCTTTTGCCATACAGTAAACCGCTTAGCATTCTGGTGGTCGTGACTGCGATTACCTATTTGTCGTTGGTCATCGGCGAACTGGTGCCTAAACGGATCGCGCTGAATAATCCCGAAAAAATTGCTTGCAGCGTGGCGGGTCCCATGCGATCGCTGTCGATCTTGATGGCTCCAGTGGTGCATTTGCTGAGTGTCTCAACGGATGGGCTGTTGAAGCTGCTCGATATTCAAGCATCCAATGAACCCAGTGTGACGGAAGAAGAAATTAAAGTGCTGATTGAGCAAGGCACTGAGGCGGGGATGTTTGAGGAATCGGAACAGGAGATCGTGTCGCGGGTGTTTCGTTTGGGAGATCGCGCCATCAAAACCTTGATGACTCCGCGCACGGCGATTTCATGGTTGGATATTGATGCGCCCTGGGAAGAAAATCAGCAAGAAATTTTAGACAATACCTACTCCCGGTTTCCGGTGGCGCAAGGAACCCTTGATAACTGTCAGGGCATTGTCAGGGCACGAGATATTCTGTCTCTGCAATTGGCGGAGGCACCGGTCGATCTCAAAACCATGCTGCGATCGCCGCTTTATATTCCCGAAAATAGCCGTGCCCTAAAAGTGCTAGAAATTTTCCAAGAGTCGGGCACCCATATTGCATTGATTACCGATGAATATGGCGGCATCGAAGGATTGGTCACCCTGAATGATTTAGTTGAGGCGATCGTGGGCGAACTCCCCTCAGTAGAAGATGAAGAAGAACCCCAAATTATTCAGCGAGAAGATGGCTCTTGGTTGGTGGACGGTTTGTTGCCGATTGAGCTATTGAAAGACCTGTTAGAGCAAGAAATGCTGCCCCAGGAAGAAGACGGGCATTACCATACGCTGGGTGGCTTTGTGATGGCGGTTTTGGGACGGGTGCCCACATCGGGAAACTTCTTTGAGGCATCCGGGTTTCGGTTTGAGGTCATGGATATGGATGGAACACGGGTGGATAAGGTGCTGGTGATACCTGCAACCTCTGAAACGCTGTCGCCACAAGGGGATGATTGATTGAGTTTTGTTCGCGTAGCGTTTCCGTAGGAAATATTTTGAGTTTCGTTCGCGTAGCGTTTCCGTAGGAAATATTTTGAGTTTTGTTCGCGTAGCGTTTCCGTAGGAAATATTTTGAGTTTTGAGTGCGGAGGTTCTCACTCAAATGCGGTAACCCTAATGTGGGACACACCTTACTTGCTCAGGAATTGCTGGAACTGCCCGTGATCTCTAGGAGTCAAAGCATCCGCCAAATCTGTGCTAAATATTGGGTCAAGGTATGAGCATCTACGCCTAGTTCTGTGCGCTCTTGAGCCGCCAAAATTCCGGCTTGGGCGTGCCACCAGGTTGCGGACTGGACGAGGGAGGTGAGAGGTGAGAGGCGAGAGGGGAGAGATGAGGGGTGAGGGGTCGCAGAGGCGGCTTGTTGGGCTAGGAGTCCGCCGAGCAAGCCCGTGAAGACATCGCCGCTGCCGCCACGAGCAAGGGCGGGGGTGCTGTCGGGATTGATCCAGGTGGTGTGAGGGTCAGAAATGATGGTACGGGCACCTTTGAGCAATACGATCGCCCCAGTTTGCGCGGCGGCTTGTTGAGTGGCTGTAATCCGACAGGTTGGGTTTTCAGCAGGATCGGGAAACACAAGATCGGGAAACAGGCGTTTGAATTCTCCCCAGTGAGGGGTGAGAATAGTTGCCGCAGATCGCCGTTGCAAGGTGGATATCGTACCTACGCTGGCGAGATAATTGAGTCCATCGGCATCCAGCAGCAGGGGGCGATCGCTGTCCAAGACGCGCTGGATCACGCCACCTGCATCCGTGGTTAAACCGGGACCACAGGCGATCGCGCTATAGGCTTCCAGATCTTCTAGGGGCAAGTGAGCGATAGCGCCCGATTCTGTTTCGGCACAGCCCACAATCAGCGCTTCCGGTAACTGGGCGGTCAAGATCGGCTTTAGGGATGACGGCACGGCGATGGATAGCATTCCGACCCCACTGGCACGCGCTCCTAATCCCGCCAAAATCGCCGCTCCAGCATACTGCCAAGAGCCGCAAACCAGCAGCAGATGCCCCATTGTGTACTTATGCGCGGTGGCAGAGCGATGTAGGGGAAGATGGGCGATCGCGCTGTCTGTGGTAATCCGCCGCACTTGAGGCACCTCACCCACCACTGCCCACACATCTGCCAGCGGCACATCAAAATCGATCAGTTCTGCCTTGCCGACAAACTCCAGCGCCTGATCGTGCAGCAAACCTTGCTTCCACAAGCCTAAGCAGAGCGTGTGAGTCGCTTGAATTGCGGTTCCTAATGCTTGTCCTGTATCCGTATGCAATCCCGATGGCAAATCAATGCTGATTACTGGTTTGCTCCAGGTATTGACCTGATTGATGACGGCGGCAAGGTCGGTGGATAGCGATCGGTCTAACCCAATCCCAAAAAGCGCATCAATCAACAGATCGCAGTCTTGCAGCGCGATCGCCTGATCCACAAACGGAATTCCTAAGCTTTGACAGTAGTTTGCATGATGTTCAGTGAGTTCTTTAAACTGGGTTGAAGGGCAGTAAACCGAAACCGAGTAACCGCGAAAGTGTAACTCCCGTGCGACCACTAGCCCATCGCCGCCATTGTGCCCCGACCCCACTAACACCCCAACTCGTGATTTTGGATTGGGATATAAGTCTGCAATCCGACGGGCGATCGCGATCGCCACTTTCTCCATCAGTGCTGCCACAGGCATTCCTGCGGCAAAAAGTCGCGCTTCCACTTGGCGCATTTGCCCAGCAGTCACCACGATTTGCTGAATCATCTGCTGCCGATCAGCCAAAGACTGCCGCGTCATCTCGTATAAAACACTCGTGCATCCATCCCGCCGCTGCGGAGATAGCTACTAACGCTTGCCGCTTCTGCTTGCTGAGTGAAGGGACCCACCGCAACGTGAGGACCATTGGGCGATCGCTTAGTTTGAATTGCCTCCGGGCGAACCCCCATCGTGATCATTTTATTGGTGATGATGCCGTAGTTGGATGACGGCGTAGGCACAACCACTTGATAAAAAGGCACCCTTGGCAGATCGGCGTTCATGGCGTTGGGGTTCATGCCCATGGCTGGATTACCCATCGCTGGATTGCTCATGACTGGATTGCTCATGGCTGGATTTGGAACACCAGGATAGGGCGGCGGCGTTACTTGGCTTTGGTAACCCACCGTTGCAGTCACCACTTGGGCACCAATTCCCTGCTGATTCAAAATCGCCACTCGCTGTTGCGCTTCTGTTCCCGTGCTAAATACGCCTGCCTGAATTACCCGTTTACCTTGATATTCCCGCACGAACGAAGCCGCATCCACCCGCTGAATTTGTTGCAGCAGGTAAGGGCTATCTCCATTGACTAACACTTGATAGCTGGCAATGTTACCCGGAAGCGTGTTGCCCGGAAGCGTGTTGCCCGGAAGTTGGACAGGTGCTTGAAAAATGGCTTCCTGGGGCGCGGTCATCGTTCCTGGCATGGGCATTCCTGGCATGGGCTGCATTCCTGGCATGGGCATTCCCGGCATGGTGACGGGCTGCAAGGAGGGTAAGGGCGCTAGATTGGGCACCGATGGCGGTGGCGGTAACGCTTGCTGAGCAAGGCTTGCCGGAGTCACTAGCAACGACCCAGCGATCGCGCCTCCAAAGCCAAAGATTAATCGAATCGCGTTTCTTCGTTGTTGTTGTGCTGACATACCAGAACCCCACGTTATCAGGCTTTATGGAATGCCATGTTACATGCAGAATTTGAAATTGAAGCAATAAATCAAGTTGAATTGTGATGTGGAATACGAAGCAATACTTATTTATTCACTTTAAGTATTCCTCTTTAAGATTTTTTAAGAAAAAAAGCCGTATTTCCCGAATGGCATCCCACAGAAATTCACGCAAACTTAAAGACTTAGATCTTAATCACAATGTCCCTTCTCTTATTCAGTTTTCTAAAGAATCAGGGTTTGAAACAATATGTTTGCTGACCTCAGTACCTCTAATGGGTGAAAGAAAGGAGACGATTTGTATTAAGAATTGCTAATTAAAACCACCCAATAACTGAATAGTAAAAATGCAATGAAAGCCCATATAAATGTCAATTTATCGCTGCCAAATCGACAACTCCTCGCTCAACCAGACCCAATCATTCAGCAGGCTGTAGCGCAACAAGCAGCAGAATTTTCTTATATAAAACGGCAATTTCAAGACGTGACTTTCAAACAAGAGCAGTTAAATGAACAATTAGATTGGATGCAGAAAAGCGATCGCGTTCTTCATGAAATTACACAACTTATTCATCAATCAACTGGTATTAAGAAAACCTTTCAAATAGCTATTCAAAGTATTCAAATTTTTTTGAAAAGCGATCGCGTTTGTATCTATCAGCTTCATAAAGATTGGAGCAGTTCTGCGGTGCTAGAAAGTGTGGTGCCACCCTATCCTTCTCAGTTGGGATACGTTATCTCCGACCCACTAACATCTGATGCGGCGGCGATTCAAGCCAATCTTCAAGGACAAGCATCGCTGATTAATGATGTCAGGCTTGCAGGTCGGGGTGAAGTTTGCACTGTTGGCTCTTACAAAACGATCGCGATCGACAACAGCACCATGCAACTCCTTGAGTTTTTTCAAATTCAAGCGCTGCTGTCAGTCCCGATTTTTCGAGGTGAAAACCTTTGGGGCTTGATCGCAGTCCATCAATGCTCGGCACCTCGGCAATGGCAGGAACGCGAGGTGCAATTTCTACACCAACTGGCGATTTTGTTAGGCATGGCAGTTGAACGGGCGCGTCTGCGGAAACAAGTGCGCCAATTGCAGGCTGATGTGGGCTATCAAGCACGCGAACACACCATCAGCCTCCAACAAACTTTAGAGTTTGAAGCGAAGCTCAAGCGAATCACTGATCACGTTCGAGACAGTTTAGATGAAAACCAAATTTTGCAAACTGCGGTGCAAGAACTAGCATCGGTTGCAGAAATTCAGTTTTGTCAGGCGGTGCTGTGCAACTTCGATCAGCCCACTCAATCCCACCTCGATCGCGAATATGCAGCGGTGTCTTTATCAGAAATGCCATCAGCAGAACTTTTTTATGTGTTCCCCGCACTTTCTGAGCAGTTGCACCAGGGAAAATTTTGTCAGTTTTGCCCAACTGAGCCTTATCTAAACCAAGGGAAAAGCGCAATCTTTGCCTGTCCTATTTTTGATGATCAAGGCTATTTAGGGAGCCTGCGGCTTTATGCACGGCGAAACCATATTTTTGATGGGCAAGAAGAGCGATTGGTGCAGCAGGTTGCCAGTCATTGCGCGATCGCCATTCGCCAAGCTCGCCTTTATCAGTCGGCTCAAACCCAGGTCAAAGAATTGGAGCGCTTGAATCAGCTTAAGGATGATTTTTTAAGCACGGTATCCCATGAATTGAGAACGCCGCTCTCTAGCATCAAAATGGTGACTAATCTACTCAAAATAACCCTTGGCAAAGCTCCAGACAATGCCTCGCCATCCTTTTTAGAAGAACGGGCTAATAAAGTGGAGCAGTATCTAAAGGTGCTAGAAGACGAGTGCGATCGCGAAATTATTTTGATCAACGACCTCCTAGCCACCCAACACCTCAATGCAGGCGTTCATCCCATCAGTCTTGGGGCAATCCGCCTAGAAGACTGGACTTCTCATATTGTTGAAACCTTTCAACACCGTGTTCAGGTGAACCACCAAACCCTGACAATCAACCTCTCTGAAGATTTGCCGCCGCTCGTTTCAGATTCCTTTATCCTGACCCGCATCTTAGTGGAACTGTTAAACAACGCCTGCAAATACACTCCCGCAGAAGGCAGAATTAGCGTGCATGTTAAAGTCGAAGCTTCTCAGTTTCAATTAGTGGTGCAGAACTCTGGCGTAACCATCCCAGCCAATGAACTAGATCGCATTTTTGACCCGTTTTACCGGATTCCCAACAATGATCCTTGGAAAAAAGGTGGCACAGGTTTAGGACTATCATTAGCCAAAAAACTAGCCGAATATCTGGGCGGCACCATGACTGCCCAGAGTGCGTCAGATCAAGTCTGCTTCATCGTCCAGTTGCCCTTTGTTAGCTGTTAGCTGTTAGCTTTTGGCTAATATCTCTTCGCCTCTTGCCCCTTGCCTGTCGCCCCTAATCAATATTGATTGATGTGGGACGCGAGCCACTGGAAGACATTTCAATCAGCGGGTTACGATAGTCGGCGTAGAGTTTATCGCGCCAGTCAAAAAATGGCTTGAAGGTGCCAATGTCGGCGATTCCTGCAACGCCTTTTCCCTTGAGCGCTTCAGGAATATTGAGGTAGTTGCCCTCAGGAAACTTGACATACATGGTTAAGCCAGCAACGGCAAAATCTGCCAAGGTTGGATGGTCGGTGACCAAATAGGGTTGCTCTAGCAGGATGAAGCACAGAGCGGCAAGGTCACGCTTCATCGCATCCTGAGCCGATTTGATGGTGTCGGGACCCAACCCTACGCCAAACCCAAAAAAGCTAAATAAATCGTTGGGGACTGACTCTACCAGGGTTTTGAGGAAATCTGGCGTGTTGGATGGCAGAGCGGCGGTGCGAAAGCTTTGATCTTGCCCTAGAGAACCAATCAGGCATTTACGAGCGTTCACGCCGATGGATTCATCTGCCCATTGTTCCATCATCAGGCACAAGCCCCGCAGCTTTGGATCGTGGGGAATGATGGGCTTGTCGGGATATTGCTTGTCGAGATATTCGGCGATCGCAGTAGAATCGGCAATAATTTCGCTGCCGTCTTTCAGCACAGGCACTTGCCGCTGCCCCGACATTTGCATCAGGTCTAACTGACCCATACCAGGAGTAACATTGATTTTGCGATAGTCCAATCCTTTATAGTCTAAAATTAGGCGAATTTTTTCGACATAATGAGACATCTCAAATTGGTATAGCTCTAGCATTCACCTTTCCTTCAACACAGCAGCAGCACTGTTACTCTAGCGTCAAAACCCCTGAAAAGGTGAGTCATGCTAGTCACTCTTTAGATAGATTCTCGGCAGAATCCCGTTGAGTTTCCTATTGCTTTATTTCTTAAAATTAGTTCTTAAAATTAGAACTGCAATGTCGCTCTTTCACTCACCATGTCTGATTCAACTATTAATGTCACTATCAAGCTATTTGCGGCATATCAAGAGGCTTGTGGAGCAGCGGATTTGAAGCTGGAGTTGCCCGCCGGTACGAGGGTTGAAGCGGTGCGCGATCGCTTGATTGCCGCCCATCCTCAACTCGCTCAGTGGCAAGACCTCACCCGATTTGGCGTAAATCTGCAATTTGTCCCGCCTGAAACCATTTTGCAATCTGGCGATGAAGTGGTGCTGATTCCTCCCGTTAGCGGTGGGTAGTGCGGTGGATAGTGTCGTTGTATATCAACATCCCGCCCTACCTGCTAGTACCCTAGAGATGTCGCTACTGATTTACATGGAACCATGACCCTCCCCCAACTTCCCATTTCTACGCCTGCTGCATTGCTCTATGGCATCGTTGCGGCATCAGCATTGATTTATTTGCCCTTTTTGCTGGTCGCTGCGGGTCGCGTTCAGGTTGGGTTTGAGGCGTTGGAAACTCCTCGTGCATTAGTGGATAAGCTGCCGATCTATGCTCAACGGGCAACCTGGGCACATCAAAACGCCTTTGAAGCCTTCATGCTCTTCACGGCAGCAGCCCTAATGGCATATGTGACTCAAGTGACCTCTCCCAACGCGGCTTGGGCTGCGATCGCCTTTGTCGTTGCCCGAACTTTGTATCCCGTTTTTTATGTGGTGAATTTTGTCCCAGGGCGATCGCTGATGTTTGCGATCGGCTCCTTCAGCATCTTTACCTTGTTTGTCCTGAGCCTAAAGCAGCTAGGGTAAAGGTTCGGGGTTCGGGGTTCGGAGTTTGGGGTTCGGGGTTCAAAGTTGGATGAAAGCCGCTTGTTCGCACTTCCGTACTCCGCACTCCGTACTTTTTGCAACACAACGTAACGTGCTACATGAAGTCTTGATCAACAGAACGTTTTAGACTTTTAAGAACTGATGCATCCTTAATTTGATTATGTTTCCAGTTCATCGTCCTCGTCGCCTTCGTCGTCAGCCTCAACTGCGTCGCATGGTGCGTGAAACAGTATTAAACACCAGCGACTTGATCTATCCGCTGTTTGCGGTGCCGGGTGAAGCGATCGCCAAAGAAGTGAAATCGATGCCGGGAGTGTTTCAGCTTTCGGTAGACAAAATTGTCGAAGAAGCCAAGGAAGTTTACGATTTGGGCATTCCTGGCATCATTTTATTTGGCATTCCAGCCGACAAAGATGATGATGCTACGGGCGCTTGGCATGATTGCGGCATTGTCCAAAAGGCGGCGACGGCGGTTAAAGAAGCGGTGCCCGACTTGATCGTGATTGCAGATACTTGCCTGTGTGAATACACGGCTCATGGGCACTGCGGCTATTTGGAAGTGGGCGACTTGACGGGACGAGTGCTGAATGACCCCACCTTGGAACTGCTGAAAAAAACGGCTGTCTCTCAAGCAAAAGCAGGCGCAGATATTATTGCGCCCTCTGGCATGATGGATGGCTTTGTCCAAGCTGTGCGCCAAGGGCTGGATGCGGCAGGCTTTCAAGACACGCCGATTATGTCTTATGCAGCAAAATACGCCTCAGCTTATTACGGTCCATTCCGGGATGCCGCCGATTCTACGCCTCAATTTGGCGATCGCCGCACCTACCAAATGGACCCCGGCAACGCCCGTGAAGCCCTCAAAGAAATTGAGCTAGATATTGCCGAAGGCGCAGATATGCTGATGGTCAAGCCAGCCTTGTCCTACATGGATATCATTTGGCGCGTCAAAGAAGCCTCCAATCTCCCGGTTGCCGCTTACAACGTTTCCGGTGAATACGCCATGGTCAAAGCCGCCGCCCTCAACGGTTGGATCGACGAACAGCGCGTCGTGTTGGAAACGCTCACCAGTTTCAAACGCGCCGGAGCCGACCTCATCCTCACCTACCACGCCAAAGATGCTGCCCGTTGGTTAGGCGCTTAAGGTCGCGTTTCGACTAGGCTCAACGCACCAACCGCAACGCACCATCATTCTTCAAGTTAAGCCGGGATCACAGTAATTCGTCCCCGGCAGATTATTTTCTCTGGATCAATCGATAACTCCTCCAAACAAACCTCCGAGCCAAGATCAAACGTAAAACTGGTTGGCAAATCAGAGAGCGATCGCTCCCCTGATCCCACCTGACAATTAAACTGATCCAGCCGCAAGCGATCGCCCCCTTCAAGTGCTAGCTGAGTTTGCACCGTTAGCGGGTGATGCTGCTGATCCTGCACCAAGATTGCATGGAAAAGCAGTCCACCGTCCTGTAAATTGACCTGAATATTTTGCAGTTCAGCAGTGTTGGCGGTGCTACCTGCAACGCTTTCCATCTTGCCTTGCAGCAAGCCGAGCAAAAAATCACTCACTGCATTTCCCAACAGGGGCGCATGAAGCGACGTATTTAAATCTGCCTCCGATAGCGTGACCGTGCCGCTGACCGGAAACGAAACGAGTAAGCGAAAGGGCTTTCCCCTAAGCACTTGACCTAGATTGGTTTGGATGTCTTGTGCCGCAACCCGAACTTGGCTGAAATGTAGACCCTTGTAAATCGCTTTACTTGCAGACGCAATCACTTGAGAGAGTGAACCCGATAGAAGCTGCCGATCGCCCGCTTCTATCTCCAGTTCCAGGGCTTCCACATGGTCAAGCTGCGATCGCAGCCAGAGCTTCACCGCAGGCGACAGCACCCGACTAATCATCCGACTGTGTTTGCGATCGCCGTGATGAGATTGCTCATCGGGCTGATCGCCTAATACCAAATCAATCTCTGACAACTGGCTCTGCTCTTGAGATTCGCGACCTGACATGCTGAATATAGTTTAAGAATCGGGTTTCCCCTGAGTATATCGAGTTGTGCCGTTCAATCCACTTAAACTTGATGCCGCAATTCGTGAAACGCCCTCTCTGGGAATCGCATGACCAATCTCCCGTTAGAGTGATCCCCTTTTGAGATAGTAATGTCACGGTTTCTTGACATATTGATCTCGCGATCGCTTAAGAATCCGTCAAACGCTTCAAAATTCTTTGTTCTAGCCCTTGACCCTGCATCAGCTTTCTTGCAACATGAACTTAACAATTTATGCCTGATGCGCCAAAATACCTAGTTTCAAAACCTCTAGTTTGCCATCAGGCGTTCGTTAAAAATCATCGGTTCTTTATAGAGAGTCATTTTTATCTTTTCACCTAGTTTAGTCACTTAGTTTGGAGCCACTATCTGCAATGTCTACAGAACGTCTTCCCATTGATGAAATGACGCTGCGGCAACTTCGTAGAGTCGCCAGTGAATGTGGTGTTTCTCGCTATAGCCGGATGCGTAAAGACCAGCTATTGGCAGCGATTCAAGCCATTCAGGCAATGCAGCAACAGGGCACGATTCGGGAAACAACCCCTACGGGAATTGAGGCTCAGCGTGAAAGAGCGCCTCAAGAGGTGGTGGAAAGTGCCAAATTCAATTTGGGGCAAGAGGATCGCACGATCGCAGCCCTAGCCTCAGTTGATGAAGGTTTGCCAGATTTACCCCAAGGCTATGGCGACAGCCGAATTATACTGATGCCCCGCGACCCGCAGTGGGCATACACCTACTGGGATATTTCCTACGCCGCCAAGCAAGAACTACGGCAGCAAGGTGGGCAGCAGCTAGCCCTTCGGATCTACGATGTGACCGATGTTAGCCTGATGGCTCAGGCACCCCACAGCATTCAAGAGTATCCCTGTGATGAGCTAGCCCAAGAGTGGTATTTGCCAATTCCAGTCAGCGATCGCGACTACGTGATTGACATTGGCTATCGCTGTGCCGATGGACGCTGGTTAATCTTGGCACGCTCAGCCCCCGTTCGGATTCCGCCTATCTATCCGTCTGATTGGATTGAAGACTATTTTCTCACAGTGCCTTGGGAGGAAGAATTGCGCGGCAAAACCTATGCCAGTTTGACCGCTCCCGGAACACGGATGACCGTCGATCCATCGGTTTCTGTTCACGAGCCAATCTACAACTTAACTGAAGTCACTCAAGCTGAGCGGGTTGCGGGTTCAATTTTTGGTTCTATGCAGCAGGCGCAAGTTCCAGGCTCGGTTCAACATGTGGCGGGTTCAGTTCAACATGTGGCGGGTTCGGTTCAACATGTTGCCGGTTCGGTTCAGCATGTAGCTGGGTCGCTTCAACAATCCGTAAGCTCCTATGTACTTGCCTCTGGCTCTGGCATGTGGGCGGTTCCTGGTGCAGTTACACAGTCTGGCGTTGGCATGTCCGGTGTTGGCATGTCCGGTGTTGGGATGTCCGGTGTTGGTTTGACCATGTCCGGTGTTGGTTTGACCGCTTTGACCGCCTCTGGCGTTGGGATGTCTGGTGTTGGGATGACCATGTCTGGAGTTGGGATGTCTGGAGTCGGGATGTCTGGAGTCGGGATGTCTGGGGTCGGGATGTCTGGAGTTGGTTTTTCTGGATCGTTACCCATCACTCGTCCTCGTCAATTTTGGCTGATTGCAGACGCGGAGTTGATTGTATATGGGGCAACAGAGCCAGATGCCACGGTGACGGTGGGGGGTCGCCCAATCACGCTCAACCCAGATGGCACCTTCCGGTTTCAAATGTCTTTCCAGGATGGACTGATTGACTACCCGATCATGGCTGTTGCCGCAGATGGTGAGCAGATGCGCGCAATTCATATGAAGTTTAATCGCGAAACCCCAGAGCGGCGGACGAATACGAAGGAAGAAGCGGTTGAGGAATGGATTTCATAACGTTTTTTTCATGAAAGTTTCCTATTTTTTCTCCCTTGATGCTGTTCAGGGGAGTTTTTTATGTTGGGTAGGAAAATCTTTCACCCTTTTGCAAGATCATAGGGCGATCGCACTGTGAGAAGATACTCAAAAACTAATGACACCCACTGAACTATCTACCCAACTAAGCCAGCTATTTGATGACCAGATCGAACTTTTAGCGCCTGGATCGTGGCAAATAGACACTCCCGAATTTCGCTTGCTAGTACTGCTGTCTGATGATCAATCTTGGCTACGTTTATTGATTGCGATCGCGCCTGCTCAAAATGCTCAACCGTTTATTGAGCAACTGATGGAAGATAACTTTGATCTGACGCAGGAAACCCGCTACGCTCTGCAACAAGATGTTTTGTGGGGCGTTTATCAACATAGTTGTGCTGGTTTAACGGCAGAAGATTTTGTTTCCGCAGTGCAACGGCTGCTGTCTCTTTGTCAGCGGGGCTTAGATGATTGCTTTAGTCGTCTGGCAGAGGCTAGAGTGCGTCAGATTATCCAGGGTGCCAAACAACAAGGGCAATCCCTTGAAGCAACGCTGCAAACGTTAGACCGTTTTTATGAAGAAGGAATGCTAGGCGACATGAAAGCGGGTGCCGAAGCACGCGAACAAACCCTCGGCGCATGGCGTTATCAACTGACGCGGCTCTGGGAAGAGATGGAGCCATGAGTTTAATCAGGGATGGTTTACACCGTAAACTCAGAAGAGTCTAGCTTCTTTTGAAGAGTAATCCTGTGAGCGACTTAACCAATTCCACTGGAGCCTATTCCGCCAATTATTCAGACCCTGACAATCGTGAGCAGCCCTCTATTCTTCTCCAGGAGGGATGGCGCTATGAGGCGACGGTGAAGAAAATTGAAGCCGCGATCGCTCGAATTGAATCGGGTGAGTTAGATCTTGCCGATGTATTTGATCAGTTTTCAGCAGCGGTTGAAGATCTACGGCTCTGTGAAACTTTTTTGAGCGATCGCCAGCAGCAAGTTGACCTGTTAATTGAAACCCTGAGCGATAAGTCAGATGCGTAAGATCAATTAGCAGGTTTTTCTGATCAAAAAAAGCCTTGTTTATCGTGGAGAACACTATGTCTCAGGAATCCATCCCTGAATTGCCCGATTCTGAATCCCCAGCGTTGCCTGTGGAACAGACCAGCCTCAGCGATTCAGAAAAAGTTGTCGAATCAACGCCAATCGCCAATCAGGATAGGGCTTCTGAAAAAGTTGCTGAGCGATCGAACACTCCTAGTTCTCCCCGCCCCAAATCTGCGTCTCGCGTTGCTTCGGGCGGTGCGGTCACAGCCAATCAAGCCACAAGCTGGCAACGATTTCAGCACTATTGGCAGGTGGAAATTCAACCTGCGCTGAAAGAGCAAACCATCAAAACGTTGAAAGCAACGATCCGATCGCTCGAATCTCTGGTTTCCCGTTTGGAAGCAAAACCCGTAGCAAGTTCGCCCAAGGGCGGAAAAGCCCCGTGGCGACAGATCCAGGAAATCTGGGGGGCGGTGTTGGGGCTAACGCGATCGCTGTTACCCCGTTCACTTAGGCGCTTATCTGATGTGCCGCTGAGTGGCGCGATCGCGGCTGTATTCCTGCTAACTTTATGGACAACCTCCTCCTTTGTTTTCAGCAAATCACCAACTCAGATTGCCACTGCTCCAGACAACCAGGCGGCTCCAGTTAAACCGCCAGATAGCCCAGAAAACCGGGTGCCAAACGATCCGCCAGTGGTGAAGCTGCCTCCCGATATCGCCCCCGATCCCCGCCCGAAACAACCCTTGTTAACGCCGCCAGAAAAGGCTCCTGATGTCACAAGCGCTGAGACTACCAAACCTATTCCTAGCCCGATCATCACGCCCACGCCTGCACCGCCACCCTTGAAACTCACCCCAGAGCAAACCCTGATTGCTCGAATCCAGGATCAAGTTGCCGAAGTCAGCAATCACTATGTGAATGGACTGATTCAATCGGTGCAGGCAAACTTTCGCAGCAGCCTTTTGACCGTCAAAGTAGGCGATGATTGGTATACCTTGGAGCAAGCTCAGCAAAACAAACTCGCCAACGAAATGCTAAAACGCGCTCAGCAGCTTAATTTCGTTAAATTGGAGTTGACTGATTCAGAAAGTAGCCTGTTAGCTCGTAGCCCCGTCGTCGGTTCTGAAATGGTCATCCTCAAACGCACAACTTCCCAAAAAACCGTATAACTATTCTGTAATTACTTCTAAGCTTAGTGCCACTCGCCACTCGCCATTCGCCATTCGCCATTCATTTGCCACTCGTCACTCCTCATTCGCTTGCCCTTCATACCAGCACCCCCGAATTAGGATTGGCGATCGCCCACTCCAACGGAGAACGTCGCCATCAAGTGTGGGATTTGGGACGCGACACCTCAGCCCTGCTTCATGCCTATCTCGTGGATTTTTTGCCCCCTCAAACCTGGCAAGATCTGGCGTTTATTGCCGTGGCAAAAGGTCCCGGCGGCTTTACTGGAACCCGGATTGGAGTCGTTACCGCCCGGACGCTAGCGCAACAACTTGACATTCCCCTGTTTGGCATTTCAACCCTGGCAGCGATCGCCTGGGAAACTGCGAAAACATTAAACGACTCAATGAATATTGCCGTGCAGATGCCAGCCCAACGCGGCGAAGTGTTTGGTGCAATCTATCAGAGCGATCGCCCGCACAACCAACTCATTGAAGTATTGCCGGATGCGGTGATGACTTTGGAAGCCTGGGAAAATTTGCTAAAGAACCAAACCACTGCTTACCATCTGATCCCCGCTGAAGGGAACCTAGGGCGCTACGTCACCAGCATTTCAGACCTTGCCCACGCTAGCTGGAATCACGGCTTGCGCCCCCACTGGTCGGAAGTCCTCCCCTTTTATGGACAGCATCCGGTAGACAAATAATTGATCTTGAATGCCCTATCTGGCATTAAAACCATTGAAATTAGCATGATAAGTTGGAGGAGCTTCTTTTTTAAGACTGTGAGGCTCAGCGATCGCGATGCAGCAATCAGATAGTCCAAATTCCTCAATGCAGTCACTTCAGCGGGTGCTGAAAAGCTTGAATGCATATCGCTGGCTGTCTTTGAGTGCATTGCTGAGTCTATTGCTGTTGACGGCGGCAAACGCGGTGACTCCGCAACTGTTTCGCTGGGGCATTGATCAAGGGATTGGCAAGCAAGATCTGCAAATCGTGTTGTACAGCGCGGGGGCAATGGTGGTGACCGCGATCGCCCGTGGCGTGTTCAACTTTGGTCAAAGCTTTTGGGCAGAAGCCGCTTCCCAAGGAGTTGCCTATGATTTACGGAACCGGATTTTTAGCAAAATTCAAACCCTCAGTTTTAGCTATCACGATCAAGCGCAAACCTCGCAACTGCTGACCCGTGTAACCAGTGACATTGAGCAAATTCGCACATTTCTAGGCACCAGCCTGATTCAGGTGCTGAGCGCGGTGGTGACCTTAGTGACGATCGCCGTAATTTTGCTGGTGATGAACTGGCAGCTAGCCTTGATTACGCTAACGGTTGTGCCCACGTCGGGCTGGCTGTTAGCGAGATTCCTGACGCGCAACGGCAAGCTATTTCGTCAGGTGCAGGAGCAATTGAGCGACCTGAATGCTATTTTGCAGGAAAACTTGCTGGGGGTGCGAGTGGTCAAGGCGTTTGTGCGGGAGTCTGCTGAAGCGCAACGCTACACGGCGTTGAATGAATCGCTGGTGACGGCGAATATGAAAACCATTCGGGCGATTCACAATACGTTTCCGGTGATTTTTCTGCTGAGCAATTTAGTTACCCTGGTGGTGTTTGGCTATGGTGGGTCACAGGTAATTGGCGGCAAATTTTCGATTGGCGAACTGGTGGCGTTTAACTCCTACTTGTTGGTGATTTTGCAGCCGATTTTGCTGATTGGGTTTGCGGCACCGGCGATCGCCCAAGCAGCGGCTTCGGCGGAGCGGGTGTATGAAGTGGTGGATGCCAAGGTGGAGATTCACGATCGCCCTGGTGCGGTGCCGTTTGAAATCTGTGGCGGCAGAATCACTTTTGAAAATGTCTCGTTTCGCTATCCAGGAGCCACGACTGAAGCGCTCAAAGGGGTGTCGTTTGAAACCAAACCCAAGGAACTGATCGCCGTGTTGGGAATGACGGCTTCGGGCAAAAGCACGATTATGAACCTGATTCCGCGCTTTTATGATGTGACCACGGGAGCCGTGCGAATTGATGGGCGGGATGTGCGAGATTTGACCTTGGCAAGCCTGCGATCGCACATTGGCATCGTCTTTCAAGAAACCACGCTGTTTTCGGGCACTCTGCGAGAAAACATTGCCTATGCCAAACCCAACGCGACCCTAGAGCAGGTGATTGAGGCGGCAACCACGGCGCAAATTCACGACTTTATTGCTGCCCTGCCCGATGGCTACGAGACGATTGTGGGAGAGCGAGGCGTGGGCTTGTCGGGCGGGCAAAAGCAGCGAGTAGCGATCGCCCGGACTCTATTGACCGACTACAGCATTCTGATTTTGGATGACAGTACTTCGGCGGTGGATGCTCAGACCGCATCCCAAATTCAGGCGGCACTGGATGATCTGATGCGTCGCCGAGCTTGCGTCACTTTCGTCGTTGCCCAACGGATTAGCACCGTACAAAACGCCGATCGCATTTTTCTCATGGACAAGGGACGCTTAATGGCTCAAGGCACTCACGACGAGTTGATGCAAACCAGTCCGCTCTATGGCGCAATTTTGGAATCGCAAGTGGCGCGATCGCCGTCTACTTTGTCGTAGTCGCTATTTCAACTTTCTTTTTCTGAATTCTGCGATCGCGTTCTTGCTGCCCACTGCATCTGGCGCAAAATTCCACGCATCATCGTCACCTCGTCACTCGACGGCATCGCCCGATTAAACAAGCGGCGAAACTTTTTCATGCGGCTGCTGGCGGTATGGGGTTGAAGATAGCCGATGTGGAGCAGAAGCGATTCGAGATGCTGATAGAAGCCTTCGAGTTCGTTGATTGGAGCGGGGGGGGGCGAGTTCTGAGTTCTGAGTTCTGAGTTCTGAGTTTTGAGTTCTAAGTTCTGAGTTAAAGGACGAGCGTTGTCAAGTTGCTGGCTGCTGGCTGCTTCGTGTAGTTCGTAGCAGCAAATCGCGACTGCCTGCGCCAAGTTGAGAGAAGGGTAAACGGGGTTAGCGGGAATGGTGATGAAACGGTGAGCATGGCTCAGTTCGTCGTTGCTGAGTCCTCGATCTTCGGGACCAAAAATCAGGGCGGTGCTGTTGGGTTCAAGGTTGTCTTCAACTAGCCAAGGGAGTGCTGCGCGGGGATATTCAGGAATAGCCTCTGCGTAAGGTCTACCCAAGGTAGCGATCGCACGGCGACATCCCGCCAATCCGTCTGGAATCGTCTGCACCACCTGCGCCGCTTCCAACAGTTCCTTTGCATGAACTGCCATGTGTTGCGCTGATTCCTCCAAATGGTCGCACTGCGGATTCACCAACGTGAGATGCCGCAATCCCATATTCTTCATCACCCGCGCCACAGAGCCAATGTTGCGTGCGCCAGCAGGCTCAACGAGAATAATCCGAACAGAGTTTAGGGAAGAAAACATGAAGAAATGGCGAATGGCGAATGGCGAGTTGCTAAAAGGGTTGAAGGTGGCAAAGCAAGAATGTTAACTCAGTTTCCTTGTACTAAACTGACGGTTAG
>JBGTAZ010000272.1:0-10313 GCA_041749615.1 Leptolyngbyaceae cyanobacterium | reverse complement strand
AAAATCATTATCCTAATGCGTCCCACAAATCCGTCATTGGGTCATCAAAATCTTCTGCAATCACTAAGGGTAAACCCCGCAGCGGATAATGCTTCTGCAATCCTGGATTGCTTACCTCAGACGACTGAACCAGCACTGAGGGATTGGATTGATGCACTTGGGTCAGCCTTAACAGAGTCAACAACGCTTGCAGTACATCATCTGGTGCCTGCTCAATTTCGCGGATCACTTCCTCACGAATCGTCATAGTTGTGTACTTTCCAACGAACGGGGCTAATTTCAGTGTAATGGGCTGATTAGGCTTATGATCGCCCCCTTTCATCTTGTGCAACAGAGTTGAAAATTTTCAAGGGATAAATTTTTCACGGTAGGGGCAAGTTTTGTGCCGAGATCGCGGCTGCATCGTAAATTTGCCGGCTAAACCTGCCCTTACAGGTAATTGCTCCAGTGCAAAACGCGATCGCCCTACTCCGCGAAGACATCCTGAAAGTTGCGATAACCGTTTACGACTCGGAGGATTTCGACATCATCGCCAGTCACACGATAGAAGATGATGTAATTCATCAGCAATAATCCGCGTAACCCTATCCTGATATGGGCATAAGACTTACCGATGTACGGATAACGCGCTAAGTGAGTGCATTTTTGGTTGAAAACTGTAACGAAGCGATCGCCAGCATCAATGCTCTGTGCCAGAAAATAGTCAGAAATTTCATCTAGATCTTGGCTAGCTGCGATCGTAATCCGCAGGTTCTTCATGCAGAAGTAGCTCTGGCGGCATTGACCTTCTGCCGGAGTTGAGCAAGTACATCGTCTGCGTTTAAGACTTCACCTTGCGCTGCGGCTTGTATCCCGGCATCAATTTTGCGGCGAGTTTGTTCGACCCAAGCAAGATAATCTGGGGTTTCCTCAGGATGTTGCTGGGCGACCTCATCAGCGAGGAGGACTAACGCTATATCAATGGCATTTTCGAGGGATCTGTACCCACCCTGCTGAGAGAGAGACTCAAGAATTTTGCTTTGCTGGGCACTCAAAGTAATTTGCATCATTTTTAAGCATTTGAAAAGATGGAATTTGTACTTTCAGAGAACGCTGAATAATTTCCTTCAATATAGCGATAGCTATGTACTTCCAACGAGCGGGGACTGATTTCAGTTTACTGGGCTGATTAGGTTCGCGATCGCCCCCTTTCATCTTGTGCAACAGAGTTGAAATTTTTCAAGGGATAAATTTTTCACGGTAGGGGCAAGTTTTGTGCCGAGATCGCGGCTGACTCGTAGGCGGTAAATCCTGAGTGAGCGATCGCCTATTTACAGGCGCGTGGTATTCTGTCGTTCTAATTGGTTTCATCACTGCCGCATCCATGCTTCAGTTACAAGGATTCAAAGATTTTTGGGCAAAGCGCCATTTAGAAATAAAGCCCGTGCTGGGGTTGGCAGCGGTTTTCTTTGTGGTGATGCTGCTGTTGGCATTGCATCGCCACCTGACCTTGTATGCATCCTACGACCAGGGAATTTTTAATCAGCTTTTCTGGAATGGGATTCACGGCAACTTTTTTCAAAGCTCCCTGTCGTCGGTGTTGTCGGGTGCGGTGGTGATCGATCAACAAATCCCCACCGTGTCCTATCACCGCTTAGGGCAGCACTTTGATCCAATTTTGCTGCTGTGGCTACCGATTTATGCACTATTTCCCTACGCGGCGACGTTGGTTGTAATTCAAGTCACCCAGGTAGCAGCAGCAGGGTTAGTCCTGTATGCGTTGGCGCGACAGTATTTGCAGCCTACACTCGCCCAGTGGATCACCGCCAGCTACTACACCTCGGTTGCCGTCATTGGACCCACCTTTTCTAACTTTCACGATTTAAGCCAAATTCCGCTGCTGCTGTTTACCCTGTTCCTCGCCTTAGAAAAGCGCTGGTGGTGGCTCTTTTGGCTAATGGCAGGCTTAACCCTGTTGGTGCGAGAAGATACCGGCATTTTGCTGTTTGGCATTGGGCTGTATTTGGCACTGAGTCGGCGGTTTCCAGTCGTGGGGATTGCCTTGTGCAGTCTGGGCTTCGCCTATGTGATGGTAGCCACCAATGTGTTCATGCCGCTGTTTTCTAGGGATATTTCCCAGCGGTTTATGGTGGAGCGCTTTGGGCATTTTGCCAGTGGGAACGAAGCCTCCACCTTTGATATTCTGGGCGGCATTCTCAGCAATCCGCTGCGACTGATCACCCATGTTCTCTCATCTTTTGATCTGAAAGTGTCCTATATGCTGGCACAAACTCTTTCCCTTGCCTTTGTGCCGCTGATCTCACCCAGTGCCTGGATGATGGTTAGCGCGCCCTTGGCACAACTGCTTTTACAGGGGGGAGATTCGCGCTTCTCGGTGTATATTCGCTATGCGATTACGCTGGTGCCCGGTTTGTTTTATGGGGCGATTCTGTGGTGGTCAGCCCATCCCAAGGCGTTTAGACCCCGGTTCAAAAAAATCTGGCTGGGGTTTATCATTCTGTCGCTTTTGGTTGTGCTGTTGAAAAGCCCCCACCGCGTGTTTTATTTTGTGATTCCAGATTCGATTCAGCCTTGGGTGCAGGTTCCTCTATTCCGTCAGTGGAGTCATGTGGCAGAGGCGCGATCGCTCCTAGCCCAAGTGCCCCCCAATGCCAGCGTTTCGGCAACGACCTATCTAGTGCCGCCGCTATCAGGTCGTCGGGCAGCGCTGCGAATGCCGTTTTTGCAGTTCCGCAATGACCAAAATCAAGTGGAAGACGTGGAGTATGTCGTGGCAGATTTTTGGCAATTGCAGCAGTATCAGATTGCGTTTCGGGAAGAGCGCGGCTACATGGAAATTTTGCCCGCGAAGATTGACGATTTGCTAGCGCAAAATCAGTATGGCATTCAAGTCTTGCAGGATGGCATTGTGTTGATGCAGCGTGGAAAACCATCGCAACCCGAAGCCTTAGCACAGTGGGAAGCGCTTCGCCCCACCTATGTGCCAACGCCTAAACCCAATTGATTAGGCGATTCCCGTAGGGATCGTTTCACGAATCGCCCCTATTCCCCTCACTAACCCGCGACAAGAAAGTAGTCACCCGCTTATGGCGCATCTAACATCCCTCAAAAAATCGCTTCCTGACTGGAACAACTTAAACCAAAATCATCAAGGCGAGATCCGGTGGCTGCTGATTCTGACCGCCGCTTTTTGCAGCTTCATGCTGATTTTTTCGCTCCATCGGTACTACACCTTTTATGCATCCTATGATCATGGGTTGTTTAATCAAATTTTTTGGAACAACCTGCATGGACGGTGGTTTCAAAGCTCCTTGACAGGGGAACATTCAGCGGCAGGCGTACTACACAACGAAATTCCGCCCGTTAACTTCAACCATTTAGGACAGCATTTCGTCCCCAATTTTCTACTCTGGCTGCCGATCTATGCACTCTTCCCATCTCCTGTTACCCTCATCGTCTTGCAAATTGGCTTAATGGCAGCAGGGGGCGTGGTGCTCCATGCTCTAGCGCGGCATTATTTGGCACCGACTCTATCATTGCTGATTACCGCAGGCTATTTTGGGGCACATGCCGTGATTGGTCCCACGTTTGCCAATTTTTATGAACACTGCCAAATTCCGCTGTTTGTATTTAGCGCATTGCTGGCAATGGAAAAGCAGCGTTGGTGGCTCTTTTGGGTAATGGTCGCGTTCACCCTAGGCATTCGGGAAGATACCGGAATTATTTTGTTTGGGATTGGTTTGTACTTGATATTAAGCCGTCGCCATCCTTGGGTCGGAGTGGCGCTTTGCGGGATTAGTTTTGTCTATGTGGCACTGATCACCAGCGTCGTTTCACTCCACTTTTCCAGCGATACGCCCCCGCCCTATATGGCGGGACGCTTTGGTCAGTATGTGCCAGGAATCGAGTCGCCCACGACGCTGCAAGTGCTGTGGGGAATGCTGACCCATCCCTTAGAAGTGCTGAAAAGTTTGCTGCTCCCGTTCGATCGCCGAGTGTTATACCTCCTCGGTCAATGGCTACCGTTAGCGTTTGTGCCGGCGCTGTCTCCGGCAAGCTGGGTGATTGCCGGAGTTCCCTTGTTGACGTTGCTGATGCAATCGGGGTTGTCTGCCCTGATGATTACGCTGCGATATTCGGTGGCGGTGGTGCCTGGGATGTTTTACGGCGCGATTTTATGGTGGGCATCTCCTTCAAAACGGAGTTTGCCGGACTTGACGATGAAGCGATCGCTCTGGCAACGAATCAGCTTCACCTATCGCACCCGCCAGTTGACTCCCACTTTTCGTCGCTTTTGGGTCGTTTGCATCGTCCTGTCGATCATCTCAGTCACTCTTTCCAATCCCAATCAGGCATTCTACTTTTTGATGCCCGATTCCTTTAACCCTTGGCTGCACATCACCCTACCGCGCCAGTGGGAACATAGCCAAGTGCTGCGCGAGATGATCCGGGTGATTCCAGCCGATGCTAGCGTGGCGGCAACCACTCACTTGATTCCTCCCCTGTCCACCCGGCGCGAAATTACTCGGTTTCCAAATCTCCAGCTAAAAGATGAGCAAGGGCAGATCAAGCGGATGGAGTATGCCGTGGCGGATCTGTGGCGATTGGATCAGTATCAACCCTTGTTTAAGTCAGAACATCAGCGTTTAAGCATGAGTATTACCCGGATGGATGAGATGCTTACCCAGAAAACCTATGGACTGTTGCAACTCAAGGATGGAGTCGTGCTGTTGCGAAAGGGAGTGCCCTCGGAACCACTACCCCTAGCCGCGTGGACACCCTTACGGCAGGATTTAATCGCGTCTTTAGAAAAAACAACGCTCAAACGGCGAACAAAATAGGAGCAGCGGAGTCAAATTCACTGAATAGGGCAACCGTTTGAACCTAAATAGTGCGTCAATAGTGCGTCACTGATCCGCAGTGACAAGTCAAATGGTTCTAAACCTGAATAGTGCGTCACTGATCCGCAGTGACCAGTCAAATGGTTCTATGCAATAGTTCAGTGTCCGACTGTCTTGTATGGTAGAGGTTGTGTTTGATACCCGGTGTGTGGTGTTGAGGAGAACAAGCATGGGTCGGTTCCCTAGAAAGTCGTTAAGCTCTCGGTTAAAGTGGGGGCAGGTGAGCCGCAATCGCGGGATGCTCAATCAACGGCAAGAAGCCGTAGCATTAACGTTGACAGGGGAGCGATCCACTGCCGTGGACTTGGGTGAAAGTGGGCATGGCGGCAGGGCAGTCAGTCCGCTTCAGCGGCTTCATCACGCTGCCATCATCATGCCTGTCTACAATGAGCAACTCTGCATTCGCACGACATTTGATGCGGTATTGGAGTATTGCCAAAGCCATCCTGACTATCACTTTATTTTTGTGAATGATGGTTCTAGCGATCGCACCCAAGAGATTTTAGAACAGCAGATTGCGGATTCCCAAACCGAGCAAATTCAACTGCTGTCCTATGGCGATCGCGGCGGCAAAGGACATGCGGTCAAAATGGGAATCTATCGAGCCGATGCCGATTATGTTTGCTTTTTAGACGGCGATCTTGCCTATTCTTTAGATCATTTAGACTGGCTCATGGCGAAATTAGCGCAGCACGATGTGGTGATTGGCTGCCGCAGTCTAATGCCCGAAGGCAACCAAGGACTCAAACTGTCTCGAAAAATTGCCGGAAAAGTGTTCAACAGCTTGTCCAAACAAATTTTGAACTTACCCTATGTGGATATGCAAGCCGGTTTAAAGGGATTTAAATCAAAAGCAGCCCAAGAAATATTTGATCGACAGGAATTGATGGGCTTCTCCTTTGATGTGGAGCTAATCTATTTGGCGAAAAAACTGGGGTACTCGATCGCCGAAGTTCCAGCGTATGTCTCTAGCAACCATGCCACCAAACTATCCAAAGTCGATCTGCTGGCGGATTCGCTCAAAATGCTGCGTGACCTATTCAAAATTCGCTGGAATGATTTGACCGGGCGCTATGAATTAGGGCGCGATGAATCCGGGCGCTATGAATCCGGGCGCTATGAATAAAGTAGTTCTCCTCAGTTTTGATGTAGAAGAGTTTGATATTCCTGAGGAATATGGGCAAACATTGGGCGATCGCGAAAAATTTCGAGTGTCGCTCCAAGGCTTGGAGCCAATTTTGTGCCTATTGGAGCGGCTAAACATCCGCGCCACTTTTTTCACCACTGCTCACTTTGCCCTGCACCATCAACCCTTGATCCGAGCGATCGCCCAAACCCACGAAATCGCGTCCCATGGCTTCTATCATTCGTCCTTTGAACTTGCAGATTTGGCATCATCCAAGCACACGCTGGAACAAATCACGCAAGCCTCCATCACCGGATTTCGCATGGCGCGTCTACAAAAAGTGAATAATCAGGCGATTGAAAGCGCCGGATATGCCTATAATTCATCCATGAATCCGACTTATCTTCCGGGGCGATATAATAACTTCTTCACTCCGCGCACTGCTTATTACTCACGGCAGTTGTTGCATATTCCCGTATCGGTCACGCCACTGATTCGGTTTCCCCTGTTTTGGTTGAGCTTCAAAAATCTGCCGCTGCCGCTTTATCAACTTGCCAGTTTGCTCACTTTGCACTGCGATCGCTATTTGAGCTTATACTTTCACCCGTGGGAGTTTACCGATCTTTCAGCCTATGGGCTACCCAGCTACGTGAAACGCCATTCTGGAAAACCGATGCTTTTGCGGTTAGAACGCCATCTCATCTGGCTACAATCTCAGGCAAACTTTATCACCTACGCTGATTTCCGGCAGTTTGTTCACCCAAAATCCTCATGTCTGGGCTAAATCTTTTATCATTTATTGGAATTTTTGCGCTCTGCGGCATTGCATGGCTCACCTCA
This sequence comes from Leptolyngbyaceae cyanobacterium, assembly GCA_041749615.1. Taxonomy (GTDB): domain Bacteria; phylum Cyanobacteriota; class Cyanobacteriia; order Leptolyngbyales; family Leptolyngbyaceae; genus ULC077BIN1. Next base: position 3,446 of record JBGTAZ010000272.1, on the reverse strand, counting down.
GAGAACCGCCGCATCATTCCCTGGCGAACCATTTTTTGGGGAATTGGATTGCAACTCATCTTAGGGTTGCTGGTTTTTCAGATTCCAGCCACCCGTAGTTTGCTGGAACTCCTAAGCGATGGCGTAAATTCCATTCTGCAAGCGACGGAAGCAGGGTCACGATTTATCTTTGGGTCGCTATTGGTACCCGACTCCACCAGCGCTCCACCCAGTCCGCTGTTGGCGGGTCGCTGGATTGCCCGTGCGGTTACGCCGCCCTATGTGCCGGTTCCGGGCGATCGCCTCCTGTCCAACGGCTCCAGCGGCGATTTCATCAGCCTGGGCTATATTTTTGCGTTTCGAGCGTTACCCAGCGTCATCTTCTTTTCAGCATTAATGGCGTTGCTGTATACCGTGGGCTTGATTCAACCGTTGGTGAACGGGTTTGCCCAAATTTTTCGCCGCACCATGAATCTCAGTGGTGCCGAAGCTCTCAGCGGCGCTAGCAATATTTTTGTGGGAATTGAATCGACTCTTTTGGTGCGTCCTTATCTGGAGCGCATGACCCGCAGCGAACTCTGTGCCATTTTGGCAGCCTGTTTTGGCAGCATTGCGTCTACCGTTTTAGCGCTGTATGTCGGCTTCTTGCAGCCCGTGTTTCCCAATATCACCGGGCATTTGATTTCAGCCTCGATCATGGCAATTCCTGCCTGTTTTGTCATTTCTAAAATTGTGGTGCCGGAAACGGAAGTGCCAGACACCCTGGGACAATCCTTGCAAGAGCGATCGCAACCGACTCAAGCGCAACAGACCCAAATGGAAGCAGGAGCGGCGGAAGACGATGTAAAAGGAGAGCCAAAATTTGAGGACGGTAAAGCAAGGGACTCGTTTGGGGACGATGAGACGGGTCGGCGGGATTATGATCAGCCTGCCTCCCTGAATTTAATGGAAAGTGTGGTATTGGGTGCCCTAGATGGGGTGAAGTTGGCAGCGGCGATCGCGGCGCTACTGATCGCTATTCTCGGACTGGTGGCATTGGTCAACCTATTTTTCGCCAATCTGGCATCTCTGGCAACCAGTTCTCAACCCTTTATTCGTGGAATTGGTCGAGTGTTTCAGATTATCACCCTGCAAAATATTTTGGGGGCGTTGTTTTTGCCGCTCACGTTTCTGACAGGAGTGTCTCTGCAATGGCAAGAACTGTGGCAATCCTCTGTTTTGATTGGGCAACGGCTCATTTTAACGGAAGTGCCTTCCTATCAACAGCTTGCAGTGCTGGCAAATCAGGGAGTCCTCAGTCCGCGTGCGTTGCTGGTGGTGAGTTATGCCCTCTGTGGCTTTGCCCACCTGCCCTCGGTCGGTATTTTTGTGGGCGGTTTGGTTAGTTTGGTGCCGTCGCGCCGTCGCGATATTACTGAACTAGGTTGGAAGGCTCTCTGGGCGGCGACTCTGGCAACGCTGATGATTGGCTGCATCGCCGGAGTGTATGACACGGGAAACCCGGCAATTTTAGGACGGTAGCCCATGAAGCGATTTGGATCATTGCAACGAAACAGGAGCGCAGGGATGAATCGGAAACGACTGTGGTTAGTGAGTTTGGGCATCATCAGCGCGATCGCCCTGATATTCAGCGGCTATGATCAACCCTCTGAAAGTACTTTTCAAGTCCCTGCCGCGATTGCCCAACCTGTCGCTCAACCTGGCAATCCTGCCCCCACTGCACCTCCCGGCTCCTTGCCTGCCATTCCCGTCAATCCGCCGAGATCGCCCTCCTTCGCGCCCCCGGCATCGACTGCGCCGCCCTTACCCATGGGCAGCATCTATCAAGATCCAAGCGGACGCTATCGGGTCGGCATTTTGCAAGATTATAAAGTGAGTCCGTTGGCTGGCTCTGTGCTAGTCGAATCCTTGGATAGCAACTTGGCGTATGTCGTGGTGCCTCAGTCCCAACCCCTGGGCAATCCGATCGGGCTGAATGCGGGCTATGACAACAGCGACAGTCTTGCCAAAATTGCGATCGCGGCATTCCAGCGCGGCGAAGGGTTTCAGCCTGTTCCTGCCCAACTGGAAGAGGGCGGCGGTGCCGTGATGAATTGGTCAGGTGCCCTGACGCTAGGCGGAACCACCCAACCGATGAGCGGCGTGATTTTGGTGCGCCCATCCTCTAAATATATTTTGTTGTTGCTCATTGCCGCGACTCCAGCCGGAGCCGACCGGGTGCCGGGTGCAGTTGCTGCTCTAGCCAATAGTCTTGAGCCACTTTAGTCTTGAGCCACTTTAGGAAATAGGTGTCAGGGGGGGAGTTTAGGTGGTAGATTTTGCTTAAGTCCTTTTACCCTGCACACAATACTCACCGCTCCCGCTATGTACTCAGACTCAGAGATGTATCGCTTAATGGATTTGTTGCCAGCCTCTGGTCGGATGATGACTAAGCTGGTGAGTAAGCCAGAGCAGCGGCATGTAATTGATCATCCATTTCCCATGCCCTGGATGACGGCTCGCCCGATTTGGGTAAATTTTGATTTGCTCAGCCAATTGTCGCGTCCTGAGTGCGACCTCCTCGTCCTGCGTACTGTTAGCTGGATGACGAGCATCAAGTGGTTTCGCCCCAGTTGGTATCAAGCGGCAGTTGCCGCGGGAGTATTGGGTGTTGCGGTGCAGGCGGTGCAGGCAGATGCCGTGGGCATGGTTGCCGCTGGTGCCTTAAGCGCGATCGCGGGCACCCAGCTTTGGCGTGAAAATCGCAGCACTCAAAAAGAACTGGATGCCGATGAAACCGCAATTCAGGTCGCGCAGCGACGAGGCTACACTGAACCCGAAGCAGCGCAGTCATTACTTTCCGCTATTGAAGCCGTCGCCCAAATTGAAGGACGCAACCTTAGTTTAAATGACTTGCTGCGGAGCCAAAATTTACGAGCGATCGCCCAACTATCCCCGATTGGAGTTCCCGCAAACCTCCGCAAACCCTAAATTATGACTGTGCATGGTTTGACCCAGGCTGGCAGTCGCTACGGTTTTATGCTTGGCTTAAGCCCCTGGGATATGCATAAAAATCTCAGCAGAATTTTGATATTCAAATCAAGTGCGCTGGGTGCATTCGTTGAGAGCAATAATTCAGACGGCTTCCAATAGTGTGGCTGTGGCTTTTGGCTAGCTTTACGCTGTCGATCGCGATCGCGGTTTGGGTCAAAGTATTTGTTCGCTTGCAGTAGCCCTCTCACACCCTGCTGGCAGCCTCTCATCAAGGGGATTGTCAAACGTATCGAGCGGAGTCAGACTATTACAGCGCTCACACCGCTTTAAGAGACGGCAAATGGGATCAGGTATTAGATGTCAAGCACAAAGGGTTCTTCCGAGCTTTTGGTGAAGCCGAGAAAACGATTGCTGCACTACGTTGAGCTTGCCGTTATGCAGCCATAATGAAGCGCTTAGCGAGTAGCTCTAAGCCAGCCCTGCCGTACATCTGT
>JBGTAZ010000271.1:0-6574 GCA_041749615.1 Leptolyngbyaceae cyanobacterium | reverse complement strand
CATTGGCTTGTCCACCGAGGTTTTGATGGAGGTATTTCTGGGCATCCTGTGCCGAGCGACCCGTCCTAAACCCGTAGCTTCGCCCATGGAAGCTTGCTTCATGCGCTGGTTCGAGGGCATATTTTGCCAGGCATTGCCACGCTCTATCCGCCATTGTAGGCACTTTGAGCATTCGGGTCGTGCCATCCTTTTTAGGAATGGGAATTGCCCGTAAGCCTTGATGCTTCCAGTTGAGAGGATGGTTTGAGAGTGCGTCTGCTAGGGTGAAGCGTTCTTCAACCGTCAGGGACGCTTTCCCATCTCTACCTGCCGTTTTCTTACCCGCGTTTAACTGCGTTACTTGTCGGACAGCGAGTAGTCTAGCTGCTTGAGATTTGAGAATCAGTTTCTGTAATGACCGCGCTTTACGCTTGTCGCCCGCTTGAACTGCTTTGTACACGCGACGTTGTAACCGGAAGAGCCGCCGCCGGAATAGTTTCCAGGGTAAGGCTTTCCAAGATTCACTAGTGATTAAACTGTGCCTAATCATGGTCTACTTGGTTCTGTGTATTCTGAATACCTCAAGGCAATTACGCCTTGTCCTACCCGTGCTTAAGGAATTAAGCCCTTCGTCCGGTTTACCGTGAATTCGACCATTCACAGACCTTAAGCCCGTTTTTCTTCGTTCCGTCTTTACGATTGATCGTTCCGTTAGGTGTAGCCAATTCAACCGCCAAAACCCCCTACTCTGACCGCTGTTGGCTGAAAACGCGGCGGGATACTAATCTTTGGCAAGGTCAGTCTAAGCATTGCGACTGCCCCGCTATCGGTTGCTTTTCTAGGCTCAGTTTCACCATAGGAACTCCCTCTTAGCCGCAGTGTCACCTGCAATTGGTGTCTGATTCAGCCCTGTTCCCAGCTTCGCCTTTGTTTAGCAACGGAACAAAAAACAACGCTAAGGCTGAAAGCCTTATGGAGTAACAGTTTCAGCCTTCGTTTTTGATGGTTTCACAGAGGTCTCAACGGACGTAACCCTTGTCTGTCCTGGTTTTCAGCTACATCAAAGCGGTATTTGCCATAAGGATTGATGTGGTCAAAGCGGGCAGGCGAAAGATGGGCAATATCCTCCTCACTGACTGGATATCCCTCTTGCTTGAGGTAATCCAGTACAGCAGTCATGTAAATCGTGTTCCATAGAATGATAGAATTCGTCACTAACGTCAAACAACTAGACTGATTTTCTAATTCTTCTGCCCTGTGTTTTCGTAGTTCACCCTGACGTGCAAACATGAGAAATCGTCGGAGTGAGTGGATTGATTCGCCTCTGTTTAACTGTCGGTTAATCTGTCGCCGATAGTCTTCGCTATTGAGGTAACGCAGGATGAAAATAGTCTTAATTAATCGTCCATACTCCTGGAATGCCTGCAACAACCGATTCGGTTCTGGGAACGACTGTAGCTTGCCCATTAGTAGAGATGCCGTGATCCACCCGCGTTTGAGAGAACCCGCAACCCGCAACATATCATCCCAGCATTCTAGAATCAGTTGGCGATCGATTCGACGGTTGAGCAGCGGTTTGAGCGTCGCATCAGATAACTGTTGTTTCAGCCGATAGAGTTGCTGATCTCCAATATCTCGAATGCGAGGTGCAAACGATAAACCTAACAGATCAAACAACGCAAAAATGACTTCGGTATATCCGGCTGTATCTGTCGTGTGTTCCAGAATCGTTAAATCCGTTTCATTATCGAGAATACCATCAAGCACATAGGTGGCATCCCGCGTGGTGGATGGTATCACCTTGTTGCCGTATTGGGAGAACTGGTCAGAAGTCCAAGTGTAGAACGTTACGCCTTTGCCATAGCCAAAATAGCGAGGCAGTGCCGTTGACTGAGCATTTTTGAGCGTGACTGGAAAGCGTTGCCCATCTGACGAGGAAAGCGTGCCGCCGCCCCAAACTTGAGTCAGGGGTAAGTCGTGATGGTAGTTGACTAAAGTCGTGATAGCCGGGGGTAGAGTGTTGTCATCTAAATACCAATTCGTATGCCAACGCAAGCTGCTGTACGATAAATCAGCCACTTGAGCCATGACGGTGGGTCCTAAATTGCAGGCTTGAGCCAGGATCGCGGCATACAAATACACCTGCGTTTCTGGTGAGCGAGATGAGTTGCCACCCGTATGTACCAGGGATTGCGTGAATCGCGTCAATTGATCGATTTCGATCATTAGATCGGTTAAATCTACTAAGGGTAAACACTTTGACACCAGCGCCTGTAACGCTTTCACCGTATCTGAAGGAGACTCTGCTTCCAGGGGTGAAAGAATCAATTGCTCATCTTCGATGCGGACTCCGTTATTGTTTTTCAACGTCTGAGTGAACTTGACCAGTTCGCTGTCGAGTTGAGTGTTGAGCACCTTGAGGCGTTGTTCTCCCCCTTCCGGCATTCCCACCAGTTGACAAAACTCCGTGCGGATCTGCGCCCATTGCACCTTGGGGAGCAAATAAGTTTCAGGATTGGCGTAGCGACGACTGCCGTTAATCCAGAGATTACCTGAGCGCAGCGCCCGACGCAGTTCCCACAGCACGCATAACTCATAGTAGCGACGTTGAATTTGACCCGCAGCATTGTAGATGAAAGGCTGCCACGGAGGAGAAACAAATGCCATCGGAGCATCCTGGGGCACCGTTCGTTTGCCTTGTTCATTGAGTTGACGGATGATCGCCACGGCTTTGAGCAACGGGTCATCATCGCGATTCGTGCTAAAGGTAAAAGTGTCGAGAAAAGCTGGGGCAAACTGTCGGATATAGCTGTAGCGACCCGCAAAGAAATCATAGGACTCATCGGGTTGCGGACGAATCAGGCGATCGCACTCCTCAATGACTTGCTGTAATCGCTCGCGAGGAATACGGGTGAAGATGTCTGAGCGCACCTGCGGGTCTGTCACCGCTGGATCGAGCACCACCTGCCCCAGTTGCCGCAGTAAAATTACCTTTTCATTGATCGTGACGGCTTCCTGTTGACGAAAGGTTTGCAGATCTCGCCGGGCACGACCGTGGGTTTCTGCTAAACAGCGGATAAACAAATCGACTGCCTCATCGGTGACTTCAATCAGTATTTGTTGAGCAAACGCGACCAGGATCGGATATCGCCGCTCAACTGGTGCTCGTTGCAAGGACTGATTGGTCACCTTCTTGGCTAAACGGGCTAAAAACTTGAGTCGATTAGGATTGAGGCAGGACACATCCCACTGATGCACCTGTTGTTGCCTGAGATAACGAATTTTCTCAACTGCCATGAGAATGGCAGATGGGGAGTTTGTCGTCGCTGGACGACGCAGCCAATTCAATCGAGTATTTCGCAAGGCAGCATCAGGTTGCAACAGTTGATCGAGAAACGATCGCCGTTGTCGAGTCAGCAGCGGCTTGAGCAAACGATAAGTTTTGACCATTGCCTGACGACGCGCCGTCGAAACCATCCGTTCCAGAGTCGTTACTCCTGGACGCACAATCTTTTCGCTGTAAAGCTTTTCAGCAGCCAGTTGAAATAATAATGAGAGCTTGTCGTGTTCCATTGCCCGCTCTAGCAGCCACCTTGCCAACTGCTTAAGATCCTGAGCAGTCGGATCACGAAATCCCAAATAGGACTGGATCTGCTGCAAGTGCTCAGTCCGAGTTTGGGTGCGTTGAGCATAGCGAGTCAGGGATGCAACTGGAGTCTGCAACTGTTGTGCCAGACACTCGACGACCTCCGTAGGAACTGGTTGCAAGTCATCTGGACAGAAGCCGAGATAGCGCAGAATACAAAGCTGTAAGGCAAAGCCCAGGCGATTCTCTGAGCGCCGCTGTCGTTTAATCTGCACTTGATCATCCGGGGTGAGGGTGAAATATTGAATCAGATCTGATTCTGAAACCGCATCCGGGAATTGACTAAAGCGGCTCCGTTCTGCCTCACTGAGAAAATTAACGGGCATAGAAGATATTCACAAATTAATGAGACTTGTAGCCCTTGCCACAGTAAGGACAGAAGCGGAACTTCAACGACATAATCGGCTCCTGGCACTGCTGACAGCGACTTAGCAAAAGAGTGCCGCAAGCAAAACAGTGCTTGCTACGAAGGTCAGTCCATAGGGGGTCGGGCGGGCTTCCGGGTATCCAACAGCGGGGGCAAAACTTGAGATGAACTACAGGCGCAACGGTTGTTCCCTGGCAGACTGCATCCAGGTATTCCATTGGAATTGCCAGCGCCAATGCCAATCCACTTCTAGCCCGTTGATTCAAGCGCTGCGTTGTGCCACTCTCAATCTTGCCAATCGTTTGGCGATGCACTCCCGCTGCTTGGCTCAGTTGTTCTTGGCTTAACTGACGCTGCGATCGCAGGCGGCGCACATATCCCTGTAAGGATTCTTGAGGTTGAGGAGCCAAATCAGACAGCAGTTGCGACATAAAACTCATGCAGCAAAACGACAGAGAAATAGTACACTATTGTCTACCACAAAAGGAAGTTTCTATACTTTATATCAGCGAATGCGGATTATCACTTTAGCGACCGTTGCGACTGAATTCCTCAATCGTCCTGGGTATGCCTCCAGCACCCGACGTTCCTATGAATCCACGCTACTGCTCCTGCTTGAGCAATACGGTCAAACCCCAATTGAGATCTTGACTCGCCCGACCCTAGAAGATTACCTCAACAGCCTGAGTCATCTGACTTACACCACCCATCGACGGCACCAAGCAATTGTCCAATCGCTGCTTAACTTTGCCCTGGAACGGGGTTACATCAAAGCGAACCCAATGGCTCGACTCAAGCAGCGCAAGCCTGACAGCAGCAAAGGTGAACACGACAGTGACCAAACCATTCGCTATCTCAATGATGAGCAATTGCAGCACCTCTATATCGCCATTCAATCAGATGTGCGGATGACTGCGTTGGTGTATCTGTTGCACCAGAGCGGAGCTAGAATTGCTGAAATCCTTGCCCTCGATTTGACAGAGATTGATCAGGACAACTGCAAGTTTCAGGTAATTGGCAAAGGCAATAAAAAACGGTGGTGCTTCTACAGTCTGAGTGCAGCTAAAGCTTTAGAACGATATCTGCCCTATGACCGTCATTCTGACTGTCTAGCCCTGTTTACGGCACAACAACCGATCTCCCGTATCATCAGTCGATTGAGCTATGCGACCGTTTATAAAAACTGGAAACAGTTAACCCAAAGTTCCCAATTAGTCGGAGTCCGCATTCACGATTTAAGACATACCTTTGCCACTGAGCGAGTCGGGTTAATGGGCATTGAAGAACTGCGCGCCTTGATGGGACATGAGCAGATTCAGACCACATTGCGCTATCAAAAAGTAACATCAGCCCGTGCGGAAGTCGTTGCAAAACGGGCACTATCTGATCTGGTAAAATAGGCAGTCAGCATGGGCACTAATAATGAGTTATCTGAACAAATAGTGTTCTTTACTTGAAACTGGTCAAAAGTAGGCGACATACTCTTGACCAACAAACTGAGTGTAACTTCAACCCAAACGACGATGGCACCTCGTAAATCGGCAAACTCCCCAACGGTCTATCAACTCAAAATGACGCTCACAGATGCTAAACCTCCCATCTGGCGCAGAGTGCAGGTACTCGATACAACGACCTTGGAGCAGCTTCACTACGTCATTCAGCGATCGATGGGTTGGACTGATTCTCATTTGCATCAGTTCACGGTCAATGGGATTGAATATGGTCAACCCCTGCCCGAATATGATTTCAACGTCCGCAACGAGAAGACAGCCAAGCTTAGTCAATTCGTCACGAGTGAGAAGTTTAAGTTCCTCTACACTTACGATATGGGGGACGGTTGGAACCACGAAATCTTAGTCGAAAAGGTATTGCCACGAGAAGCTGATAGGCGTTATCCCACCTGTTTGACTGGAAAGCGAGCCTGTCCACCTGAAGATTGCGGCGGGGTGTGGGGCTATGCAGAGTTTGTCGCCGCTATCCAAGACCTAGCGCATCCCGATCATGAGCAGATGCTGGAGTGGAGCGGTGGACACTTCGACCCAAGCGAGTTTGACCTTGATGAGGTGAATCTTCGGTTGACCCTCATTTAGTAGCAGTTGAATAACATTTCCTGTAGGAAGTAGTGTCTTAATTGCCTAAAAGCTAGACCAGTCAAAGGTTATAGCCATTGAAGCCATTGCGAAAATGCCAAAAACGACGGCTGAAACCGTTACCCTGCAAGGCTTTCAGCCTTAGCGTTGTTTTTTGTTCCGTTGCTAAACAAAGGCGAATCATAAACGCTCAGAAATTAAGAGTGGCGATCGCCGACTTGCGATGCTCTGGAGAAACCTCTAAATACTTCTGAAGGGTTGCCAAGTCTTTGTGTCCGCTAATCTCTTGAATATGACGAAGAGGCACCCCAGCATTACTCATGCGAGTCAGAGCCGTCCGTCTAAAGCTGTGGGTCGAAACTCCCTCAATCTTCACCCGATCGCAAGCGGCCTTGAGAATCTCATCAGCTGAGCGGGGATTGATGCTGCCATTGTGACGATGGCGACCGGGAAAGACATAGCGATCCGCCTGGCACATACCCTTCTAGCAGT
>JBGTAZ010000270.1:0-11285 GCA_041749615.1 Leptolyngbyaceae cyanobacterium | reverse complement strand
GCGCGTCAACTTCATTCAAACCGACGCAGCGATTAACCCAGGAAACTCTGGTGGTCCTCTGCTCAACCAGCGCGGTGAAGTAATCGGGGTAAACACGGCAATCATCGGCGGTGCCCAAGGTTTAGGCTTTGCCATTCCCATCAACACGGCTCAAAAAATTGCCGAGCAACTGATCACCAAAGGCAAGGTAGATCATGCCTACTTAGGAATTCGGATGGCGACTCTCACCCCTGCCCTGCGACAACAGATCAACAGCGATCCCGAAACCAATCTGAAAATCTCTGACGATCGCGGTGTTGTTGTAGTCGGCATCATGCGGAACTCACCCGCTGCCAAAGGGGGGCTGCAACTCGGAGACATTATCCAAAAAATTAACGGTGCCGCGATCGCCACCTCCGATCAGGTGCAACAAGCAGTCGAAAAAAATGCAGTCGGCGGCACCCTTCAGGTAGAAGTGAAACGCAGCGGGCGATCGCTCAACCTAGCAGTCCGTTTAGGCACCTTCCCCACCCAAACCGCCCAATTGGGAGAATAGGGAAAAGGGAAGCGTAGGGTGTGTTGAGCCTTGCAAAACGCACCATCAAAAAATGGGGAATTAATGGAGTGGGGAGTCAGGGAATGGAGAACACAGAACCGTTAGCAGTGATTGAGCTAGGAAATCCAATCTTGCGACAGGTCGCAGAAATGATTCCTATAAACAACGATTCGCCAACCTCACCCTTGCCCAATCCGCAGATACAAACGCTAATCGATCAACTGCTGCTGACAGTCAACCAATCAAACGGCGTAGGAATTGCCGCACCCCAAGTGGGCGAGTCGGTGCGGCTGTTCATCGTGGCATCTCGCCCCAATCCCCGCTATCCCAATGCGCCAGAAATGGAGCCTACGCCAATGCTCAACCCCCGCATGATCGCTCACTCCGCCGAAACCAAAAAAGACTGGGAAGGATGCCTCAGCGTTCCCGGCATTCGGGGCTTAGTGCCCCGCCACACCACCATTCAGGTGGAATATACTGGACGAGATGGAATTCTCTATCAGCAAACCCTCACCGATTTCGTCGCCCGAATTTTTCAACACGAACTCGATCATTTAGATGGGATTGTCTTCCTCGATCGCGTTGAAACAACCTACGACTTAATCAGCGAACAAGAGTATCAAACCCAAATTATCGGGGGTGACTCAACTAAAGAATAAATAACGCCCGCCAATCACAAACAAAAACACGCCATATAGCTTTTCCATCATTTCGCTGCTAATGAAAGGCTGATTCGCAACCAATGCCCCAAACAAGTTGCCAATCAACAGCCCGATCGCAATATACACCGCGTGCCACGGGTTCAAATTGCCATTGCGCTGATAGACGATCGCGGCAAACAAGCCAATCGGCAAAATTTGGGCAGCCACCGACGTGCCCGTCGCCAACTTTTGATCCATGCCCAGCAGCAACACCATCGCCGGAACCATAATCGCGCCGCCGCCAATCCCAAACATACCGCCTGCGACCCCAGCCACCAAACCAATGATCAAAAGCTGAACAATCACGTTAGACACCGATGCTTCTCCCAATACTGAGTCTGAGCATCATATCCCTGATAGACCCAAGTGATAGTGTCCAACATAACTAGGCAGGTTGGATGCTAATCGTATCGCTGCAAATAGTCATTTTCTTCAGTCAACTCTTACTTTGTAGGGATGCACTAGCATCAAGCCAATACGGTATCTTTAACGAATTAGCTTTTACTCAGGGATTGGCGATGAAGTGGCAAATGGGTCGGCAAAGTGACAATGTGCAGGATCAGCGCGGTGGTGGGGTTGGCAAAGCCGTTGCGGGCGGCGGCATTGGAACGATTATCCTTGCCATTGTTGTAACGTTACTGGGCGGCGATCCAAGCATCGTTTTGGATCAGGCTAACAACAATCCACCTGTTTCTAATGCTCCTCAAGGCGGTAAAGCTCCAGCGCCGACCCAAGAAACTAAGTTTGTTTCTGCGGTGCTTGCCCAAACAGAAGACGTGTGGAACGAACAGTTTCAAGCTTTGGGACGAACTTATCAAGAGCCGAAGCTGGTGATATTTTCGGGTGCGGTCAGTTCTGCTTGTGGGGTAGCCCAGTCATCGACAGGTCCGTTTTATTGCCCTAGCGATCGCAAAGTATATCTCGACACTAGCTTCTTTCGCGACATGAAAAATCAGCTTCAATCCCCCGGCGACTTTGCCCAAGCCTATGTGATTGCCCATGAAGTGGGGCATCATGTGCAAAATCAGCTTGGCATTCTCCCCAAAGTGAATCAACTCCAGCGGCAAGTTAGCAAAACCGAAGCCAATCAGCTTTCAGTGCGAGTTGAGCTTCAAGCCGACTGTTTCGCGGGTGTGTGGGCAAACCAGGCAAATCAAACGAAACAAATTTTGGAACCGGGCGATCTTGAAGAAGCTTTAAATGCGGCTAGCCAAATTGGGGACGATCGCCTCCAGACTCAAGCAAGAGGCTATGTGGTGCCTGATTCTTTCACCCACGGCAGTTCGGCTCAGCGGGTTCGCTGGTTTAAGCGTGGCGTTCAGTCGGGTAGCCTCAAACAGTGCGACACCTTCAGCGCCTCAAAGGTTTAATCCAAAATGAAAGACAGACATTGCTGAATGCAAATATGATTTCCCACAGGATAGATTTGTAATTTTAGGTAGCAGTTGATTTCATTCGCAGATCTTAGCAGCTTTACCCTATTGAATATTATTCCTATTAATAATTGATGTCTTGAAAATCTTGAGGCTTTCAGGTACGCGATCGCTCCCTTAGCTTCCGACAAAACCTCCCGAATCAGTCAGAAATCGGACTTAATGCTGCAAATCATAGCCTTGCAGCATTAGATACTGTTTTGATCAAACCACTCATTCACAAAACTTAATCTCACTCTTATTGAGAATAGTTATAGACTAGCGCTTGAAAGTTTATTGACTTTATTTCTCAATAAACAAGTAGCAACTATACACCTACAAGGATGTATTGATTTATGCAGACCTACGATAATCCTTCTGTCAAATACGACTGGTGGGCAGGCAACGCCCGCTTTGCCAAGTTGTCAGGGCTATTTATTTCAGCCCATGTTGCCCAAGCTGCCCTCACTGTTTTTTGGGCAGGAGCGTTCACCTTATTTGAAATCTCTCGCTATAACTCTGAGTTACCTTTGGGTGAGCAGGGGTTAATTTTGCTGCCCCATCTCGCCACTTTGGGCTTGGGGGTTGGTGACGGTGGAAAAGTGCTAGACACCTATCCTTTCTTTGTCGTTGGGGCGGTTCACCTGATTTCTTCGGCAGTTTTGGGGGCGGGTGCACTCTTCCATGCCTTCAAAGCACCCGAAAACCTAAAAGATGCCACGGGTCGCGCTCGTCGATTCCATTTTGAGTGGAACGCTCCCAAGCAACTGGGCATGATTTTAGGACATCATCTCTTGTTTTTGGGAGCGGGGGCGCTATTGCTCGTTGCCAAAGCCATGTTTTGGGGCGGCTTATATGACGCTGCAAGTCAGACGGTGCGAGTGGTGACGGCTCCAACGCTTGATCCATCGATCATTTATGGCTATCAAACCCATTTTGCCAGCGTCAACAACCTGGAAGATTTGGTCGGTGGACATATTTATGTGGGAATTATGCTGCTGCTGGGCGGCGTTTGGCACATTGTTAAAGAGCCATTGCCTTGGGCAAAGAGAGTATTGGATTTTTCGGGTGAAGCAATCTTGTCCTATTCCTTGGGCGGTATTGCGCTAGCAGGCTTTGTTGCGTCCTATTTCTGCGCCGTCAATACGTTGGCTTACCCGGTTGAATTTTATGGACCGGTGTTGGAGTTTAAGTTAGGAGTGACCCCTTACTTTGCGGATACGGTGCAGCTTGCTGGAGGGGGGCATACGGCTCGTGCTTGGTTGGCAAATACTCACTTCTTTCTAGCGTTCTTCTTCTTGCAGGGTCATCTATGGCACGCTTTGCGGGCGATCGGGTTTGACTTTAAGCGGGTGGAAAAAGCGTTAGATGCAGCGAGTGCTGAATCCTAATCGCAAACGGACAAAAGACCTTCGGGCATCCAAGAAATAGCGATCGCGCGATCTCTATTTCTTGCGGAACTCTTACGAATGTTCGGGCTTAGTCGGTGAATCTCTAGCGCAGTCTAAGCCCGAATATCAACCTCAACTGTAGAGACATTCGCTGTTTTTTCTTAGGAGTTTTCATGGCAAAGATCGGCTTATTTTACGGCACTCAAACGGGCAATACTCAAATTGTGGCTGAGGCAATTCAGAAGCAGTTTGGTGGAGAAAGTGTGGTGAGTTTGTATGACATTTCCGACGCAGAAACCGATGATTTCGCGGAGTATGACTGCATGATTATGGGCTGCCCAACCTGGAATATTGGTGAACTCCAAAGCGACTGGGATGGCTTTTTTGAGGAGTTAGATACGATTGAATTTAGTGGCAAGAAAGTTGCTTATTTTGGGGCAGGAGATCAGATTGGCTATTCCGATAATTTTCAAGACGCAATGGGCATTTTGGAAGAAAAAATCTCGTCTTTAGGGGGCAAAACAGTCGGCTATTGGTCTATAGAAGGCTATGACTTTAGTGCCTCTAAAGCAGTTCAAAATGGCACCTTTGTCGGGTTAGCGATTGATGAAGATAACCAGTCCGATCTGACGGATGAACGGATCAAAACCTGGGTGGCGCAACTGAAACAAGCGTTTGGTGTATGAGTTGCAGCCATGAGTCAAACAATGATGAACCAACACCTTTCAGTCCAGTCTTTTCATGAAGTAAGTACGCTTTTTTGTGCGGTGAGCGTTTGGCTGATGATGGCGCTATTTGCTTGGAGTGTGTGTCTAGCAGCACGAGAGGGGGTAAAGCATTTGAGGAAGCTGCATCAGATTCCTTGTAGTCAATGTCAATATTTTACTCAACAATATTGTCTGAAATGCACGGTGCATCCGGTCACGGCACTCTCGGAGGCAGCGATCGCCTGCCCTGATTATTGCGCGATCGCAACGATCTCATCCTACAGAGAGAATTAGATCAGCCCATCAGTAACGGATTGAATATTACAACACCGTTACAACGGCACAACCGCCTTAAACCACAGGTTAACGGTTAATAGCTAAAGAACTATTACAGTTCCCTCAAAAGTCCATAGAAGGAGACAAGCTCAGTGATAGGATTCCCTAAAACATTGAGAGAAATATCCAATGGCAGACACTCTGACTGGACAACCTCCCATTTTTGGTGGTAGCACTGGTGGACTACTGACGAAAGCCCTGATCGAAGAAAAATATGCAATTACCTGGACTAGTCCTACTGAACAGGTTTTTGAAATGCCGACTGGCGGTGCAGCCGTTATGCGACAAGGTGAGAACCTTTTATACTTAGCTCGTAAAGAGCAATGCCTCGCACTCGGTGGTCAGCAGTTGCGGAAAATGAAAATCATGGATTACAAAATCTATCGCATTTTCCCAAATGGAGAAGTGCAATACTTGCACCCTGCCGATGGCGTTTTCCCTGAAAAGGTCAATCCTGGTCGTGCAACGGTCAACAAAGTCGATCGCAATATCGGCAGCAACCCTGATCCAGCCAAGCTGAAATTCAGCGGTGTCGCTCCTTACAACGCATAGTTGGTGCGTTATTAGTGAAACTTTAACCCCTAGACAAAAATGTCTAGGGGTTTTTTACATATGAAAACTGCCAGCACCTCGCAATTCAAGGGGAGGCTTAAGGTCGCTTACGAACGCGCTATTTTGAAAATATACCTGCGAAATCTAGTATTCGGGTTGGCACGCGCTGCTACCCAGACAGGCTAACTTTTGCCCGATAGAGCAGCTTGTCGCCCTGCCGATAGCCGACATACCGGACTCGCACGCGATCGCCCACTGCCGCCGTTCCTTCCATTAGTTGGTGCTGCTGGGGATCGTAAGAAATTTCAACGCCAACCGGGGCGATCGCCTCAATGCCCCACTGCTGCAACAATATCTCAATCGGGCGCAGTAAGGGCAATAGCTTTACCGCTGGCACCTGGGGATTTTGCTGAGCCGCATAAGCCGCCGTCGGCAATTGCAACAGCAGCGATTCCAACACCTGCAAGCTAGACTGCTGAAATTCTTGCCAAAGCACTTCTTTTTGCTGATCTAGCTGACGTTCTAGGCGATCGTACTCCTGCTGTAAATCGGCAATGTTGCTAGAGTGTGGCGGTTGAGAGTTAGGAGATAGAGTTACAGGAATCTCTGAAAAAGTAGCAATCAACTCTAAGAAAGAAATCTGCAACGCCTCAGCCAGTTTTTGTACCGTGGTAACCTGCATTTGCTCAATATGCCCTTGCCGCAGCTTGCGAATTTGCTTTTCTGAAACAGTCGCCGCACTGCTCAATTCTTTGAAGCGAACCAACCCTGCCTGTTGCATTAACTGCTTTAGCTGAGGAGTGTAGTCCATAGAAGCATTCTGAACCGAGTTCACCGCGATCGCGTTCATAGCAAAGATATCAAGAAGCTGCTACAAGATCTTATACACAGTTGCAGTCGAAAAAAGTCAGCTTAGGACTGGGAAAGGCGCTTCACGGCTGCTCCACCGAGCAAGTCGTGAGCTTGTTGCAGGATGACAGGAATTTTGTCGGCATGGGGGCTGTCTTTTAGGTAAGGCGTGAGCGAGTTCAGATCAATTTGATCGACTTTGGCACCGGGGAACCAGTGACTTGCCTCACCCAGCAGGTTGTAACGCATGGCAGCGTATTCGGTGAGGTCGAAGGCGATCGCCAGGTTCCATAACCACAGAACCACGGGAATATTCAACCGTCCCGGCGTTTCGTCAACCGTCGGCAATCCCACATGCCAGGTTTTGTACCAGTCTTCGCCCAGTCGAGCGATCGCGCCATCTTCCAACCGTTGCAAAATTGGGGGTAGCACTGCATTGGCGAGATCGAGGAACTCCAAGGTTTTCAAATGTTCATCAAAATCTTGAGGACGAGCCGCGCCCACACTCAGCGTATGAATTTGAGGATGGCTCAGGCAAAATAAATCATTGAACACAATCGGGCTAAGCGGCGCACACAGATCCACTAAGCGCTGAGGCGGACTGTACAGCATTCCGCCTTTATCGGAGGGACTGATAATGAAAACGCCCATGTCTTGACGAGTGGCGGCTTCAACCCCAGCCCAGTTGCGCTGATTAATGTAGTACCAGTGCAGATTCACATAGTCAAATTGTCCGGTTTCGCAAGCGCGGACGATCACTTGTGGGTCGGCGGCATGAGTCGAAAACCCCACATGGCGAATTTTACCCTGCCGCTGCAAATCGCGAATTACGTCCATGCAGCCACCCGGACGCACCGTCCAGTCTAGAATCTCATCGGTGTTAATCCCGTGCATCCCAAATAGATCGATATAGTCTAGCTTCAGATTTGCCAAGGATTGCTCAATCGTTTTACGGAACTCTTTGACGTTTTCTTTGGGAGACGTTTTAGTTTGAATAATCAGTTTTTCGCGGGGAAATTGATGCAGCACTTGCCCAAGCTGTAGTTCTGAACTGCCGTAGCCCCGCGCCGTTTCAATGTGATTGACACCGACGTTGAGCGATCGCGCGATCGTTGCCGCCAAATTCGCCTGATTATCCGCCGGAATATCCTTCAGCGCCACATCCTGCCATTTGTATTGATATCGCATTCCCCCGCAAGAGAACACAGGCATTTGTAGTTCAGTTCGTCCAAAACGTCGGTAGAGCATAGGGGCATGGAGGAGTGCGGAGTTTGGGGTTCGGAGTTCAGAGGTCGGGGTTTTGAGTTTTGTTCGCGAAGCGTTTCCGTAGGAAATATTTTGAGTTTTGAGTTTTGAGTTCGCCATTCGCCACTCGCCATTCCCCTTAACTTAGCGTTTAATTTCCCTCACGGTTGGCTGACCATCAATCACTTCACCCACTAAAACGAGGTCTACCATGTTGACGAACAAGCCGTTTTCCAGCACACCGGGGATGTTGTTCAAGGTCTTTTCGAGCGCGACGGCATCGTCAATCCCATTGGTAAATTTCACGTCCAAAATCAAATTGCCCTGATCGGTGACGACGGGACCCGATTTTTTCACGCCCATTCGCAGCGTTACTTTGCCATTTAAACGCTCGATCGCCTTGGTTACCGGGTTCAGCGCCTTGGGCAAAACCTCCACAGGCAGCAAAAAATTCAAATTCAGTTTATCGACCAGCTTGCTGCTGTCTACAATCACGATAAATTGCTTAGAAAAGGCTTCCACGAGCTTTTCTTGGGTGTGGGCGGCACCGCCACCTTTAATTAAGTTGAGATCCGGATCGACTTCATCGGCTCCATCGATCGCAATATCAATCCCGTCAATCACATCCAGGGTGGTTAAGGGAATGCCGCATTCTCGCGCCAGCACTTCTCCTTGAAATGAAGTGGTCACGCCTTGAATGTCCTTCAGGTCGCCCGATTTGAGGCGATCGCCCAATGCCTGAATCATAAATGCGGCGGTTGACCCGGTTCCCAGTCCTACAATAGAACCAGATTTCACCATAGCGGCGGCGGCGGCTCCAACTTGCTGTTTCATCAACGTTGCGGGGTCAAGTTCTGCGCTCATCGGGTTTCCTTGGGTGAATTCGTCTCAGTTTCCATTCGTCAGTCTACTATTTTGGCGGCACCTTCTATGAATCAACCAGACGACTTTTCCCAGGCGGACTATGAAGCAGCCCTCAGCCTGACCCCCACAGAACGCCGCCAACAGATTGAGGATGCAGCCACACCCGCCGAGATCAAAGCGCTGCTGCTTTATCAAGCAGGGCGACAATTGGCAGATGGGCAGCAGTTTGAGGCGGCGATCGCCCACTACACTCAGGCAATTGACGCGCAGCCCAATTGTTACCCGGCATGGAGCGATCGCGCGGTTGCCTTAAAGCGAGTCGGGCGCGATCAAGAAGCCGTGGAAAGTTGCGATCGCGCCTTACAACTGAAGCCACGGGAGTTTCACCTGTGGTATCAGCGGGGGCTATTA
Organism: Leptolyngbyaceae cyanobacterium; assembly: GCA_041749615.1. Taxonomy (GTDB): domain Bacteria; phylum Cyanobacteriota; class Cyanobacteriia; order Leptolyngbyales; family Leptolyngbyaceae; genus ULC077BIN1. The sequence goes on along the minus strand of JBGTAZ010000270.1, from coordinate 2,282 downwards.
TTGCGGCGGCTAGGGCAGTGTGACGACGCGATCGCCAGCTTTGATCAAGCTCTGGCGCTGAATCCATACTGCTATCCCGCCAGTCGCAGCCGTTTATATACCTTGCTCACCACAGGCAAGCTCGTTACGCAGGTGATGGGTGACTGTAGCATTGCCGAGCAAAAACGCCTGTGGCATGATTTGAACCAGAGCCTGACCCTGTTTGCCAAACGCAAATTACCCGCGCTGGTGGTGATTGGCTTAGTTGCTCTAGCTAGCACCCACAGTCAAAGTATTGCCCTGTGGGTCGCCAGTCTATTTGCAATTGTTGCAGTATGGGGTGACCTGATTCAAGAAGCCGAAAAGTAGACCGCATTATGGTTCATCTTGCCAAGATTCTTTTGTATCCGATTAAATCTCTGGATGGTGTGGTGATCGCCAAGGCAACCGTGCTGACGAGTGGGGCGCTCAAGGGCGATCGCGAATTTGCCATTATCGACTATCAAGGTCAGTTTGTCAACGGTAAACGCATCCCGGCGATTCACCAACTCCGCGCCAGTTTTGATCTGCAAAATCGGATCGTTTCTCTGCAAGTGAAAGATACCGCAGAAGTGATCGGCTTTCATTTAGACGGCGATCGCACCCCTTTAGAACGCTGGCTGAGCGAATACTTCGGCTTTCCCGTCAAGCTGATCCAAAACCTAGAAATGGGTTTCCCCGACGACACAGAATCCCCTGCACCCACGATCATCAGCACCGAAACCATCGAAGCCGTTGCTGCCTGGTTTCCTTTAAGCGTGGAAGAGATGCGATCGCGCCTCCGCACCACCCTAGAAATTGCCGCCGCAGAACCCTTCTGGGAAGATCGGCTATTCAGCAGCCCAGGCAACCTGGTTCCCTTTCACGTCGGCTCAGTCCAGTTCTTCGGCGTAAATCCCTGTCAGCGCTGCATCGTGCCCACCCGCGACCCCATCACCGGGCAACCCTACCCCGACTTTCAAAAAACCTTTGTAGAACAGCGCAAAGCCACCTTCCCCACTTGGGCAACAGCCTCCCGGTTTAACCACTACTACCGCCTAGCCGTCAACACCCGCACCCACCCCTCCGAAGATGGAAAAACAATCCAGGTCGGCGATTTAGTTACGCTATAAGCAACATGCAGAATCTTGAAAGTCTAACCTGGCGCATTAATCTTGCTTGGGCATGAGCCAGTCGGTGGTTTCTAGCACCAGTTTCACTTCTGCTGTGCCCGTGTTCACATACTCAATCACCTTAAAGGTGCAGTCATATTCCCAACCGGTGGCATCGGTGATGACTTTGGCGATCGCCTGCTCCAATGCTTTGGTGTTCACTTCTTTTAACTTGTTTTCCAGTTCCATAATTCCCTCTGGCGTGAGCGCCCATCTTCTAACATCGCCCTGCATTGTAGGCTGTTTTGACCTGCTATTTCCGACCTTTTGTTGGGACTGGTCTCGTGCGCTTAACTCCCAACCTCTTAAATCTTTCTCAACCCTTTACCCGTCATAATTGTGGGGTGGAATCTGGCATGGAAATCTAAATGGGACGAGTTATTTGGGCGATCGCCCTGGCACTGTTGCTCACTGCCTGCGGAACTATCGGCGTAAAGTTACCTAACGATATAGTGGAACAGGCGATCGCGTTGCAGCTAAGCCAAACCCAGCAGCAGCTTAACCAACAACTTCGATTAGATCTTCAGCCGGAAATCGACATTCGACATATCAAAATTTCTGAAAAAAATCCGTTGCAAATTCAAGCGCTTCAGGCATATCAAGTGAAAGGCACCTGCGACTACACCATCAAACTCCCCCAACGGGCAATTACTCAACGCCAAACTCCCTTTGAAGTCTATTTGCAACGCCAAAAAGAAGGCAAAACCTGGCGCTTAGCCTTCATCAAAACGAACGAAAACGGCGAACCGATTTGGGCAACCCAGCGCATCTTTACTGATCCATTTTGAGACTGAACGCGATGTGCGACTTTCCTAAAACAATGCAAAGACAGCCCTCACCCTAGCCCTCTCCCGATGGGAGAGGGAACCGGAATCTCTGAAAGCCCATCTCCGCAGGGAGAGGGGTTTGGGGTGAGGGCGATTAGTTGCACATCGCGTGACTGATCCATTTTGAGTGTTTCAAGTTCCGTTCCCTTTCCAATTGCAGCCATTGGGTGTCGCAAGAGCAGCCCCAACTCGGCAATCAATTCCTGCATGAATTCCTAACACGCTACACTCAGGCTGGTAGTCTTACCATTTACTCAGACGAACGAATTGAGAGGAGTCAGCGTGT